>NZ_QEOA01000003.1:0-476566 GCF_003096855.1 Bacteroides galacturonicus | reverse complement strand
CGTGCCGAATCATTAAAATGAACATATTCGTCAATCATGTCTGAAAAACCAGCTTGAAATTGCTCTGGAACATACATTTCATTTACTTTCCTTAGCCCCACTTCACTTGCACTTAACAAAAATACAGATTCATAAGAAGTTCCTCTATATCCCTCCTGAGCATTCAAAGAATCTACATCTGCTGTCATTGCATTAATCTTCTCTTTTAAATCTTTCATTTCATCTTCTGTCAAATATTCAGAAGCATTTTCGTCCAGCCATTTTTCAAAAACCTCTGATTGATTTTCCGAACAGCCTTCAAACGCATTTTGTTCTCCAGAAATGGAAGTTGCTTTCAAATCTAATTTGAATAAATTTTCACATTTATATTCTGCTGGTATCTCTCTTATCTCTCCATTAATAGATGAAAAATGCATTGTATGAAAATCCGATACCTTATTACGAGCAGTCTCAACTAACTTTCTTGCTGAATCACTGATTTTCACATCATCCTCCGAAATAATATTCTGAGGAACAGTTGTTTTCTTCTCAACCTTATTTTTTACCATCTCTGGATTATTAATATACCTATTTCCTTGAACTTTCATAGTGTCCTCCATAATTTTAATTATTCAAATATATTTTCATAAGTGTATGTATTGGTATATTGCATTTTATCGAAATCTCTGATTTTCTCTAAAAAATATTTATTTTGAGACTTGATCTTTTATCTGAATTGTACCGTCTGCTATGCCGCCTGCGCATCACGGTTCGCTTCTGACTCATACCATCCATCTTTATTTTTGCTATATTTCATACCATTGACCGTAAAATCTTTGGAAGTGTCTATACCCAGATAAGACATAACATCTGTAATTCCTTCTGTGTACCGGGCATATTCCTCCTTTGAATGTGCTACAGTAGTCATTGTCCCACCTGCATTTCGCAGCATGGATGCCAATGCATCTGCCATTCTCTGTGCTTTTACATATGATTGTGTATCATACGGATTATCTCCACCAGAAACCTCTACTCCATGCGCCGTAATCGTAAGCACATGACCTCCATTAACACGGATTCTTTGCCCTTCCGCAATATTAACAGAATTATTCTGCCTGCTAAGTGACGAACTCTTCGCCAATTTTATAGGTGTTTTTAACACTTGAACCAAATCTTCTACCGGATTTAGTAAGTGCTGCGACATCGCCTCATTATAGGTTTCCTTATCTTTAATAGCTGTATTTTTGTAATTAGATGTAAGTCCTCTTGTATTAGGATTAATATAACTTGATATTGACTGCATTGTCTCAATCTCCTTCGTTTTTTCTAAATTCTCTCCTTCTATGTCCAAATAGCTAAGCCTTATTTGTACTTACTATTTGCACTTGTCAAATCAAGATAAGCATCCATACTTTTCGTCCAAAGCAACGATAAATCAAACCTTCCTAATTTGTTTAAATCTTCTATGCATTCTTTAAACATTGAAATAAAATCTCTTCTGTCATTAAGCCCCATATTACCAGCTTCAAGCGGCAGAGACGTGAAACCTCCCTGCTTTTCCACTTTGTAATGTGCCTCCAATGCACGCATTTCGACTACTGTAGCATTTGATGGATTAACATCATTGATATAAATTCTTTGCTCAAACTCTTTCCCGTTTTCATCCACACCTTTCGCTAACACCACAGGATTTTCATCCGTCGAATCATCCGCATATTTAAGACAATAAGAAAGACCTGTACCATTACCTCCTGTCCACAACATATTATCTGTTGTAAATATCTGATATACCTTCGGTGTTTCTGCCGTATAAAATGTCTTTTCCCCAGATGCAGGAGTTTTCATTTGATTACCTTTTTGTTGACCGTACAATGAAGATACGGTATTCAGACCAGAACTAATGTTCATATTTTTGTTCCTCCAATCAGCTCAAAATTTTCTCTTTTTAATTATTCAAATATACCTGATATGTTAAATTTTAGTATCAAGCGTTGCCTGTGCAGGAGATTTCCCCGACTCTGCCAATTCTCTTGTAACAATATCTAATGCACCATCTTTAATTGGCTTACCAATTTCCCAGTTAGGATCAGCCTTTTTTGCGGCATCATAAAATGCCTGTCTGTAAATTCTCTCATATTTTTCAAGGGTGTACCCGGCAGCCAATCTGTCCTTTTTCTGCATTTTGCTTTTGACTTTTGGCAACCATTTTATCCCATTTTATCAGTTCATCAAAACCTTTATTTAGCTTTTCCAATTCTTCATCCATTAACAGCAAACGTCTTTTTCCACTCTCTGAATCATCGCATACATACACTTCTCTTGTTCCATTCCTATATCCTTCTACAATTTTTTGATACATAGTAGAATAGGTATATGCAGCTCCCATTCCAATATCATCGAAACCATACCCATTTTTACTTTCACGGATACTTTTTAAATATTTAGCATTTTCATCCCATAATTCTCGAAGATAATCATTTGACCAAACAGTTTTAGGCACCGTTTCTCTGATATAATTTGCGTAACCAGCGTCTAAGGCAAAACTATCATGTATATATGTGTTTTCCTGATTTTCCCCATCGACTTCATCTGAATGTCCTATCTTCCGGCATACGTCCTTGCCGGATGTTACGGTCATTTTTTCTTGCGATTCATTTGCCTTATGCTTTTTATGAGAAAACCTATAGTTTTCATATGATCGCCTTTTTGATGACCGTACAATGAAGATACGGTATTCTGACCAAAACCGATGTGCATACTTCTATTCCTCCAATCAGTTTATCTGAATTGTACCGTCTACTATCACAAACTGTACGTTTAACTCAGACATAATATCTTTGTGCTGTGTCCGGTTATATGCTAAAATTTCCCGGATATCACTTGCGTAATACTGATAGGTCAGATTCCCGCCCGGATTTAACTGAATTTTCAACGCCTAATCCCATATTAACTCCTTTTGTTTTGCCATTACGATAATCACAACCGCAACACTCCACAAAATATTTCATTATTCTGACCTAGTTTTCCCTTTTCTTAGGTCTTTTCGGCTGGTGATAAATCGCTGAACACTCTGCCGTCCTGCCAAGAACTGTTTTTTCCACTTCATTCCGGGCAATTCTCTCCACTACCTTCAATACCTTGTTTGTAATCTTTTCTTTTTTCAAAATTATAGAAATTGATACTATGCATATGTATCAAAACCTACCTTATTTTTAGTTGTCGCTTCTATAGCAATCATATTTTCTGTTTTTTTATCTTCTTTTTCTTTATCCTCTTTCATTCTCTCCAGCCATTTGTCAATTTCTGAATCCGTACCAGTCTCTCCAAAAATGCCACAGGTTGTCATTTCGGTTCCATTATTCGTAAACTTAAACTCCACTGATATCAGTTTACTACCATGACTTATTGCCGCCTTCTGTGCATTTCGTATAACATCTGGCATAATTGCTAAATTTTCCTCAAGCCATTTCGCAGTTTTTTCATCTCCACATGCCTTTTGCATTACACTTCTGTCAATCAATACAGAAGCATTTTTGCATGGAGTCAAACATTTATACTTGTTAGTCAAATACTTTGAATAGTCTGATACATTTTTAAACTTATTGGCTGAATTCATAGTGTATCCTGCATAATAATTCTTTTCACTATTCTTTGATAGCTTTACATTTTCATTTTTTACATTTCCGTATGTGTATGTATTGGCATACGATGATACTCCATTAATTCCCATACTGCATCTCTCCTTTCTATTTAGCCTTGATTTTTTATTTGCAGGCTATTGGGTTTTGTTCGATACGCTTACTGCCATTGTAAAATTTGCCTCATAAGAAGCTACTGCCTGACTTATTGTGACAGTCTTAGCAGACGAACTACTCTCAGCCACCAATCGAGTTCTGGCATCCTGAGCGGATAACCTTTTATTTTGCGCATATTCTTCATAAGCTGTTCTTTCCGCTTGTTTTTTCTGAATCCGCTTTTTTTCCTGTTGTTTCTTTACCTGATTTTCTATTCTCTTTTTATTTTCTATTCTGCGCTCCCAAAAACTATTTTTTGACTTATCATTAAAAATCTTCCCACCATTCCCATTGTTATAACCAGCACTCCACATCTCAGCATGACATTCTTCTTTTGATGCTCCATAATATATTGTAGAAAACGCTCCTCCGCATATACCGGACCATTTATCTGGTTGTGACCAACCCACTTGCAAATCATTTAATACCCATGCTTCATACTCTGGATCATTCTTCATTGCTTCAAAACCCGCCTCTGAAATTGTAACAGATATTGACTCGCCTGCTCTTGTGGGGTGCATTGGAATTTGAGATATTTTATTATAAATGTACTGCTTGTATTCCACCATCGTCATATCTTTAGCAGACACAGAACCTATTTTTGAATTGCCCACTATACTTCCACTAGCTTCGCTCTTTTCTCTTACACTATCCGCAAACCTTGTATCTTCCTTCTCCTGATCTTTAGCCGCATTTTTCTGTTGGTACTGATTGTAAGCCCGTGTCATATAGTTCACATTAATTGTATTACTCATAGTAACCTCCTTTGCTTTCTTTATCGGATAAAATAACCTGTTCTCCTAGTCCCATATCATCAAACGACCATATTACGCACACAAAGACCATCTCTTTACAAGATGACCACTGCCTTAAATTCATCTTCATCGCAGGAAAGCACCATATCACCGCCATATTTATCCACAACTGCTTTTACATTTAACAATCCAATACCGTGATGATCCCCTCTTTTGCTCTTTATCGTATCATTTTCAATTTCCACCTTTTCTGTCACCGGATTTCTTACCGCAAATATCAGTTTATGTTCTTCGCACTCTAATTTCAGATGAATGACCGCTTTCCCGGTATTTTTCAGTACCTTTTCACTCTCCCGGATTGCATTATCCAATAAATTGGAAAGCAGAATCACAATCTCTTCCTCTTCCAGACAAATCTCCTGCAGATCCCCTACTTTCAGGATAACCGCTATGTGTTTCTCCTGCATGCTGCGGTACTTCTGGTTTAAAACAGCATTGACCACCGGATGGTTCATGTTGATTGCCGACATCTCAACTGCTATGCTCTCTGTCAGTTTCTGCGTAAATGAAAGTGCCTCATCTGTGTGTCCATTCTTAATCAACGTCTGGATTGTGGAAAGCTGATTTTTATAATCGTACATTTTTCTTCGCTGACGCTCATAGATTTCTTCCCGGTCCTGATAATCTGCAATACGATTTTTCTGATTTTGTTCCGTAAGTACCGCAATTTTTATTCTCTCTTCTCTTTCAATGGTATTCTGCATGAACTCCATAAGGATAAGGTTAATCGCAACCAGTCCCACCGAAAGAAATAAAAATACATTCTGCATGTCAATACATCCCGGCATACTCATATCAGTTTCTATGCCAGCACATCAAATGTCGAAACTCCGCTTTCCGTCACTCCTATAGGAATTGAAGTACCTACCAATTCCACCATTTTTCCTGTCAGGTCAGCTACATCTTTTCCATCAATTTTCAGATTATATTGCCATTCTTCCTGCTCCTGTTTTTCGGCACGCTGTTTTTCCAGCCGTTCCTCTGTCTCTTTCTTTTCTGCTTTTCTTTTCTCGAGTCTTTCTTCAAGTTCTTTCCTTGCTTTTTCTGTTCCCGGATCAACCTCATCTTGAGTACACATTACAGAACTCATGCTATCATATCCATTTATAGTAATACTATAACTCAGTATCTTTGCTCCTCTTGCTGCCACATAAGCTCTTGACTGTTCTATTGTTTTTGGTATTAGCGATAAATTGTACTCCAACCATTGTTTTGTCTTTTCATCTCCCATAGCCTCTGACAAAAGAGAACTGTTTATATTTACGGAATAATCCCTGCTTCGCAAGCAATCGTATTTTTGTGTTAAATAGTTCTTATATTCATGGGCATTCTTATATGTCCTGCCCGTTTTGTTTCCAGCATTTTGTGTATCGCCATAACGATTCGTATATGACGCATAAGTTTCTATTCCTGTAACTGCCATATTAACATATCTCCTTTCATTATTCGGAGTCCTTCCAACTATGCCACCTGTTGGATTTTTCTCACCTACATCTATACTTTAAAATCTAATCCACAAAGAGTATCTTCCATCTGATTTAAAATACTTGTATCAAATGCATCTCCCGGCTTCCATCCAGGATTATTTTTCTTTACCAGTGTCTCCATTCTTGAAGCATAATCTCCAGCCATTCTGCTCAATGTCCACGAAGCGGAATTTCGCTGTTCAGAAGGAATCGTATTCAAATACTGTTTGATTACATCATGTCTCTTGCTTTCTTCTGGTATATATGCACCATTGCTACTGATAAAATCCTGCTTTACAACCTTTTCTAAATCCGACTTCACCTTATCCGATACAGACACTATCTTTTTCCAATCCTTACCATTGATACAACGGTCTGCCTGTTCCTTTGATAAAAAAGGTACACCATCTTTATTATAGTAATAATTGTTATTTCTATATTGACACCCAGAATCTAGGGTCGTAATCCCAGTCTACTTGTGTGAAAAATTTTTCTGAAAGAAGAATTTGTTTATTAGCAAACTTTGCGAAAATAAATTTTTATTGTTAATATTTACATTCATATTTCACTCTCTCCTATAATACAAAATTGTAGCCACATTACATTTTTAATATGTATAATATACTTTTATTGTTTCAGTAGATGTTGAAACTGTTCCTTTTGTAACAATCCATATTTTCCACTTGCCTGACGGATCAAAACCATTAAAATCATTAATTGTTATTGTTCCACTCTTACTTACTGTTGTATAATTAACATTTCCATTGCCATCTTCTACATATAAATAAAACGAATCACTTCCTGAACTAACCCTACTATACACCTCTATTTTTAAAATCTGAGGATTTGATCCACTTACAGACCCTGATGAAACAGTTGAAATATTTGATGCTGTCCCATATACAGAATTTAATTTTGTTGTTGTCTTAGTCCAATAATTTGTAGCCCTCACTGATACAGTAGAATTTATAGTTATTGTTTCCTCTGCCGGTGCAACTTCTGCTGCCGATACAGGAGTTACAAGAAGAGCTGTGCATAATACGATTCCACTCAAAAAATAAGATATAATTTTCTTCATCGTAAATACTCCATTTAAAATTCTGAATTATGAACTCAATTCCGTTACCAGTGAAGAATATCTTTTTGTCCGGTTCTTTATATCCTCCTCACTGACACCATAATAACAATATAAATCTCTGGCTATTTTCTTAAACCTTTTTATGACCGACTTATTTCCAGAGTAAGATATTCCAAATATATTCCAGGTATAATCTACCTCTATTTCCATTAAATCCTCACCAATTTTTATTTCATATAAATGAAAATCCATGGGAATTACATTATCAGGCATTTGGTTAATCAATTTATTTCTAATTTCCATTTCATTCAAAAAATTTTTAACAGATTCTTCATTATGAAAATCTGGTTTTGGAATATCCTTCCTTTGGCCCAAAAGTTCTGGTTTATGCTGCATAATCAAACTAGCTTTTAGATTTTTCTGTCGTTCTATCCAATTTGTTGCGGCAGGATTGATTTCCACTAAATCATAATGATCCTTTGCGTATTGCACCACTTCCGCAAGTGTATGCGGGTTGGCCGCTATTCTCTTTTCTATCCTTTTTCGTCTGGATTGATAGATAGCATTTCGGATTCTAATCTTTAGAGATTTCTTTTGAGCTTCTCCAAATATAAAAACACTTGTGGGACCATCTTCACCATTTATTATGGAAACTTGATTGATACTTTTATTTTTCATAAGTGCCCTCTACTCACAAATCCCGATTATATCGGTGATTCACAATCTTTTAGCCAAAATCGCAGTTCCATAATCGTCACAGCAATTTTATACTTTACTTCGATTTCAATCTTTTCTGGTGGATTGGCTAAAAGCCTGTCAATATCTTTTTCCTCAACACCAGCCATTTTTGCTATCGTTAGCTTGGATATGCCATAATAGGAAACAAGCACTTCCAACTAATGCATTGATTTGATATTTTCCTTTTACCGAACCCTCTTATGCCTTAATATCAAAACTTGATCTATCAGGTGCAGAAATACTCACAGATTCTGCTACAAGGCTCTGTGTCATACTTTTTACATCATTACCAGTTACGGATAAGGTATAATCACCCGTTTCTTTTCCTTCTGCCGATTTTTCTGCACGTTTCTTTGCAGCTTTTTCTTCCTCTGCTTTTTTAGCAGCTCTTTTTTCTTTTACCTTTTCCTCTTTTTCTCTGTTCTCTTTTGCCTTTCGTTCAGCATTCTCTTTCGCTATTTTCCCATCTGGATCATTTGTACCAGATGCTGTCTCTATAATATTTCCGTTTGCATCAATCATATAACTCTGATTTGTCACAGTGCCCAAACATCCATTAATCGTATCTTTTGTACAATCCGGAATGGCTGCTAAGTTTTCCTCCAGATACTTTGCTTTTTCCGGATCATTCATGCACTTTTGTAAAAATGCACTTGAAACAGATACCGTTGTCGGAATACCCTGCATTGAAGTCAGCCCTATATTCATATAATGGTATTTTCCTTGCAAGTATTTTGAATAATCATTTACATTACTATACCCTGTCTTAATCTGCTCTGTTTTTGTCACACCGGGACGTGATGTTTTTAATTCAACTGTACTTGTTGTCACATTGCCGTCCTTTGTATTTGTACTATCCTTTTCACTATCTGTTTTTTTAACAGTATTCTTGTAATTTGAAGCATAATACGATGTGTAACTACTGTTATTGATACCTGTAATTGCCATAATCCTACCTCCCTGTTATTGAAACTTAAAATAATTTCTATTATATTGAACGACTTGGATATTTAATTTCTCTCAGCCTCAATATGATATGTAATTACTATTTTTATTTGTAAATCATAGTACTAACATTATCAAATCTTAATGCTCATCAATAACTGCTCTCTATTAGGCTGAATCATTGTATATTTCTCCTTAAATGAGGTAATTGCACCATACATCTTCTTTCCTAAGTTTTCAGTAATCTCATCCTTCCCCCTGGTTTTTTGCTCCTCAATGTAAGCCGATGCCAAAGTTGACCTTGTGGTAATTTTTGAAATTTTATTCATTTCTTCACCAATAATTCCACGGGCATGCTGATTGGTTGTCTCCATTGTCACAAAGTCATCCACTGTTTTTTTATATGCAGCATCTAAATTGCTTAACTCTTCATCCTTTGTAAGCTTATGAGTTCCATTTTCATCTGTCACATATATTTCCCGTGTACCAGATTCATATCCCTGAACAATTTCATCATACAACTCTGCATATGCTGCAACATAACCGTTCGCTCTGTCTGTAGTGCTTAAAGCATTTTGCCCGGCATTAGCAGCATCTTTATTCAATTCTGCTGCTTTCTTTGAAATTTCATATCCATAATCAATATCTCTGATTTTTTCACTTTTTAACAGTTCTCTCCGCTGAAGTACATCATCATAGGTTTCCTGTCTGTTCTGCTGTATACAGTTGCGATAATACTCCATTCCCTCATTAGAAATAGAAAGCTTTACCGATTGTTCCGTTGTATGTTTTTCGTTTGTCTGCTTATTTTCTTTCTGGACTTTAACATTATTTTTTTCTACGATCAGATTCGTATTGTTCATGTAATTAGATATTTTCATATCCTATTTTTCCTCCTTAAAACCCATTATCTTAGTTCCACCTCGTAGCTCATAAATAAATCTATCTATAACTTTATATCTACTGACTTCCTACCACTTTCCACCGACTCTCTCGTAATGCCATCCAATGAGCCAGCCGGTATTGTTTTACCCGCTTTCCATGTAGGATCTGCGGCTTTTGCAACTTCTGCAAATGCCTGTCTGTATTGATGTTCATATTGTTCCATTGTCCAGCCTGCTGATAAACGGTCATCTTTATCCATTTTTCTATATAAATTGTTATATACACTCTCCCTTTTGGTAGTATCACCATTTAAAGTACCGTTTTCATTTAAGAATTCTTTCTTTGCCAGTTCAAACATTTCTTCCCGGCTGCTCTCTGGAATAGAAATGATATGTTTATAACTGTTTCTGTTCTCATCCGTTACAGCAAGTCCTGTTAATCCGGTATTCGGATCAATCCAGTCTCCATTTTTGTCATACTGGCTCATCAGGTTCTTAATTGCCTGAACATTTGTAAACATTGCACCGTTTCCATTTTTCATCATCTCACTCAGTGCTGCTTTATACTTTTTACTGTTTGTGTCAATCCCTGCTGCTTTTAATTGTTTCTGTACAGAACTGCTGTTCATTTGGGACAACTGAATATTGTTGACTAAATTTGTTTTTGATGTTCCAAATGTCGTTTGAAATAAAAAACCGTAGTCCGTAATTCTTGACATAATCGAAGCCTCCTATCATTAAATTTTTTATATCTGTCATCCGCTTTATTTTTCTTTTTCTATCGACAACCCACTTCTAATATTTTACCTTTTCTGCACCAAGTACGATTTTTTTGCACGAAGTAAGACTTTTTATGAATTGAGGAATAACTCAGCAATAAATTTATTTCCATCACTTTTCAATATTAAATTTCCATCATATTTTTTTACACTGCTCTGAACATTCAGCAGTCCTATTCCACCGCCTTTTCCTTTCGCTGATACCGGAAAACCATTTTTCCACTTTACCTCCCCGCAGTTATTTTCGATGCTGGCAGCTATCATTTTATGGTATGAGCCAATCTTAATCGAAATATATTTCCCGCCTTCAAGCTTCTCTGCAGCCTCAATCGCATTATCCAATAAATTTCCAAAAATAGTTGTAATGTCGATTGGTGCAAGGAAATTCAGATTCACATTATCCACCTTTATGGTTACTGAAATACCTTTTTCCTTCATAACGGATTCTTTATCGGTAAGAAGAATGTTTAATATTGGATTTTCTGTGTATTGAACCGGAATGAGCGGCTTTAACAGTTCTCTGATTTCCGCTGCATATTCTCCTGCCGTATTCCCCTGCTCTGCACCATATAATCCTTCGATTGCTTTAATATGCTTATTTACATCATGTAATATGTGGACGGTTTGATCATATTTTTTTGTCTGCGTCAAATAGTATTCGTATTGTACCTTTGCCTGTTGCTCTAAAGCGATGAGCTGCTTTTCATAATAGTTCTTTTCATCTGCCATTTTAACAAAATATAAAAGGTATAGATCTGCCAGAACAATACACCCCATATTGACTGCACATAAATAATTTTCTTCTCCATTTTTAAAATTCTCTACAATTACACCCATGTTAATCAGATTGTATAGGAGTATCATTCCATACATGATGTACCTTGTCTTTGCATAAGGAATATCGCTCTTTTTCACAAACCTGTTTATGAATGTATAATACAAAAAAATAAGTATTACTTTTGAAAATGTTACCTCAAGGCAGTAAAGCATCGTTTCATTCACATTTTTTATATCTGCTGCCTGCAAAATACATTGTAAAAGAATCACTCCTAATGATTCACAGACAGACATGCAAAATACCAATGCCTCACATTCAATGATACGTCTTAACGGTTTATCCATATCCTCATAATACAGAGCATATGCGATCACCCCCGTCAACACGCCCCAGACCACCAGATTTAATATGGAATGATTGAACATATTGATACAGGTTGTAAAAATCACTGTGACAGTCTCAACCACAATATATACATATCTATTTTGACTGCTTCTTTTATACTTTCCATTCATAAACTGGAACAGTATGGTACTTATGATAAAACAGGAAAGAGCATTACATAATATCAGTAAAATCGTATTCATCGTTTCTCCTATGAATTTTTCTGCAAAAATTTATTTACTTCTTCTCTAAAATCGCTGCTTCTCTTTTGCGCAATCTGGAGTTCTTTTCCATTGTCCAGATAAATGGTAAAGCCTTTTATTTTTTCAATATGCCTTAAATTAACCAGATTTCCTCTGCAATTCACAACAAAATCATAGGGCTGCAGTTCTTCAACCAGTTTTTCAAAAATGCAGTCATACTCATATGTTATATCAGACAACGCTATCAGTACTTTTCTTGATCTTTTTATGTATTCAAAATATAAAATGTCCCTGAGTTTCAATTTGATTGACAGATACTCTTTCCCATTGCTGTCCGTCACTTTATAAAAATCCTTTTCTGCTCCGGTATCCGGCAGTTGATCCAGTAGTTCCAACATCTGCATTTCCAATTTATCATATTCCAGTGGTTTACATAGAAATGAAAATGCATGAACTTCGTTAATGACCTGCATACAATATTCTTCATAACTCGTAATATACACTAATTTCACATCTGGAAATTTTTCTTTCAATGTTCTCCCCAGTTTAATACCATTCAGTTCTTCCATCGAAATATCTAAAATTCCGATATCAATGTTGCTGATATTTTCAAGCATTTGATTTGCAGACGCAAATTGCTCAATATGATAAGCAATCTTTTGACTTGTAAAAATCTTATGCAGCATATTCACTGCACGCTCAAGATCTGCTATATCGTCATCACAGACAACAATTTCCAGCATAGCACTCACCTTCTTTCTCATTTATATATCGGTTCAATCTTTATTCTGTTTCAAATCTCACCTATAAAAGATATCACATGAAACAAAATATTATGGTATTTCTTCACCAAATACGATTTTTTAACACGAAATACGATTAAAAAGAAAAGCAGTAAACCATTTGCTCCTGTTAATACACAAAAGCACTGTATCTCAAACTCTTTGAAATACAATGCTTCCCTGCATTTTCTATATCGTCATGTTGATATTATTACTTTACTATCCTGCACACTCTCTGGGAGTGACTGTATCTATCAAAAAAGAAGCCAGCAGTTTATTCACGCACTACTGACTTCCTATATTATTCATTTTATTTACTTCGCTGCGTCTCAGACAAGTTTTCCATCTTTAAACACAATCTCTTTTATTTCTTAATATGCTTAAAAAGTTTCGTAACAAACAAGGCTTTCAAGCGCTTTTCTATCCTTTGAATGTCTGTCTGGTGATGCCTTTTCTGTGTCAGCATATCCCACCGCAATAATTGCTATTGGTTCAAGGTTACTTGGAATATTAAACTCATTTCTGATAATCTCAGGATCAAAATATGTAAGCCAACAAGAACTAAGTCCTAAATCCTCTGCTTCTAATACTATATGATCCGCAACTATTGTTGCATCAACACTTCTTTGGTATTTATCAACGATAATATGCGATTCATCATAGCATCCTCATTATCCTCAAATGTCAGAACTAACATTTTCCCATACACATCACCTGCCTTATTACATTTATCTACTGCTGAAGCTTTGGTCAATACAAAAGAATAATTCCTATGTCCAGCCAAGAAGTACATTATCTGCTGTTTGGTTTTTCTTTGATAACTTCAATGAAACTATCTTTTCCCATGTGAACAGTCAGTTTGACCTTGTTCCCCCCTGCTATGCTGAGCCCAAAACTCATCTGCCTGTTTAATCTTTTCTTCAGCTGTAATTTGTTTCTCCCCAGTTTTTGTCTCCTGAGTTTCTATCAAGTTATCAGCCGCAATCGGTTCATCTTTTTTTGTACCTGCGGTTTGCAGTATTGCATACGGGGCTGTGGGTTTTATTTCCTGCTATGCTTTGGCATCAAAGCTACTCTGCATATCTACCACATTTACCATTTCTTCGCCTGCCATCGGAATCCCTCTCTTGGCATTTCCCCATGCCTCGTTATAGATCATGCACATTTCCGTCTGTCTGGCGGCCTCTGCATTAGTCGTATACATCGTCCACCCATTATTGGAATAAGTCGTCACCATCTCCCCGTTTTTATCGTAAAACTCTATGTAATCGCTGTTGCCTGACGGCAGTTTCTGATATTTCACTTTCCCTTCAAGCAGTGTTGCCACAAAATCTATTGGCTTCAGCACATTCTGTCTGTTCCTTGAAATAGCTTTCAGCCCGGAAGTAATAATCCCTTTTCTGTCCGGGGACACTTCCGATGTGTAGCTTTTCATCAGCCTATTAAATCCTTCGGATTTGTTTTGGAACTGCCCTTTTTCAAAATCCTCATAAGCTTGTTCCCTGATCTGCTTCCGGTATTCTTTATCACTGACACCGCTTTTCTTTTTAGAGAAAATATATTTGTCATTGAAGTCCGGCAGATGGATGCCGCCTATACTGCCTGTTCCAGAAAAGAACCTTTGTTGTAATGAACCATTGGACGAATTAACTTGCATTATACCACCCTCTCCTGTAAATTTCCTAGTCTATTCAATATTTGATACATCTGGCTATTGCCAAACATATAACTTTGCAAAACAAGCGGTCTCTCTGCCCGTCTGTTTTCTCGGTACAGCTTCATATAGGCATCCTTAACCTGATAAAAGCTGTCCTCCAATTCTTCCATCTCCTCTGTTGGCATTTCAGGAATATTCCCCTGAATGACCTGCCCCTGGGCTGTTATTCTGGCACAGGATTTCTGCCATGCCACTTCCTGCTCAAATTGTATATCCAACCACTCTATCTCATCTTCTTTTGTCAGCGGCGTCCCATCTACCTTATAATACTGTTCATTTTCATAGCGCTGTTCAATTTCAGAATACAGCCTTGCATAACTCAGCCCACAAGCATTCACAACATCCGAATAGCCATACTGCCCTTTTTCTTCCCTGATTTCCTTTAATATTCCGGCTCTCATATCGCTGAACGATGTAACCGAATGCACAACTGTATGCTTAATTTTATCCATTAAATTTTCCCTGTTTTTCGATAATTGAGAAACCTCTAAAGTATCCTTATGAAACACCTTCTGGTCTTCATTTTGGCTTTCCTGTTTTCCCAAATATTCCCTATCAAACATGGAAAAATCCGGCAAATGAATAGGATGACTTAAAAATGTAATTGACATATCTCTTTCTCCTTACTTAAAATCACTATCCAAGCGAAAAAGCACTATCCGTAACCGCTTCCGTCATAGCATTTGCTTCATAAGCATTAGACGCTTTTGACAACAGCCTTTCATTGTTCCACGACCGTAATAATCGGCTTCTTTCCTGTTCCTGCTTTGCAATCTTTTCATTCAACATTTCCTGCTGCTGTTTTTTAACCTGCGCCCGTTTTTCCAGATATTCTTCCAAAAGCTCTTTTTGTCTATCTTTCTTGTTGCTTGTCTTTTTATAAAAACTGTTTTGTGAACGAGCATAAAATTCCGATTGATTATTAACACCAGACCATGAATCGCCCCTATAATCTTTAGCAGTAGCTCCTACAGTGAGCACCATAGAAGCTTCCAACGGTGCAAAGGATGAAGTTAAGTCACGTTTAAGTGCTGATAATATCTTTTCCCTGTACTCCGGATCATCTTTCATATTCTTAAATGCTTCCTCTGATATGTTGATAGCCACATTGGTTATAGTTCTATTTCTGGGTATCTTATCAATTTCAGCATAAAATTCCTTTTTGAAAATCGCCATTTCTTCCGCTTCTGATAGTTCCTTTGTATTGCCCGTTTCTCCCATGCTGTTTACGCTCTTTGTACTTTTCGTTGTTGCAACATTGTTCTGATAATAACTCTGTCCTACTCCACTAATAGCCATTTTTAATCCTCCTTTATCAGCACTTTTTCATAATATCCGATAGTATGCTTGTTGCTGTTCCTTGTTTGTAATTTATACTTTTAAAGACTACCAAAAACTTCTCTTTAGCCTGCTCCATTATTGATACTGCGGTTTTCTGATATTTTGTATCAAACATTTGAGCCTTTTCTTTGTATTCATCATATTTGCTTGTATCATTTACAATATTGCTTGTAACAAGTGTCCCTATGTGAAAGGCACACTCTACACTTTATTGTTGTTATCTTCCATTTTCCGAGCAATTATAACTTTTCCAATTTACGTTTATCAAATGCTCCAAAATTTAGATGCCAGCTCCCGATTTATGATAGATGAAAGAAAATTAGGATTATTATTCTGGAACACTTTCAGACTTTCAAGAAAAGCTGCTTTATTCTCTGTCTTTATATCTGAAAAAGTTGCATCCAGCTTCTGATCTTTTACATTTTTCTCCACATATTCCTCCGACTGCTTTTCGTAATTATCAACCATCGAAGGATTCTTTTTCACTGCCCCTTCATACCAATTTGTAAAGTATTTTAACGCATTAAGCTGTCTGTCCTCATTGCTGCTTTCTTTACTAATCTTCTGATATTCCGCGTATGCACTGCTGTCCATCGTCCTCATCATATCAAGTGCATTTGTAGTCTTTACAAGATTGCTGCCATGTCCAAGATATGTACCTTTCCGTACTCCATAGTCCATATTTCCGTTATTGTCGGCTTTTCCTGCGCTTGCAAGCTTTGCGATAGACTCCATCGCTTCCAAAAATGATTTTCTGCTATCTTCCGGGATAAAATTCTCTGCCGCATATTCCGCTTTTTTCATACCAAGTGAAATATTTGCCTGCCGTTCTTCCTCTGTCATAGAGCCAGTATTTCCGACAAGGAAATTCTGACGGATGATATCATATACAAATCCCTGCTCCTCTTTGCTGCAATTCTCCACCGCAGATGCAACCGCCTTGTCCGCACCGTACATCCCGGAATATGCCGGAAGTTCTAAAGTATTATCAACCTGCGTGATTTCTTTTTGGAACGCTGCATTCCTCGCTTCCATTGCTTCCCGTTGCTCTTTCGTTACATTCTCGTCCACTATGCCTTTCTTGTTTTCCACAAGTGCAGCCATTCCATCTCCCGAAAACTCCACGATGACAGCATCTCCATACTGCGAACCAATGTCCTTCATCGCCTGCAGGGTTTCTTCCCTCGACATCTTGTCCATAACCTTGTTGCCATGTTCATCCGTAGTGTTAAATTCATACTTTACAAGGGTATCTTTCTTATATGTACCGTTCCCATATGAAGGAATATTCGTTGTTCCTCTGTAAAACTGACTGTAATCAATATTCATAATATACACACTCCTCTACTTTATTTTTTCTTAGGTATTTGTGAAATACCAAAAGTCTCATAAATACAATATTTTTACCACATAAAACATACTATATTTTTATAGTTTCATACTTGTATATATATCTTATGCAAACATATAATATCTGCCTAAATCATCAACTTTATATACATTATTTGTCTGAGTGGTGCCATAATTATCACCATAATATATCTTTATTCCTTTCAAAATTTTCGTCCATGTACTTATGTCTGCACAATCATTTTCTGCCGCTAAACATTTTCTGGCAGTAGCATAACAGGAACCCGACATATCAATTTCCCATGCTTTGCTAGAATCACCGTCATACGGAATATATGTAATTCCATTCGGAGTCAAAAATGTAAAACCATCTTTTTCACGTTTCAGATTTCCTGATATCTCAAGTAAAGCATATAATTCTGCCGTAGACAGCTGTGAACTTACCGGATATTTTTGAAATTCATCAGCTAATTTATTCAGCGTCTCTATATCTTTATCGGATGTTATGATTACCGAAACTCCTTGTGCCTCATTTCCCTTTATCGACAAATAATTTAACCCTGTCTTTGGATCACGGTTTACTACCAATCCCCCCTGTAGCGGTATCTCCTTTCCATAATTATTACATAAAAGGTAACTATTCAGAACCCCATTCGCAAAACCGCCTCTGCGAGGCTTTTCTTTTGCTCATGTGGTGACTTCGCCCTATAAAGATTATCAATTGCTCTTACGAATGCAAGCATTCGACGCTCATTTGATAATCTTTACATGGCTCTGAATAGACCATAAAAGTATAAATGAATTTATTTATACTCAAATGTTCCAGCTTTTACTTTCTTGCATTCCCAGCAAGTAATCTTGAACATACTTCTGGTCAACTACATTCTGTGCAAGAGCTTTCTGATCGAGTAATTGTCGCTGTGCCTTTTGGTCGATATGCTTTTCCAGTATCATCTTCTGCATAAGTTCCCGCTTTTGGCGTTCACTTGCCACATACTCGCTGTCCCGCTTACGCTGTGCAGCTCTACGGTCAGCATAGGTACGATCAGAATGATAAAACGAACCTTCTGCTTTCTTATCAGCCCATTGCTGTTTGGATGCTTTTGTCGCCGCACTATCATTATCAAAAACATTCATACCATAGCTGGTTGCTCCAGACCCTGTAATTGTTGTTGTAACATGGGCAGCAATAGGAACCCCATGAGAAGCTCTTGCATCTGCACGAAGCCAATCCATAATTTCCTTACGGTATTCTGGATCTTCCTTCATTCTTTTGAATCCATCTTCTGTGATATGTACAGAATTGGACAAAATAGCCGAGGAGTTCATTTTATCAATTTCAGCCAGTTTCTCATAGATTTCCTACTTGAACGCTGCCATCTCATCAACTTCGGAGACTTCTTTTGTCGCCGCTGTCTTATCTGTTTGGCTTGTTGCCTGTGCGCTTGTGTTCTGTACCATCTGAGAAAAATCCTGCATTTTCACTGTGCCTGCTTTTTGCTTCATACCAGAAGAACGATATGCCAACATTGCGGCACTGGAATATCCACTAATCTGCATAGCTATAACCCATCCTTTCATTAATTTCAAGCCCCAAATCATTGATTTTTGGACTTTTTCTTTAAACAGTTACCTCATAACAAGTGCTAAAGTGCATGAACATTCATTGTATCAAGTACTGAATAGCTGAAAACAGGTACACCAAATAAAGCATCCATTGCTTTATAAAGGCTATAATTCCTCTGTTCTACTATGATGATGAACCTTCTGTGTCTAATGGCATCATGTGCCAACTTCCTTCGTCCCATCTGCTCATACACTGAGTGCCGGCTAAGCTTTCAAACAGGGTCATGCCCTACGGAGAGAACTACTGCCAGCTACAGCTCTTGTTTGTTTTGATTGTTACTGACCTTCCTTTGCTGCAGGGACTCTTTTCAGTGGACGCCTCCCCTGCTTTATCAGTTGGTCTTAGTGCTGATGTAGTGCACTCCACACTCCATCTGGTTTACGGGTTTCTTTTCCAGACCCCTGCCCGAATCCAGATAAACTCTGAATCCCGGCAAGGGTCTGGATTTGTAATGCTATCTTAAGTAGTACTTATGCTGCCTGTGGTATTGACTGATCTGGTCTTACAATGTCTCCCAATCCCGGCAGCTTTTAACTGGGACTGAACAGAACTGCTGTTCAACTGAGACAACTGAAAACTGCCTATTACATTTACTCCTGATGTCCCGAATGTTTTTTTTAAAAAAGCATAATCTGTAATCTTTGACATAAAACATCCTCCCATCTCTATTCCAAAAAATTATAACTTTTCCAATGTTAATAATCTGCTCAGTTTCTCTATTTCCTTTATCGGATAAAATAACCTGTTCTCCTAGCCCCATATCATCAAACGACCATATTACGCACACAAAGACCATCTCTTTACAAGATGACCACTGCCTTAAATTCATTTTCATCGCAGGAAAGCACCATATCACCGCCATATTTATCCACAACTGCTTTTACATTTAACAATCCAATACCGTGATGATCCCCTCTTTTGCTCTTTATCGTATCATTTTCAATTTCCACCTTTTCTGTCACCGGATTTCTTATCGCAAATATCAGTTTATGATCTTCGCACTCTAATTTCAGATGAATGACCGCTTTTCCGGTATTTTTCAGTACCTTTTCACTCTCCCGGATTGCATTATCTAGTAAATTGGAGAGCAGGATAACAATCTCTTCCTCCTCCAGACAGATCTCCTGCAGATCCCCTACTTTTAGGATCACTGCTATGTGTTTCTCCTGCATGCTGCGGTACTTCTGATTTAAAACAGCATTGACCACCGGATGATTTGTGTTGATTGCCGACATCTCGACAGCTATGCTCTCTGTCAGCTTCTGCGTAAAGGAAAGTGCCTCATCTGTGTGTCCATTCTTTATCAATGTCTGGATCGTGGAAAGCTGATTTTTATAATCGTGCATTTTTCTTCGCTGACGCTCATAGATTTCTTCCCGGTCCTGATAATCTGCAATACGATTTTTCTGATTTTGTTCCGTAAGTACCGCAATTTTTATTCTCTCTTCTTTTTCAATGGTATTCTGCATGAACTCCATAAGGATAAGGTTAATCGCAACCAGCCCCACCGAAAGAAATAAAAATACATTCTGCATATCATCGTTTTCTGAATAAAACATAAGAATGAAACCGACCACCGTAAATACAGGAACACAGAAAAACTGTAACCATTCTTTTCCTGTAATCAGACCGCAGCTTTTTCTTGTCTTGCTAAATCTTCTGATAAACAACATCAGAATGATAAAAACCGTCTTTGATATCAGTGCCTGTAAAAACCATTTTTCTTGGATTGAACCTCCTCTTCCCAGCAAAACAGTCACATAATCAATCAATACAAGCATTGTATAGTTGATGATTGAAAACAAAAAACTCTGCCGGAAGGAAACTTCATAATAAGCCAGATTCAGGAAAGACATAACCAGTATAATCGGGATACATTTTAACATTCCAATCCATGCCCCTGTGACTGCTACCAGATAAAGCACTCCGCAATAAACAAAAAATCTATATCTGTTCCTATATCCGCCATCTCTTTTTTCCATAAAAGTATCAAAAAAGTATAGCGTTCCTTTTACTTCCAGCATTTCCGCAATAAATGTCAATACCCAGAATGTCATGTTATTCTTCTCCCTTATACAGCATATATTCCCTCTTTACCTGTGCATATCGTGCCTTGGGAACCGGAATCTTTTTTCCCGTGGTAAGTGTCATCACATAACCGCTGATTTTTGTGATGTACCTCATATTTACAAGAAAACTTAGATGTGCCCGCACGAATCCCATATCCTTGAATTCATTTTCCAGTTCATCCAGTTTTTTATAAATCTGAAACGTACCTTTTTCAGTATAAAATACATTTTTGTGAAGTTCTGTTTCTATATAAATGATGTCATCTGCATAAAGTTTTATCGTTCCTTCCACAAAACGAAATTCGAGAATCCTACGGTTTTTATTAATTTCTGCTATCAAATCATCCATACATTCTTCTATAGTATCTGCAAGGTTATCTTTCAGCAGAAAACGGCTTGCTTTCACCTTATATCCATCCAGTGCGTAATTCATGTATGCCGTCACCAGCACAACCGGAAGTTTTGGATATTTTTCTTTAATCCTCATAGCTGTTTTCAGCCCATCCATCCCCTGCATATTGATGTCCAGAAATAATAGCTGACACGCTTCCAAAGCCGATTGTTCTTCGCATAACTGTTCTCCAGAATCATATTCTGTAATAGCAAACTCATAATTCTTTTTTTCACCATAGTCTGACAGCAAATCTGACAGATTTTTTCTGTCATCTATCCTGTCATCACAAATAATAATGTTCATATTTTTCATTCCTGTCTTTGATTTCTCTCATGCCTGTAAACCATACAAGTCTCACCTAGCACTCTTTATTATATCAAACAAATCTTCCGCTCGATCATTCTTCGCATCAAATGACTATTTTTCGCATAGAACGACTATCTCCTATAGAAACGCAGAAGCACTGTATCTCAAACTCTTTGAAATACAATGCTTCCCTGCATTTTCTATATCGTCATGTTGATATTATTACTTTACTATCCTGCACACTCTCTGGGAGTGACTGTATCTATCAAAAAAGAAGCCAGCAGTTTATTCACGCACTGCTGACTTCTTATAATACTACTCATTTTATTTACTTCGCTGCGTCTCAGACAATTTTTTTATTTTTAAACATAACCTCTGTTTTCCCGCCATCCCTTTACATACCACCTGATTCCAACATATACCAGTTGCACGAATAATAAGAGAAATAGCAGATTGATTGGCAATACTTCCTTTATCCAATCCCCAAAGTAGATAGCTATTGCCATACTTACAAGTATCACCATTATGGTAATCATATCCCAACAGTATTTCTTATATAGCCCTGCAATCTTTATTTCGATGAATGCCAAAAGTATTCCCACACCCACCAGACATCCACCGCAAATCAATATTCTTATCAGCCAGTTTATAATTCCAGTAACGACAGGATTGGATATTCCATCACTAATCTGTGCCACGTTCTTTCCTGCCAGTACAACCCAGCCAGCAATGGTCTGTGTGAAAGTTGCGATTGTATCAAAGAATACCACGCAATCAGAAATAAATATTTTTGACCGTATCATCTGAAAAAGAGTAGTTGATACGGAATACCATATCAGCAGAAACATCAATGCTTCATACATGGCTGTTTTTGTTTTATATCTGCCTGCCAGTTTTTCCCTCTGCATATCATACTTTTCCTTAGCTTTCAGATAAGCTGTCTGTTTACAATTCCCGCACTTTTGATAGAGTACCGGCTTTTCAACCGGTATCTCTACTTTTTTCTGATGGGAGAGTGCATAATCCCGTTCCTGTTCTGCCTGTCTCTGCTTATCTCGACATTCCTCTATCATGGCTTGGACGGTGTGTGTTTTCTCTTTCTCGCTCTGCAACAATTCTTTTGTTTTCCTCAAGTCGTTCTTTAAGGCTTGAATGTTCTCTGTTTTGTTCTCGCTGTTTAACTTCTCGTTCAAGGTCAGCGATTCGTCGAGCTGCACTTTCAGTTCCCGGATAGTCCGGTCTTTCTGGTCGAGTTCTTCCTGCATCTGCTCCGTCAGCAGAGTATATTATGAATATTATCATCTGGACGGAACCGAAGAAATCCCGGCAGATTACAAGGAAATCTCCTTTGTCTGCCTGAGACCGGACGGATGTCTGGAACTGCCAAGCACACTCAGCATTGTCTGCCGGTCAGTTGCGAAACGATTGGACGGATTTGAGAATTTCCATTTTCACCAGTTGCGACACACCTACACAAGCAACCTCCTCTCAAACGGAGCTGCCCCAAAAGATGTGCAGGAACTGTTAGGACACTCTGATGTCAGTACCATAATGAACGTCTATGCCCACTCTACAAGAAAAGCAAAGCGGAACTCTGCCAGACTTCTTGATAAAGTAGCAGGCAACGACTAAATAAAAAATTCCCTTATTTTCCTTGCTGATTCCGCATAAGGGCAAAAATAAGGGAAAATACATATCATTTCACTATTTAAGGGGCTAAAAAGCCAGTAAAATAAGGAAAGTTCAAGAAATCTCTCCACAAATTCCGATTTTTCAAAGTCATTATATTGGTAATACAGAAATCCCCATATTATCTAACCTAACAATTTCTATTTTAGCAAATAAAATATTCAAAATTCAAACCACTTTTGATGTGATTGTTAATCATATTCCTTTCGCATTGACCAAATAATTCTTTTACCTTATCAATAACTTCCGTAACATCATCACTTTCAAATATTACCTCTTTTTCTTTGTTTAACAACTGCGTTTACATCCACACATATGAAGGCAATTTTTTCTTAAGCGCATTATAAACAACTAATGTCGCTTTGACATCCTCTAAACTATCGTGAGCCAACTCATCAAAATTATAACCATAATAACATGCCGCATTTGTTAGCTTTTGATATGTATGGTTACCATAATAATTGTTTCATTCTCCATATATCTTAGCAAATTCTATCATTGGATCGTATATTATAGTACCATGTTTAAACCTAATTCCTGCATTAGCTAAAAATGCATAGTCAAAATCAACATTATAGGCTATCCGCTCGACACAGCCATCAAATACAGCTTATCTTACAGAAATATTAGTTATTACTCCTTTGTAATTTTCTTTTATTATATGAATCTTCATCAATAGCTCCAGAAGCCAACATTCTTTCTGACCATAACTGAAGTGTTTCAACATTTACCGATATTTTTTCTAATTCCTCCTGAATATATATGAAATCATCTAATTCGTCGTTATCAATTATACCATCAGCTGTAATCTCAATGAGGCGTTCCTGCTTCTTGTTCATCTTATTAAGAGAAGCTACCGTTTCAAGTATAATCTGAGGGAGCTCTTTCATTTTAATCTCTGGAACATATTGCTGTCCAATTGGACACTGATTTGAGCAATAATAATTACACAATTCCGGTGATTTATACTTATCAGCCATTATGAGTACTTCTTCCGGATGTGGCAGCACCTTCTCACTGTCTATTTTTCAATTCTCTCTGGAGGCACGCACTCTAAAAGTTCACTTGCCTTTTCTCGGCTAAGTCCTAGCTCCTCTCTTTTTAACTGGTATACATTCTTATTCTCTTTAATTGATGCTCTTCCCATTCCTTATTCCCTCACTTAAAATCTTACTGTATCTTTGCTATAATTCCTTCTTCTGTTATAGTTTGTAGACATTCCATAGGCACATCTGAATGCATTATCTGCCTCTACATGACCACCTGGGAAAGTCGTACCAGAATAATTCTTGCCCACTTTATCCAAGGCCAGTACATTTCCTTTATTATCACTAATCATGCACATGTTCATGAATACTACTTTTTCTATCATCTGTTACTCCATTTAATATAGCTTATCAACTTCTTTTTCATATGCTGCTTCTGTATCTCTGTCAAACAGAACAAAATATATTTCTTCTATTTGCTTTGGAAATTCCTGCTCAAATCTTGCCACAACATTTACAGCAATGTGTGCTGCCAGTTTAACAGGAAAACCATAAACACCTGTTGATATAGATGGAAACGCTATTCTTTTTATACCTTTTTCCAATGCAAGTTTAAGCGAATGATAATAACAGCTGGCAAGCAACTGCTCCTCATTATCCTTTCCGCCTCTCCATATAGGTCCGACTGTATGTATAATATAATCACATGGCAGATTATAGCCTTTGGTAATCTTTGCTTCTCCTGTTTCACATCCATGAAGCATCCTACATTCTTTTAAAAGATCAGGACCTGCTACCCTGTGAATTGCTCCATCAACACCGCTACCACCTAAGAGACTGTTATTTGCTGCATTTACTATAACGTCAACATAATCTATTTTTGTTATATCACCTAGAACAGTTTTAATCATCGTAATTTCTCCCAAATATTTTCTTTAAATAATTTCCCATTATACCGTCAATTGTACCACCGCCAATATCGCCTTCAATTACTCTTTTTCTTCCATCCTTATAAGTAATCTGCAAGGTATATCCATATCCGTCGCAAACTTGTGCTTCCATAATATTCTTTTTCCATAATGGTGCACCAAATAACTTTTGATATTTATTGTATAATCTTAATACATTCTCTTTTTTTGTTACGCATATGTCTTTGTATGTGTAACGATTAGATTCTCCTTGATATGTATATTCAATCCACCTACCATCCGGATATATCTCATACACATATCTTCTTTTCATATCTATTGTTCCTAACCCGAAATCTTCTACCTTAAAGCGTATTTTCTTAATATACATTCCCGGCAACAAATCTAGCGACCATCTGTATCCGCATTCCTGACATCCATAATCTTCGTGCGGCTGGTCATCAAGCATAATGCTACCACCATATATTATTTTATTGTTATCAATTAATTCTCTGATTTCATTATTGTCAGGTTGTATTCCATAATATATTGGTGCTACATTCTCTGAATCACACTTAGGACATTTCACTATCATTTATCTGCTTCTTCCTTACTATATTGACAATTCCTTCTTCAGCTACTTCCCAAACTTCAATATCTTCTAATAAATGTCCGTAGATACGGCAATAGTACTCCGCAAGACTCTCACCTGTCCTTAACCTAACATCTTTCTTCATTGCCAGTATTTTCCTTGCATTATAATTAACACTCCTTAAATAAAGAACAGCTTCATTAAGAGTAGACATTTTTGCACTTGGAACATTTCCACCATTTGTCCATGTATAACACTTACATTCTATAATAATGTCTCCATCTGCTGACACAACATCAAATTTATGTTCCTTTGGCGGATTGCCTACAGGCACAACTTTCTCCTCATCAAATGGCATATTAAATGTTTTCTGAGCAATTGATAATACTTTTCTTTGAAAATCCTTACCTACCTTTGGATTGTCACTATTAGAATTCATTCGTATTCACCTATCCTAAAAACAATATAGTTATTATATCAGATTTGTTACAATATGTCCTTTTAATTAGATGTTTTGTTACACTTAAAATTTTAGGTATGTAACATCCATATATTCATCAGAAATTTTGTTACCACAGTAACAAAAAAAATGGCTTGTTACTACACCTTAACAAGTCATTTTCAAACTGATTAATATATAAAAAGATATATTTTTACATGGTGCCATAATATAAGCTAAGAAATCTCCTTGCCAGATTCAATTCTGTTTTCTCACACATAATCACATTTTCAATACATATGAATATTCTCTTATTCTTAATGAAATTCCATTCCGTAGCATTGATATTTTTGAAAATGCCGTATCAGCCGGAACCGGTAACTTCCTTGTAGACGGACCGAAAGAGACTGTACGCATAGATGAATCTATCCTGCCGGAAGATACTACTTTCGGTGTCCGCATTAGTGGTGACAGTATGGAACCTGAATTCCACGATGGTCAGATTGCATGGGTATTACAACAGGAATCTGTTGCTAATGGAGAAATCGGCATATTCGCTCTAAACGGAGAAGCCTACATCAAGAAATTACAAAACGATAAAGACGGAATTTTCCTTATCTCGCTTAATGAAAAGTATGCACCTATCAAGGTTGGAGAAAACGACCGCTTAGACATATTTGGAAAAGTTCTTGGAAAATCTAATGCTTCTGCTATCACAGGACATTGCTGATAAAATTGCAAGTCCTTTTTATTAGACACATTATTTTGCATAATTGAAAATAAGAAAATATCTATAGAACTGAAAGAAGGGATTTTTATGGCGGTTACTAATAATATCAGAGAAATCCGGGAACAGCGTGGCATTTACCAGGATGACCTTGCCGCTGCTATCAGATACAGCACCAAAACTGTCGGCAGGATAGAACGTGGGGACAGCACCCCATCTGCCGAATTTATGCTGCGGATATCAAAGTACTTTAATATGCTGGTCGAAGATGTATTCCATGTGGAAGATTGAGCTGGGTATTTTATCCAGCTCAATCTTCCGCTCCCTGTAAATGAGAATTTGTCCGCTCCTTTATATAAAATAATTCAATTTTTCAGAACTACTAACTATTTTTCTTATCTAAATGACATTGATTATCTAATTAACTACATTATTTTCTGTCTAAAATATCCATAAATTCGTCACCTGTAATTGTTTCCTTATTCATAAATTTATCAGGAAGCATAAAACGCTCTACCGCTGACTGTGATATCCTCAGTGTATCATTCTTCAAATCTATAATATACAGATAATCATCCATACAAGGTGCAATTAAGTCAATCATACTTCCTGCTTCCCGCTCGTCAAGTATTTTATATGCATCAAAAGCCATCATCAAAATTCACCTTCCATTATATTACTCTTCAATGTCTGAGATTTTGAATTTCGCTATCATTTCACTCAGATTTTCTGATTCACTGCTCATCTGCTGGCTCGCAGCCGCACACTCCTGTGATGTTGCTGAATTGGTCTGTACAACATCATTGATCTGCTCAATTCCTTCGTTAATCTGCTTGATCTCACTGGTCTGGGTCTCAAGTGTATCAGCTATATTAATCACCTCTTTTGTAATCACCTTAGAGTTCTCTGCTACTTCTTCAAGCTGTGAGGCTGTCTGCTCTGCAATATTCATGCCTTTTTCAACAGCCTGCACAGATGCCTCTATAAGCGCAGCTGATTCCTTTGCAGCCTGTGCACTTTGATCGGCAAGAATATTTACCTGATTTGCCACAACCGCAAAGCCTTTTCCTGCCTCCCCTGCCCTTGCCGCCTCAATAGAAGCATTTAATGCAAGCAGGTTGGTCTGTGATGCAATCTCATTAATAGTTGATATAATCTGATCTATCTGTTTAGAGGCTTCGTTTATTTCATGCATAGCTGCAACCATCTCCTGCATCTTTCCATTGCTTTCCCAAATTGCACCTCCAAGCTCATCCACTTTTCCACTGATTTCCTTTGCACTCTTTGAATTCTGCTCCACCTGCTCTGAAACTCCCGCAACTGTCGCTGTCAGTTCCTCTACAACCGCAGCCTGATTGGTTGCACCGTCTGCAAGGTCATTTGAGCTTGCAGCTACCTGCTCTGCCGCACTTGAAACCTCGCTTGATACATGCTGGATTCCATTTATGGTGACTGCCATACTTTTTTCAAATTCCATAAATGACTGTAAAATACCTACAAAATCGCCTCTCCACTCTACTTCCGGCTGTGCATCAAAATGTCCGTCCGCAAAGAGCTTCATCGACCTGTCTATATCTTCCACATATGAGCCGAGAATACGGATAGACTTTCTCATGCTGTGTGCCAATCTACCGATTTCATCCTCTGAATGGTACTCAAGTGTGCTGTGAAGATTTCCTTCTGTCAGCTCCTTTGCCACATCCTCGATTGCATATAACGGCTCAAGGATTGTATCAAGCACGATCTTTCCTGTTCTCTTTGTCAACCGCCATGCACATGTCAGACAGATAATGATGACTATGAGTCCGACTGCAGCACATACGTATGTACTTACAACTGCCTGAAGGCTTCTTTCGTCAGTCAGCTTGTCGATTTCCTTTGCAAGCTCAACAGTTTTATTTAACTTTGGTGTACACTCATTGATAATCTGATCAACAGCCCCATCCTTCTGTCCGGCTTTAATCTTATCCATGATTGAGTATCCGGTATTCGCCCAGTCAGAAAGAGCCTTTGAATATTCATTATACTGATCCTCAGGAACGATACCTGCTTTTTTTATTGTTTTTAACTGCACATCAATATCCTCTAGCAAAGTTTTTGCACCCTGCTCATAATCTTCATACGTAGACTTGTCAGGATTAAGTGCCATCTCTCTTACATTTCTTGCCGCTGCAGTTACATTTATTCTACATACCTTAACCGCCTGATCAGAAGCATTTACCTTGTTTACATAGTTTAACATATTGAAAAACAACACACCAATGACCGCAATCGAAAGCAGTCCCGAAATAAGCATCATGGTAATAACCATTTTGTAACCATAGTTGATTCTTTTACCCAAATGCATGTTTTCCAATTTCTTTTTCATCGCACCTTTTTTTGAAGACATAGTTTGTTATTTCCTCCTATCTTATGATACCTTTTGACTCTTTAATCATATTATTATTTATACTCAAGTCCGAATTCATCAGACTAATTTAATATAGTACTTTTTTCTAAGGGCACAATACTGTATTCTCAATAATCTTTATGTGAATCTTTCTATTAAATATGTGGATTTGCACAAAATGGTATAATTTTTCGTAATCCCCCTTAAAATACATATTTTACGAACTGTTTGTATTTTTGGTCAGTTTTGCAAACTTGAATTGAGATTTCACATATTCTAAGGGATTTAATAATTATTATATTATGTTATCAAATTCCTTACAAGCCCTTGAAAACACTAAGTTTATCGCAGGTGAGCTTTCCCTTAGGCTTTCCCTTATGTTATATCTTCCCATACGAGTTTATGAACTCTGATAAGGGAAAAAATAAGGGAAAGAAAATTATATAAAACAAAATAAAACTGACATAGTGAACTGATTGAAATGCTTCTGATTTTTTTACTGATGATTGAATGATAAGGAGATTCGATACGATGAGAACAATATTTGCAGAATACAATCCTAATCAAAACAGCATTGATGTTTATACCAGTGCAGGCTATATACTCCGTATTGATTGTTGGGAAGCCGAAAAGAATTTAAAAACCACACCTGGATCTGATTGTGCTTTGACATCGCTTGCAATTGATGAGCCACTAGAATATGCAAGGTTATATCTTGATGAAAATTTGCAGATGTGGGTAGATGCTGAAGATTCCTTAGAATTATAAAGTTTTGAACTGTGATTTGCAAGTCTTGAAAACATCAGTCATAATGTGTTTAACAGTTCCGATCCGGTTCCAAATGTACTTCGGATTCCCGGAACCGGATACTCCGGCAATTCCCACAAGCTTATTTAGTGGAATATCCACATTAATATGTTTCAGATTATGAACATGTGCATTTCGAATTTTAATCACATTCGGATGATTCTGTTCCTTCATTTTCTTATCCTTTCCGTATAACAATTTTCTTATCCTATTATACAGCAAAAGCGTATTGCCGGTCGTATAAACCACAATACGCTTTTGCCTTTATGAAGCTACTTTGTTACACAATACTCATAAACCATTCCACTGTTTCTGGTGAATAATGGGAAAAGAATAAACTCTTTCCAGTATCAAGTGCCTCGATCTGCTTCATTTAGTCTTCTGTCAGCACAAAATCAAATACATTGAAATTCTCCTGCATTCGTTCTTCGTGCGTTGATTTTGGAATCACAACAACGCCATTCTGAAGCAAGAAACGAAGTGCCACCTGAGCTACACTCTTTCCATATTTTGCTCCGATTTCTTTCAGTACCGGAGTATTGAAAAAATCATTTTTTCATTCTGCAAACGGTCCCCAGCTCATAATCTGTGTATTATGTTTTGCAAGATATTCACGAGCCACTTTCTGCTGCTGGAACACATGTGTTTCCACCTGATTTACCGCAGGAACAACTTCTGCGAAATGTGCAATATCGATATAACGATCCGGATAGAAGTTTGAAACGCCGATTGCACGTGCCTTGCCTGCTTTATAGGCTTCCTCCATTGCACGGTATGTTCCGTAATAATCGCCAAATGGCTGATGAATCAAAAGCAGATCCACATAGTCTGTTTTCAGTTTCTTCAAGGATTCCTCAATCGAAGCCTTTGCTTTTTCATATCCTGCATTGCTGATCCAGATCTTTGTGGTAATGAAAAGTTCCTCTCTTGGCAGACCGCATTTTACAATTGCCTGACCTACGCCTTCTTCAGAGGGGTATTGTCAAGTGTGTATGTAAGATTTTATGAAATTGCTTCTATTTTCATCTGAATCCATTAAACTAAAAAATTAAATCTTCCGCCGATTTTATTCTCCTCCGGTTTGGTAGAATCCCAGTCAATATTTTTGATCTTATCCAAAAGTTCTTCTTTTGAATTTGCCTGAACCGTAGTTTTTCTTACTTCGATTTGCTTGGACTGATCCTTTTTCTTTGCCTCTTTTTTCTCCTCAGCTTTCTTTTCCTGAAGCTTTTCAAGATATTCTTTCTGACTGGCTGATGATTTTTCTAACTCTGCAAAGAATGTGGTAGTTCCGTCACTATTAAAAGAGATGCCAAATTTTGTAATTTTTGTATCAGTATCTGCATTGCCGTTAGTCTTACCGAATACTCTTTCAAATCCGAACTGGGCATTGATTTCATCTGACATACGCAAGGCTCCCTCAATGCTATGCATTTTTTCTGCATAATACTTCGAATCTGATTATTTACACCTTCAAATCGACATTGTTCTTTTTTGAAACTTCTTTATGCTTTTTCATCGAGAATACTTCTTTTTCTTCCTTTGTATCCTTTGCTTTTTCCAACTGCTTCTGTAGGATTTCTTCGGCTTTTTCACTCATATTCTGAAGAAACGATTTTACTTTTGAATCTTTATGTCCTATTGCCCATGAACTAATATTTCCATCTTTATCTATTGCCCATCCCTGTTCAACTCTCCATCCAATATCTGCTTGTTGCTTTGCAAACTGCTCATCTAATTTTTTCATGTTACCAATTTCTTTTATGTACTCATCTTCTAAGTCTGAATCATTTGCCATTTTTGTTAAAAACTGAGGAGAAATCGCTACATTCGTGGTAATTGATTTACCATATTTCATCCCCGGACTATAATTTGCTGATACAAAACTATAATTGTCAAATTTTTTAGAAAGATAGGAAAGTTCATCCGCTGCAGTTTTTCGGGTTGTCCCTGTCTTTACATCTTCTGTTTGCTCCACAACCTGCTTTTCTGTGGTTTCCTTAGCATTATTTTTCCGTATATTACCGGTATAAGCATTTGTGTAAATATTAGAGTAATTGTTTACACCTGTAACTGCCATACTAACATCTCCTTTCGTATGACAAAGCTTTCATTACCTTTTATTAGCATAATAATCCCAAATACCATTAAGCATTTTCCGATCACCATCTGATACATTCAGATTTAGCCTTAAATCTTTCCAGTCACCCGAATACTGCTGCGATAATTTCTGGTTATCCGACTTGATGGCGGATAAAAATGCCTGATATGCCGAATTTTGGATAACCCCCTTTTCTTTAGATTTTGCAGTATTCTCCTGATTCTCACCTATGTTCTGTTCATTTGCTGTCTGTTCACTTCCTTTATGGTAAACTACCGATGGGGTAAAATCCTGTAATTCTGACCAGATTTCTGTTGAAGTTGCCATAAAATTACTGTGATTTTCATATGCCTGATTCAGCATATCCAGTTCTTTTTCTTTGGTTAATTCCTCAATTTTGCCCGATTCTGTCACATAATACTCCGGCTCATAATCTTGTTCCGCATATTTTTCTTCAATGCTGTTTTTCATTTTGTTATATGCTTCTGCCATTCTGTTTACATGATGTTCAAAGGAATCAGTTTTTACACTCTCTGTATCTTCTTTGACAAATATATCCGTCACTTCCTTCTCAAAACGGTTCTGATAATCCATAGAACTGACAGAAGATAAATGTCGAAAGCTCTCCTGCCCTGTTTTGGAAATGGAAAGTGTATCTGTATACTGTGTCATTTTCTTTTCTAAATCTGCCGGAACATTTTGCTTTGTATTTTCCCTGCTGTTATGTTCGATTGCAGAATATGTAATATTTGTATTATTGTAAATCTTCATAGCTGTTTCCTTCCCAGATAAATACCATTAGACTCTAATATCAATCGGCACATACCTTTTAATTGTGTCTGTTTGTACCATTTCTGCTGCCTCTAAACTATCTGTAGCAAGCTGCTCCTGCAAAACCTCGTCTGGAAGTTCTTCCATATTCTCCACAGTTTTTTCCGTCATCTGCTCTGTCATTTCTTCGGTTGTCTCCGAAAGTTCGTCCATGATTTCAGACATCATGCCCTTGTTTTCCTCTGTTCCAAGAGCTTCATCCACCATTTCTTCCTTTCGTTCTTCTTCTGTTTTAGGCTTATTCCTCTCAGCAGCTTCCGCAATCTTTTCGCCATGTTCTTCTGCCTCGTCCATGACATGAAACATCTGTGAATTATTATACTCCTGATTTGCTGCCGCAATTTCATCCTCATAATTATGAAACATTTCCAGCTTTTCAGAGATTTCTTCCAAACTGTCAGCCTTTCGGTTTTTCAAATTTTCTTTTTGTGCTTCAAAAAAAGCCACCTTATTATCCCGTTCCTGCTGTCGCTGCAATTTTTCCTGTGTACTTTTCAACATATTAGAACTATTAAATCTATTTATCAGTAAACCTCCACCGGATAAATTGACTGTAAAACTCATCTGGTTCCTCCTTCCCGACAAATTAATACAAAAGATTTTTCTTCTTGTCATTTAGGCTTAACATACTATACTTCCTTATCTATCTTACTTGACGTTAGAGAAGAATTCGTTTTAGAATATGTACCATTGTTTGTATAAGTTGCACTTGCCCGGTTCGCAGCATTTGATATACCAGTTGCTTTCTGGGCTGTTTTGCCTACAAAGGAATTGTAACCTGTAAAAACCGTTTTCAGTGAACTGATATCTGCTTTCTTCAATTCATCTTCATCTAGCTCCAACTTATTCCCCTTTCCTATGGTAATACCTATTTTAGAAAGTAAATGACTGGTTTTGTCTGTCATGCCTGTCATCCATGAAGCATTTCTAAGAACATCTTTTGTATTGGATTCTCCTGCCTCCTTAACAACGTCATTATAATCATCAATAAAAGATTTCACTTTTTTGGTAATTGCATCCCAGTCATAATCCTCTACCTCTGTTTCTTCCCCGGTCTTTTCATCCTTCTTTTTTATTTTCTTTTTTTCCCAGAGTGACGCATCGTTTAGTGCATCTGCTGATTTTTTCAGGGAATCCGCACTTGTTTTCATCAGTGTAAGCTTCTGTGAAGTATCGCCTTTACCCGATAATTTTTCTGCATCCTGCTTTGCATAATATGCTTTCATAAGTTTTCCATAGCTTCCGTTTTTAATCGCAGCATAATCAGAAAGCATATTGGTGTTTCCTACGGATGAACTGTCGGAAGTTCCTCCAAATAATGCGGAATAATCTACATTGCTGTTATATTTACTTGTGTAATCACTAAAACTCTTAATCTCTGACATAATACCATTCTCCTTTACCAACTATAAACGAATATCAATCGGTGTATACACTGCCTGCTGTGTTGCATTCTGTGCATTTTCCAGAGTCGGTGTTTCTACTGTCACCTGTGTTTCCCCTTTGATATCCGTATTCTTTACGCTGTCTGTCTCCTCTGCCGCAGCCCCCGCAGATTCCTGTGTTTTCTCGGATTTATCAGTATTGTTCTTTGTTGCAGTGTCTTCTGTATTGCTGTTCTCCGCTTTTGCAGCTTCTTCTACTGATTTATTTGCATCTGCAAGTGTAGACATCTGTGCTGCTGTCGCAGACTGTGCCTTTGCCTGCAGCTCTGCCAGTTCTTCTTCCTTCTTCTCAGTATTTCCTTTTCCGGCATCCTGTTTGATTTCAGATTCAAGCACACTGGCACGTCCCTGTATCTGTGTTGCCATACTTCCCTGCACCTTTGCCTGTTTCATGGAAGAATCTGCGGAGATCATCGCCTGCATACTTGCCTGTGACAATCCGGTGTCTTTCTTTTTAGAAGTGCTGCTTGTTCCAGCCACCATATCATCCATAGATGACGAATTTTTACTCTGCTGTTCCTTTCTCTGCTCGATCTGGTGCTGTCTTAACTGCTGATTGAGATTGTTAATCTCCTGCTGTATCTCCTGACGCTTTTTCATCTTATCCTCTAATGACATTTCTTCATTCGATGATAAATCCTGTAGCTTCTGCTGTGCATTTGCAATCTGATTCTGAATATTTTTACTTACAGAATCATTCCCCTGTGTCATTCCCATTGTTCCTATCTGCGTATTTGTCCCACTAAATCCATTGATTCTCATCGTATTGGCCTCCTTGAGCTTAAATTCTGAAATCCGTTTTCTAAAAAATCTGTACAACATGATTTCTCTTTACTGATTTTTCGGCATATCTTTCTTCACAATAAACAGCGATGTTGTGAACCGCCCTTTTTTTGTTGTGAAGCAAATAAAAAGCACCTTGAAGGTGCTTTTTGTCCTTATTCTACCTGTAACATAATACTTAGAACCACTTCCTGATTCTCCTGCTCTAAAGATATATCTCCCATATACATCCTTGCAACTCTCCGGATATTATGCAGTCCAATTCCATGCTCCTTCCCGGATTTCGTTGTTTCAGGCAGATCACTGTCCTTATAATTTAACTCTCCCTCATATCTGTTCTTTATGGTTATCATAAAAATACTGTTTTTCCGAAAAGAAGAGAGACTGATATAAGGATTTTCTCCACTTACATTTTCCATGCAATTATTCAGTGCATTGTTTAAGATCACGCTTAAATCAAATGCATTTAATTTCGTATCCCCCGGATAATGAAAATCTGATATAAAACGAATCTGCTTTTCCTTTGCTTCTCTTAACTTTTCCATCAGAATCACATCAATGACAGGACTCCCCGTTTTTATCTCAGGAGATATTTCATTCCACTCCTTTTTCAAATGCTCCATATATTCTGCTGCATCATCCATATGATTCTCTGCCACAAGATGTTCCAGCATCTGTATATGATTCCCCATGTCATGACGCAGGCTGCGGATATCCTGATACAGCTTTTCCACTTCCCCGATATGCTTTTTCATGTCACTGACCTGATTTAACACCAGCTCCTGCCCTGTCTGTTCTTCCTGTGCCACCTTCCAGTTTTGAAACATCGTAGTCATAACAAGAATTGCTATGATAGAAATAAAATAATGCACAAAGCTTAAAGCTCCATAAAATCCATAGGTATCTGTCAGGCTCTTTCCTGTACCTTTTTCATAAATATTCAAATAATATTGTAGAATGCCATACCCTGTAACTCCCACGAGAGAAGGTATGATAAGCATTACCAGCTCTTTGACGCTCATTTCATCATTTTTGTATACATATGCTTTATTGATCAGACCAATTGCAACTGCAAGGAAAACGATACAAAGCACAATATCCAGAATTCTCGTTCCAGCATAAAGTACATATTGCAGCCATTGTCTTCCTGCAATCGTATTTCCAAAAACCAGAGCTTTTGTGATAAAATCATCCATTCTGCCTGCCATTGCAACCGCAAGCCAACGGATAGAAAAAAATGTCACTGCAAGAAATATTTTCTGATAAATGTTTCTTCTGTCCTGTACATACATCACAAGAAATGCAGCCACAACTCCCAGCATATATGCAGAAAAATTGCCAATCTGCTGCGGTATCAGATACAGCACAGACATAATTCCAATATAAACAATACTGACCAGAGCAGCTTCCCTTTTCTTTTTCATATATGGATATACAAAAACACCAAAACAGATTCCTGTAATAATCAAAATTGCAATAACAGAAAACTTCGATGTGATCATCCAGCATCTTTCCACTAAACTCATCTGACTTCATTTCCTTTCCTCTGGTTATACTTCAGATATTGCTTCACGAACTCCGGATAATTCTTTTTTGCAATCAATGCAGTTCCATTTTTCATAGTTACACAAGTTGCATCATATTTTTCTACATATTTAAAATGTACCAGATAGGCTCTGTGTGTTCGGAAAAAATCTGTTCCTGCCATATCACTTAATTCCTGTAATTTACCATAGTATTCAATATCCGTACTTCGTGTATGGATAATAACTTTCCGGTTATACACCTCGGCATACACAATATCACGCAGAAAAATTTTTATATGACTTCCGGCGTTCTGTACCATAATATACTTTTCGTCTTTTTCAAGTCTGGAACTCCTTTTTATGTTATGGACTGCCTTTGTCACAACCTCTTTCAATTTCTCATCGGAAAATGGCTTAACCAGATAATGAAATGCTCCGACATCAAATGCCTGAAAAACATACTCCTCTGCTGCTGTCACAAAAATGAGTATCATATCCTCATTGTCCTGACGAAGCATCTTTGCCGTTTCCATCCCATCCATTCCCGGCATCTGAATATCCAGAAAAAGAATATCCGGCTTACTGCCACTTGCGATCAGTTCATCACCCGATAAATATTTATCTATAACCGCATCCGGCAATAACTTTTTTATTTTTTCTTCCAGTATCTGAACCATAGATACTTCATCATCGCAGATAGCAATTCGCATATTGTCACTTCCTTGCTTACATATATTTATAGCTATTATATCGGATAAGTTCATGCAATATCTATCTGGAATGTTGTGAATTGACCTTTTTTTGTTGTGAAAAGGTCATCAATTTATGCTAACAAATTTGTAAACATGAATAGAAGAACATAGTAATCCATATAATTGGGAAAACAGAAGAATTTATCTCGCCCATTTGGCTTGGTTCTGTTTATTATATTGCCTGGAACTTTCCACCTCATTCTGCAGTCTATCAAGTTTCTCCGACATTGTTTCTGTCTTATCCTTTGAAACAACTACATTGTCATAGCCTTTCTTCCAATCTTCAATTTTCTGCTGATAATCTGCAAATGCCGTCTTAGATTCCTTATAACTTAGATAAAATTCATTCATGTTCTCAAATCCATAGTTGCGAACCATGTTTGAAAGTCCAATCTTCAGGCGATCAATATAATCTGTCTTTTCATCAATCTTTCTCTGCAACTCTGCTTTCCTTGTGAGCTTTGCCAAACCTTTTAAATCTGACAATTCAATCTCAAAATTACCTCTTCGCTGTTCTGCCTCAAAGATAAGTTTATTCTGATTATCAAGCTCTTCCTTTATCTTCTTTAGTTTGGTATAATCGGCTACCACTGGTGTCATTACAGGCTTGGCAGGTGTTTTCTGAGTAGCAACCATCTCTTTCGATGGTGAGGTAATAACATTCTCAGCTGATTCCCCTTGCTTTGGTTTTATATCCTCAATAATTGCATTTTCTTCAATATGCGTAGCTGTATCTGCCACTATATGACTTACATTATCAGTCTTATCAGCTATCACAACATCCGTATGCTGTATCTTACTCCAAATAGTTCTGGCTGCTTCAAGCACCTTCGATATCAGCAGTACCAACTCCGTAATCGCCATATTTAGTATCAATGTTAATCGTTGTGGTTTGTTTCCATATCGTTGAATCGACCTTTTTATCGGTTCTGTGATATGTTCCCTTTTTATCTGTAAAATATCATCCATAGGAACATCGCTTATAATTGCCCTGTCAACTTCGCGATTCCAATCCATCCGTAGCTTATTATCCTGCTCAATCTGTTCTACCTTTGGATTATTCCTGCCAATTTTTTTAGTAGCAAGATATGGACCGTTACGGTCAAATACTGTTAATCTGTCTTTTTCATCCGTTACCCAGCGGTTTATCATTCTGGTATAGAATAACTTTACCTCGTCCAGAAAATCTTCCTGCTTGAACCTCGTATTCTTTGAAGTAAACAGCTTCTTCTCATAGATTTCTCCTTTTTTGATAACCTTACACCTTTTGCGGATATTGCCAGCTTCATCAAGGATTTCTTTCTTAGTTCTTACATGATTACCACGCTCATCATAGAACATATTTCTTGTGGCAGTCTTGATAACCAGCTCTGCCAAAAGCTGCCTTTCAGAAAAGATAAGATGGATATGGAAATTTGTCATACGCTTGTTATGGTGAAGTGCCGCAACACATTCTACGCCATACTTTTCCTTAAACTTATCTGTAAATGATCTAAGCACAATATTAGGCATTCCTTGTTCAAAAAGTGATTCTGGCAGAGCAATGATAAGCTCCCTTGCCTCGATACATTTTCCCTCAACACCGCTTTTCTTAAATTCCTGCTGGCTACATCGTGCAAGTTCTGTCCAGTAACTTCTTTCCGTAGTTTCATAGACCGCATACAGATGTTCCTGCTTTGCATGGCTTGATATATAGGTTATTCTTCCTCGGACATTCGACAGTTTGGTCATCTGTATAAATGAATGTCTTGTTGTCAATGTGCTTTCTTCTCCTTCCTCTGATAATTGGAATGAAAGATGAACAGATAATATAAGTGGTATTGCTATTGGCTTATTGCCGTATCCGGCATAACCAAATGCGACAGCATTTGTATAAGTCACGCTTGCGTGGCTTTGCTCCCTGCAAGGGCGAAATACGCTGAGCATAAACCGTAGGTTTGTGCGAGGGGTGTATTTCGCTCTCAAACGCCGAGGGCTTTGATATCTTGTGATTTGTCAGTCTTCCATTCCGTTAATTGGTTGTTGCATATCAGAAGAAGCACATGTTATAATCCTCTTGCGTGTAGGTATATCATGGCTTCGGTCTGATATATCAGGGGCGGTTTCATTAGAAGCCGCCTCTTTTAAGTTATTACTTTTCTTGTGACTGCTTTTACGTTGCTCTTATCTCTTAAGTCTCTGCCTTCGTTGACTTCCATAAACTTTTCAAGCATATCCGTTTTTATGAGAACTTTTCTTCCTACCTTTAGAACCGGAAGTTTTTCCCACTCAACAAGTTTTCTCAGAGTGTTTCTTCCAATTCCTGTATAATTGGCAGCATCTTCTATAGATAAAGCTATCTTTCTTTCCGTCATTTAATCCTCTCCTTTCAAATTGCATTATGCAATTTATTTTTCTGTCAGTATATCGCGTTTATATTTTATTGTCAAGCGTTACGAAATTATAAAGATAATTACGGTATTGCATATTGCAATTTTATTTTTTATATGATATAGTATGAACATACCGAAAGGAATAACCGAAAAGGAGGCAGACAACATGAAGGATAAGGAACTTCGCCGGATTATCGGTGAGAGAGCTAAAAGCCGCAGAACAGAATTAAACCTTACACAACCTTATGTTGCAGACAAGATGGGAGTCACCGCTTCCACCATACAGCGTTATGAAGCTGGAACAATCGACAATACCAAGAAGATGGTACTCGAAGGACTTTCCGAAGCACTTCATGTATCTGTGGAATGGCTTAAAGGCGAAACTGACAGCTACGAAACAGATATAACAGATAAGAAAGAACTTCTTATAAGAGACGCTATGACAGGAATTATCGAAAATCTACCAACTAACCTTGATAATGCAGATGGAGATTTCGCCAAGAACCTGTTGCTGGCAATATTAAACGAATACAAGCTCTTTGCTGATTCATTTACAAATGCCTGCAATAACTTCAAGGGAAATACAGAATATGAAGATGTAGCAGCCAAGATGGGTTTTGAATCCAATCAGGAATACAATGAGATAATGTTTTTAAGAGAGATAACCCACTCTGTTAATGCATTCAATGACATAGCTGACATCATAAGAACATATTCCAAGAATCCGGATGTGGCGGCACAGAGACTATCCCATCTCTTAGAAGATAATTCCGATTCGGTATAGAACGACAACCGGAGTTATGATACAATGAGCACGAGCAAGTCAGGCTGTTTACAGATTTGACGAGCGGCGAATTGGCTTATGGACTTGTCCATAAGATGCCTACACGCAAGAAGCATTTCATCAGTTCCGATTGTCTGATATCGAAAGGAGACACACGATTATGGCAAAAGGATCTGTAAGAAAAAAAGGAAAGAAATGGTACTACCGCTTCTATGTAGAAGATGCAAGCGGCAATCTGGTTCAGAAAGAATACGCTGGAACAGAAAGCAAGAGTGAAACAGAAAAACTGCTCCGTCAGGCAATGGACGATTACGAAAGCAAGAAATTCATTGCAAAGTCGGAAAATATTACAGTTGGAGAATTACTTGATATATGGGCAGAGGAAGAATTAAAGACTGGTACTCTCAGTAATGGAACAGTCCAGAATTACCTCGGTGCTATTACCAACATCAAGAAGCATCCAATTTCAGAGAGAAAGCTGAAAAATGTAACATCTGAGCATTTACAAGCCTTCTTCGATCTGCTTTCCTTTGGTGGCACTTATCCAGATGGTTCAGAAAGAAAAGGTTACAGCAAAGATTACATTCGTTCTTTCTCGGCAGTATTACAGCAGTCATTCCGGTTTGCAGTATCACCAAAGCAATATATCACTTTCAATCCGATGCAGTATATTAAGCTGAAATACCAGACGGATGAGGTTGACCTGTTTTCTGATGATGACATGGATGGCGATATACAGCCAATTCCACGAGAGGATTATGAAAGACTGATTGAATTTCTACAGGATTACAATCCACCGGCAATACTTCCAATCCAGATAGCTTATTATGCAGGACTTCGTATCGGTGAAGCCTGTGGTCTGGCATGGCAGGATGTAAATCTTGAAGAACAGTGCCTTACAATCAGACGCAGTATCCGATATGATGGTTCAAGGCACAAGAATATCATCGGACCAACCAAACGAAAAAAGGTAAGGATTGTTGATTTTGGAGATACACTGGCAGAGATTCTTCGCAATGCCCGAAAGGAACAACTTAAAAACCGAATGCAGTACGGAGAACTTTACCACAAAAACTACTACAGAGAAGTAAAAGACAAAAACAGAGTTTACTATGAGTTCTATCATCTGGACGGAACAGAGAATGTTCCAGAGGATTATAAGGAAATATCCTTTGTCTGCTTAAGACCGGATGGAAGTCTGGAACTGCCAAGCACGTTAGGAATTGTTTGCAGGAAGATTGCTCAGAAACTGGATGGATTTGAAGGATTTCATTTTCACCAGCTGCGACACACCTACACAAGCAACCTTCTGGCAAATGGAGCAGCACCAAAGGATGTGCAGGAACTGTTAGGGCACTCAGATGTCAGTACCACCATGAATGTCTATGCACACTCTACAAGAAAAGCCAAGCGGGAATCTGCAAGGTTACTTGATAAAGTGGCAGGCAATGACTAAATAAAACTTTCCCTTATTTCCCTTACAATTATCTCATAAGGGCAAAAATAAGGGAAAATACATATCATTTCACTAATGAATAGGCTGGAAAACCTGTAAAATGGGGAAAGTTAGAAATATATTTCGGCAAACTTGAATTTGTCCGCTCCTTTATATAAAATAATTCCATTTTTCAGAACTACTAACTATTTTTCTTATCTAAATGACATTGATTATATAATTAACTACATTATTTTCTGTCTAAAATATCCATAAATTCGTCACCTGTAATTGTTTCCTTCTCATACAGGTACATAGCCAGTTCGTCCAGTTTTTCCCTGTTTTCAGCAAGGATTTTTCTTGCTTTTTCATGCTCTGCTTTTACGAGCTGCACGACTTTTTCATCAATTTCCTTCTGCGTATCTGCAGAACAGGAAAGAGACGTATCGCCGCCAAGATACTGGTTGGTCACGTTTTCCATTGCCACCATGTCGAATTCATCTGTCATGCCGTAGCGGGTGATCATCGCTCTTGCAATTTTTGTTGCCTGTTCGATATCATTGGAGGCTCCGGTCGTGATCTCACCAAATACGATCTCCTCTGCCGCACGTCCGCCTGTAAATGTAGCAATCTTATTCTCAAGTTCTTTTTTCGTCATCAGATATTTATCACCCTGCTCAACCTGCATAGTGTAGCCGAGTGCACCTGAGGTACGCGGGATGATCGTAATCTTCTGGACCGGAGCTGAATGACTCTGTAATGCAGCTACCAGAGCGTGTCCTATCTCATGATATGCAACAACCTTCTTCTCTTGATCTGAAAGAACCGCATTCTTCTTCTGATATCCTGCAATAACCACTTCTATACTTTCTTCGAGATCAGATTCATTTACAACGGTCCTTCCACTACGTACAGCACGTAATGCTGCTTCATTTATAATATTGGCAAGCTCTGCACCGGATGCTCCCGATGCCATACGTGCAATCGTATGCAGGTCAACATCATCAGATGCTTTTATCTTCTTTGCATGAACCTCTAAAATTGCTTCACGGCCTGCAAGATCCGGCAGTTCAACCGGCACACGTCTGTCAAAACGTCCCGGACGTGTAAGTGCCGGATCTAACGACTCCGGACGGTTCGTTGCAGCAAGAATGATGACACCATTATTTCCTTCAAATCCATCCATCTCTGTAAGAAGCTGATTTAAGGTCTGCTCCCTCTCATCATTTCCGCCCATTTGTCCGTCACGCTTTTTACCAATGGCATCAATTTCATCAATAAACACGATACATGGCGCCTTTTCCTTTGCCTGTCTGAAAAGATCTCGAACCTTGGAAGCTCCCATACCGACAAACATCTCTACGAATTCTGATCCGGACATTGAGAAAAATGGTACATTTGATTCACCTGCAACTGCTTTTGCAAGCATTGTTTTGCCGGTTCCCGGAGGTCCTACAAGAAGGACACCTTTTGGCATAGACGCACCTACATCGGTATACTTCTTCGGATTGTGAAGATAATCAACGATCTCTGAAAGGTTTTCTTTCGCCTCATCTTCTCCTGCAACGTCTGAAAAACGGATTCCCTCACTGGATTGCACATAAATCTTCGCATTGCTTTTTCCCATTCCAAAAGCCATCGAATTTTTTCCTCCGGCATGCTCCATCAGTTTCTTCGCCATATAATTTCCCAGTGCGATAAAAAGGATCAATGGCAAAACCCCGGTCAGCAGGAAGCTGATGATCGGTGACATCTGCTTATCGATATCTTTTGCGAATACTGCTCCACATTCATATAGCCTGTCCGTCAGGTTCGGATCGTTCATCAGACCTGTTTTATAAATATTTTTTTGATCTTTATCTGTAAAGATGATCTGATTGTCATTAACTTCTACTTCACCGATATTCTTCTTCTCGATCATGCTCATAAAAGTTCCATAATCCGTTTCCTTTACCTGATGCTCCATAAGGATTGGTGTGACAACCAGATTAAATACGATCAGCACTATTAACACAATCCCATAATAATATGCCAGTGGTTTTTTCGGTGTTTTAACTTCTTTCATGGTCTTTCCTCCTGTTGTTCTGCGTTATGCTTTCTCCGTGCATTTTCGTATTATTTATTCTGCCATCTGACTTCGCCCTTGGACAGAAGCGGATAACAGATCAGCTGATCTGAATCCAGATTTTCCGCATGCATGTCAACCGCTGTGATCTGATGATTATCATAAGTCGTATAATAATAAATACCTTTTGCTGTATTACAACAGGACGTGTATATCGTGATCTCATATTTGCCTTCTGTCACCTCACAGCATCCACGCTGCTGATCTACGGATCCTAAGATATGGAAGAACTGGCTTACACTCTCATCCTCTTCTTCACCGGAGATCGAATTTAATTTTGTAAAGGCAACTTTCACAAATCTTGACTGGCTGGAAAGATCTCCAGGTATTCCCATTCCACCCATTCCTCTGCTATATGCATCAAGCTGTAATACTCCTGCAAAAGTACTCTCCGGCTGTTTTCTGGATACTCCGGCATAATTATTCAGTGCAAACATCTGACTCGGGAATGGTGGATTATTGGTAAGCACTCCTACCGGATTATCATATACATGCAGCCCATCCTTCATAGACTCAACAACGATACAGGAGTCTTTGTCTGCAATGATCCAGTGAAGCTGTGCTGTCGGCAGCTGTTCACTGAATGCTGTACCTGTCAGTCTCATTGCTGCCAGCTTCTCTCTCGCCTCTGCTACAGTAGCACACTGTGTAAGGATCCATGGGATGAACTCGAACTGTGCCACCTGGCTGACTTCTGTTTCATCTTCCGGCAAAGCCTCTTCATATGCCGCATTGCCGACAAAATTAAGACCTGCCATTCCAAGGCCTTTTTCATTAACAGCATCATAATAAAGCGGATAACCTTCTGCAACAAATGCCATTCCGATCAAAGCATAATGGCTTTTTATCTTCCCGGCAAACCGGAAATCAAATTCGTAATTTCTTGGCGTTATCGTGATCTGTTCCCCATAGGAAAATTCATAATCAAGCGTTCTGCCCATATAAAAATCTTTTGTTTTGTAAGTTGCTGCTGTACACATATCGAACACCTCTTCTTTCTGCTATAATAGTCCTGCAAACAATCTCATAAACAACTGTCCGATCCGTAAATATGCACTCCGTCCTGTGCGGTACTTTTCGGTCACTTCCCTGCATTCATTTATTGTTGCTCCAAGATCATCTCTTATATCCAAAACTGTCTGACTACCATTATACTGCATTATAAGGCAGATAAGTAATCTGTCTTTTTGTCATAAAAAACCTTATCTAAATGACATTGAATGATTTATTTTCTATCTAAAATTTTATTAAACCGACTAAAGACTCCATAGTTTGTGTGTTTGACTTACTGTTTATATCTATCTTCTCCTAAATATTTTTCTAGTCATTGCAATATAAAATTGCTTATACCGTCTCTCCCTTAAGAGTCCTGGTATTCTGGATAATATACAGAGCGACCGATATGACCATCATTATAGCGCACAAACCCATCAACAGATCTGATACCATCGGTGTAATTTGGAACCATATAATATGAACCGCTGCAGTTCCATATAATAAAAAGGTTACTATCTTTCCATGCCAGTCTGCACCATGTACTTTTCCTGTCTTTCGTATCACAAGACATCCACTGACTACCATATACAGTTCCTTACCTGCCATTATTACGATTAAAAGAAGCATATGCGGAAAACGAGTAAACAGACAGATTAACATCGCTGCCTGTGTCAGCTTATCAGCCACCGGATCAAGTATTTTTCCTAAATTACTAATCCTATGGAATCTTCTTGCGATATATCCATCAGCAAGATCCGTAAGACCAGACAGCAATAAGATTTCACCAGCTAACAGAGGATTTTTCTTTACACAATAACTCCATATAATTACCGGAATCAGACAAAGCCGAAAAAAAGAAAGAAGATTAGGAACCGTAATAATTCTATTCAAATTTTCTTCCTGATTCACTTCACTCTGCATGTACGATCACATCACTTTCCTTTTTTTTAGACATAAACCAATAAAATATAACACAAAATACTAAAGCAAACACAACACCAAAAACATTTTGAATCACTCTAAGACTAACCGCTCCTTGTAGTCCATAAGTCTCTGCAGCAATGGCTAAAGCACCAAATGTGTTAAATACTGCCTGCCAGCCATATTGTGCTGAAAATCCTACACCGATTCCTCCAAGAATTCCTATATATGCATAGATTGACGAAGGAAGCAGAAAATATAACACTGTAAAACATATAACACCTGCAATATTTCCGACAATCCTTTTACGGACTCTGTAGTGCATATCTTCCATAAATGGCAAAATCGCGGACATGGCTGCAATACCAGCCCACATTGCACGTGGCATATTACAAAGTTCTGCAATGCAAAGGACAATCGGCACGCATAAAATCTGACATATCTGCCATTTTGTTCTGGAAGAAGTGATATCAAATTCTTGTATCAGATCTTTCAGATTTCTTTTATAAGTTCTGTTTTTATGATTTCGATAAAATACGAAGCAGGTAAGTGCTGCACCTAAAGCCATTCCGACTAATCGCATCTGATAGCTTTTTCCCGTAACATCATAACCATATAGCAGTAGATACCCAAGAACCAATGTAGATTGATTAAACATGAATGGATTATGGCATCCGAACAGAATCAACACAGCCAGTGCCGCAATATTTAACAGCATTCCCAATACCGGTGAAAACTGATTTGCTAAATGCGGACATACAGTCATAATTACAAAGAACAAAGCCAAAAGCATCGTAGATTGTCCGGTGTGGATCCCCAGATCCGCATTCCGAAATACCATAAGGCATAATAAAACTACTACACCCACAATACTATTCTCATTTCCAAATAAGATACTGAAAATAGTAACAAATAAAAAACAAAATGCCATTGTAACAGCTATCTTTACCAAATATACCAGTATATGATATGATTTTTCTTTCACTGTTTCACTCTTTTTCAACAGATTTTTAGAACCTGCCTGATTTAACTGCAATTCCTGATAAAATGTCATGTAATTCCTCCTCTATCTGTTTTTCTTAAACTTATATGGCCTCATCTTTCTGTATTGGAAGCTCTACAACAAATCTGCATCCACCATATTCACGGTTTTCTGCTTTGATTGTTCCTCCGGCACTATCTACAATCCGTTTTACAAGTGCAAGACCTAGGCCATTTCCTTCTGCTTTATGAGATCCATCTACCTGATAGAACTTGTCAAATATTCTGGATTTTACATCATCCTCTATTCCTGGTCCTTCATCTTCCAGAATGAACTTAACAGAATCCTGTTCTTGTTTCAGAAACATCGTAATTGTCCCCTTTGATGGGCTGAACTTAATCGCATTATCCAAAAGATTTATCCAGATATGCATAAAAAGTCCTTCATTCCCAGTATATTTAACTTCCTCCAGCTCTACCTGAAAACCAATTTCTTTTTCTGTCCATTTTGTCTCCAGGGAAAGAAATGCCTGACGGATCTGTTCATCCAAACGATATTCTGTTTTTTTCATTGGTATGTTCTGATTCTCTAACTTGGATAACAGCAAAATATTACCAACCAATCCGGAAAGCCTTTGGGTATTAAACAGGATTTTTTCTACATATTCCTCTTGCTCCTGAGACAGTTCTTCTCCCTGAAGAAGCATTGTATACCCTTCAATGGCATTAATCGGGGTCTTAAACTCATGAGAAACATTAGATACAAAATCCATCTGCAGCACCTCTGTTGCACGAAGCTCTTTTGTCATCACATTAAAACTCTGATAAGATTCTCCAACTTCTGCTATACGGCTGTTCGTTTCCAAATGCTGTTCAAAATCTCCCCGAGAAACTTCCTTCATTGCTTTACTAAGTCTGGTAATTGGTTCCAGTAACTTTGCATTAATAAAGGAAGTGATCAGCCCTGCAATCAATGTATTGAAAATCAAAAGCCAGCCAAGCACAGGTATGCTGCCCGGCAGATTAAAAAAATGATTCAAAAAAGCAAATAATAAAGCAGATATAACTGTTGAAAATACAAGTGCCAGCCAGATTGCACCAGTCAGACAGGATCGGATCCGCAATCCTTTTTCTTTCTTTTGTTCCATTATTTTTTCACCACCTTGTATCCAATTCCACGCATTGTTACGATTTCAAAATCAGGGTTATCTTTAAAACGCTCTCTGATTCTTCCTATATGTACCTCTATCGTATGTGGGTCTGCCTCCGTCTCGTATCCCCATACTTCATCCATCAACTGTTGTTTTGTAAATGTTCTGCCTGGCGAAGCTGCAAGCTTATATAAAAGCAGGAATTCTTTTTTAGGCAAAACAAGACTTTCCTTATCAGTTGTAACCGTCATTGCATCATAATCAAACTCTGTTGAACCGATCACAATTTTGTGTTCATTCAGTATCTGTGCACGGCGAAGCAGTGCTCCGACTCTTAAAACCATTTCATTCACATTTACCGGTTTTACCATATAATCGTCACTTCCCGAAAGAAATCCCTGGCGCATATCATCAAAGGAACCTTTCGCAGTGATCATAAGCACTGGTATCTGATATCCTGCTGAGCGAAGTTCTGACACCAGTTCATAGCCATCCATAACCGGCATCATAATATCAGAAATGATCAGATCAATATATTCCTTATCCAATACTTCTAATGCCTGTGCTCCATCCGATGCACTTTTGACTTGATATCCATTCTTCTCAAGCACTTTTTGGAATAGCTGGCTTAATTCTTTATCATCTTCTACAATCAATATTTGAAACACGTTTTCCTTCCTCCTTATTAAAACAGATACCTTGCCCATCCAAGCAGATGCTGTACCAAAAATATTTTTCTCTGACGTTTCTTTGTTAATTCGATTGGCTCTACATGATATGGATCACGATAGGTTCCATCTTCCAATACCTGGCGGGACACTCTTTCATATTCCATCATGCCCTCTTCCAACTGTTTATTAATATCTTTACTGCGAATTACAAGCATCAGTTCCGTATCCAGATATGCACTTCTCATGTCCATATTAAAGGAACCGATTACAGACAGATCATCGTCAATCAGAATACTTTTTCCGTGGTATGAATAACCGCCTTCATATTCCCAGATATTAATTCCTGTACTTAAGATTCTATTTCTGTTTTTCGCATAATCGGCAGCCCCAAATGGATTCCCATTATTCGCAACTGAATTTGTCATGATAGAAAAATCTGAAACGTTCTCTGCAATCTCCTCCCATGTATTATACATCATATCATTACAGATAATATATGGCGTGTGGATCTTCACACGATTTTTTGCATTTTTCATCAATTCTCCCAACTGATACCACACTACTGGTTCTTTGGAACCTGTGTGAATAGGATTTGACACTAATGCAATCTTTTCTGTCTCAAAAGTTTCGTCCGTGTAATCGGTATCGCAGATTCTTTCCTTATTCTCTTCAAAATATTTCTGATAGCCGTTCTGCAGCTCTAAAACTGCGTTCTTTACAGATTTTCTATTTGCCAGTTTTTTATTGTCATGAAAATAACCACTGTCTTCTTGTTCCCATATCGTTTCAAAATACTCTAACAACTGGTTAACTGAATTTTCTTTCTCAGGTTCATCGCAAACCACTAACACGTCTCTGTCATAGTTCTTATGTCCCGGAAAATCACCCAAGAAATAATTGTATGTATTTCTTCCACCAAGAATATATCTCTTTCCATCTGCAATCAAATATTTATCATGCATTCTACCCATCATCTTCCATGGTTTCAACGGATTGGCCTTATTATACAGTTTAATTTCAACATTCTCATGGGAAGATAATCCATAGAAATACGGATTTCCTTCCATATCAATCCAACTCTCCATTCCATCTACTAACAGACGAATATGTACACCTCTGTCTGCCGCATCATGCAGTGCTCCTAAAATCAATTTTCCACTTTCATCGGATTGAAATGCAAAAGTAGAAAGAATAATTTCCTTTTTTGCATTCTTGATCAAACGCACTCTTTGTAAAAGCGCTTCTGGATTCTTTTCTATGATTACTGCCCGTTCTGTATTTTCACTGCATTCGTTCCATGACCCATTTTTTGTTTCTTTTTTGGTTGTATTGGACACTTCCGGCTGCTTTTTATATGCAACGCAGATTCCGAGCAATTCATAAAAAGCCACACATAAAAAAATTGCCAGTATAACAAGAAGGATTTTACATATTGTATACTTTTTCATTGTACATCACCTGATTCCTTTTTATTTCATACTTATACAATACAAAGTCAATCTCAATTTAACCTCAACAAAATTTATTTTTCATAAAAAAATATGACAGGCTTCTTTTTAAAGAAACAGTCATATTTTTATTCTAATATATGAAGGAGCTTTTCTTACTCCGTTGTATTAATCACTATTTTATTTCTTCCATAAGCTGTCGGATTTTTCTCAATGTACACCGTGTAACTGCCAGGTCATCTTCTTGTATATTCGATATGATTTTTTCATAAGCTTCTATCATTTTTTCTTTCTGACAATTACTTAATTCAATTGCCTTGTTCGTCAAAACAAGGTACGTTCTTTCTTTTTTCTCATCTAATTTCCAGATAATATATCCTTTATTTTCAAGACTTTTTACCATCTTAGATGTTTCTGGAATCGATAATTTCATGTATTCTGCCACTTCTGAAAGATATACTCCTTCATGACAGTCTGATTTTTCAACACATTCCTTTATACTATAAAGGAACAAATAATCTGTTCTTTCGACAAATTCAAATATGCTTTCAACATTGATGCTCTTTAAAAAAAACTCCTCTGCACTGGTTCCTGCTCCCATATTATCGTTCCTCTCTTTCTATATATTCTTTTTTGCTGACTAGACTCTTATATGCCGGGCGAATGATCTTATCTGTAGTTATCAATTCTTCCAGGCGATGTGCACTCCAACCAGCAATTCTTGCTATCGCAAATAATGGCGTGTACAATTCTCTTGGAATATTCAACATGTCATACACAAAACCACTATAGAAATCTATATTAGGACTTACTCCTTTGAATATCTGACGCTGCTTTGCAATCAACTTAGGTGCAATCTTCTCAATATTGTTATAAAGGGTCATATCTTTCTCACGTCCTTTATCCCTTGCGAGTTGTTCTACAAAGCCTTTGAACACCATTTCTCTCGGATCGGAAATAGAATATACAGCATGTCCCATTCCATAAATAAGTCCTTTCTGATCAAACGCCTCTTTCTTCAAAATCTTACTCAGATATGATGCAATTTCCTCTTCGTCTTCATAATCTTTCACATGACTTTTAATATCATCCATCATATTCATTACCATCAGATTTGCACCGCCATGTTTTTTTCCTTTTAAGGATGACATTGCTGCTGAAATAACAGAATAAGTATCTGAACCTGAAGATGTTACTACCCGTGTAGTGAATGTAGAATTGTTACCACCACCATGTTCCATATGTAACAATAATGCTATATCCAGTACTCTTGCTTCCAGTTCTGTGAATTTTGTATCTGGTCTTAATAGGCGCAGGAAATTTTCAGCAATAGATAAATCTTTTTCAGGTCTATGAATATACATACTTTCGTTTTTTTCATAATGACAATAAGCATGGTATGCATATACTGCTAACATAGGAAATACTGCGATCAACTGCATACTCTGCCTTAGCACATTCGGAATTTCAAGACTTTCTTTCTCCTTATCGTAAGAGCCCAATGTAAGAATACTTCGAGTCATAGAACCCATAATATCTGATGTAGGTGCTTTCATAATGACATCTCTGGTAAAGTTAGTCGGTAGTTCCATACAATCAGATAGTCTTCCCTGAAATTCCATTAACTGTGTATCAGTTGGCAATTCTCCGAATAAAAGAAGATATGCTCCTTCTTCAAAGACAAACCTTTTTCCTTTACTTCCTGTTACTAAATCTTTTATATTATAACCACGATAAGATAACTCGCCATCACATGGACTCTTTACTCCATCATGATATTCAAAAGCTTTTATATCAGAAATATTTGTAAGCCCCGTCAACACACCTTGGCCTTTTTCATCTCGTAAGCCTCTTTTTACACCATACTCTGAATACAGATTCTTACTAATGCTATCATTTTGTTCACAAAAAATTGCTTGCCGTTTCATATAATTTTCCAAATTGCCCATTTGAATCGCTCCTTTCATTCTGTTACGAACTTACATACTATACTCAGATATTCTTGTTTCCAGAGCATTCAGCATTGTCTGTTCTTATTCTTATTCATTAGCAATACAATACAATGGAAAACTCAATTTAACCTCAACAAGGTTTGTTTTTTCATCCATGCAAAATCTTCTTTGTACAACAGACTGTTAGATATAGCAAAAACGGCCTTTCAAAAACAGTTAACTTCTAAATCAACTGTTTTTTGAAAGGTCGTTTCATCAGATTCTTATAGCAATCCAGCAAATAATCTCATAAATAATTGTCCCAGTCGCAAATATGCACTTCGTCCGGTTTGATATTGGTCTGTCACATCACGACATTCTCCCATCGTTCTTATCAGATCATTTTTTATATCCACAACTGCCTGACAATCTGCCATAAAACAGCCGTTTTCAAAATGGTGATATAAACTTCGATAATCCAGATTAATTGTTCCACAAGTTGCCATACAGTCATCTGCCACACTCATTTTTGCATGACAGAAACCAGGAGTCCACTCATAAACACGAACACCATGTTTAACTAATCCATGATAAAAAGAACGAGTTATATTATAAATGAATTTTTTATCAGGGATACCAGGTGTGATAATTCTTACGTCTACCCCTCGCTTAGCAGCCAGACATAACGCATGCGTCATTTCATCTGTTATGATTAGATACGGAGTCATAAACCAACAATATTTTTCAGCTTTATTTATCATACTGATATAAACTTCTTCTCCTACTTGTTCATTATCCACAGGGCTGTCTGCATAAGGTTGAACAAACCCAGTTTGCTGTGCCGCATAATCATAGTGGAAAAGGTATTTACTAAAATCAGGATCATTAGCATCCTTAGCACTTACTGCATTCCACATTTCCAAAAATGTCACCGTAAGCGACTGAACAGCATCTCCTTCTAAACGAATACCTGTATCTTTCCACTGTCCATACGGGTGTGTGTAATTAAAATATTCGTTTGCTAGATTATATCCACCTGTAAATCCGACTTTTCCATCAATAACTGTTATTTTTCTATGATCACGATTGTTCAAAAACAGATTTAAACCTGGCATAAACGGATTGAATACACGGCAATGAATTCCTATTGCCTCCATCTTTTTCACAAAATCTGTGTTAATAAAGCCTATAGAACCCATATCATCGTAGAGTACTCTAACTTCCACACCTGCTTTTACTCGCTCTTCCAGAACATCTTGAATCTTATGCCATGCTTCAGCGTCTTCTATCGCATGATATTCCATAAAGATAAACTTCTGTGCTTTCTCCAAATCCTTAAGCTGTGCCTCTAATCCTTTCACTGCTTCATCAAAATACACAATATCCGTATTCTGATAGATTGGATACTGCGAATTTCTTTGTATGTAACTTGCTATATTTCCTGCTTTCGGAATTGTTTCTTTTATTCTGCTCAAACACTCCTGACTGTCCGGAAGCATTGGTAACAATTTGCTATCAATTTCTGCATATCGCTCACGCATTTTATGTGTGCCACCATTCAAACCAATCAGCAAATACAGGCCTACACCCATAATTGGGAAAATTAGAATTAAGATGACCCAAGGCATTTTCATAGAGGATGTCTTATTTGATGCGTACAATCCCAAAACCAAGATCCCACTCAAAATCCTTGTAAATAAATTTATGATTTCTGCATATTCATTCAAGCGTGTTACGATAGTAATAATAAAAATCACTTCCAGAAGAATGCAGATTATGGAAAAACACAGCCGTTTTACCCCATTTTTTGTTTTTGCTTTGCCCTCTAAAGTATCTTGTTTCATATATATTCCACCTTCCTACTTGCTCAGTTTTCTCCCTAAATTTCGTAGAACATACCAATTTTGTCTTTTATTCTCTGCATTTCATTATCTGCTTCAATGATAGCTCTTGCAGAATGAAGTAATTCTTCACTTATCTCATCATAGCCAGGCATTTCTTCAATTCCTTTTTTATAGCGAAGTTGATGTTCCAATGTTGCCCAGAAATCCATACCATTGGTTCGAATCTGTAATTCTACACGCATAGGTGTTTTACCCTTAGCAAAAAATACTGGTATTTCAACAATCATATGATAGCTTCGATAACCATTCGATTTTGGATTTTTTATATAATCTTTTATTTCAATAACTTTAATATCATCCTGTTGGGTAATCAAATCTGATATCATATAAATATCGTCAATAAACGCACAAACTATTCTAACGCCTGCTACATCATTGAGATATGTCTGTATATTTTCTGTTGTAAACTCATATCCCATCTTCTGCAGTTTATCGTAAATACTATTGGGCTGCTTAATTCTTGTTTTTATAAAAGAAATAGGATTTCGATTGTTCTCAACTGAAAATTCATCATCCAAAACCTCAAGTTTAGTTTGTATCTCCCGAATAGCACAACGATACATCATCATTAAATTATAAAATTTTGTAGCATTATTTAAAAACTGTAGTGATTCCGGACTGTTCATCCTGAGTTTTTTTACTTCATCTTTTGTCATGGAACTTTCCTTTCTACCTCATCCCTGATTTCAAAACATTATTTATTTTGATAGTTGATTCGTTCTCCTTGAATTACTGGATAACAAATCATTTTATCACTATCCAGATTTTCTATATGCATATCTACTGCACTGATCTGATGTTTTTCATAAGTATTGTAATAATACCATCCTTATGGCAGACAGTGGTTACGAAAGTTTTAATACCTTTGCACACCTGATCCGGAAGGGAATGTATTTCGTTATCCGCATGAAGGATATCAACAGTAATGGTATCCTTTCCTCTTATGATTTGCCTGACAGCGAATTTGATACTCATATAAGGACAACACTTACCAGACGCCATACGAAAGAAACACTGGGGAATCCTAACACCTATACCATACTTCAGCCTTCTACCGATTTTGATTTTCTTGATGAAAACTGCATGTATTACGATATTGAATTCCGTATTGTACGTGTTCGCCTTGATAATGGAACCTATATCTGTATTGCCACCAATCTTTCAGAAGAACTTCCTCTGGAAGAAATCAATAAACTTTACCGGATGCGCTGGAGCGAGGAAACAAGCTTCCGTGAACTCAAATACACCATCGGTCTGATCAACTGGCACAGCAGCAAATATGATGGAATCCTTCAGGAAATCAATGCCCATATGATTCTGTATAATTTCTGTGAATTAGTGACTTCTCACGCTATGGTAAAAAAATCTAAAAATACCAAACACATCTATAAAATTAATTTCGCCATCGCAGTAAACATATGCAGGGCGTATCTCAAACACGGTGGTAACGAAACAGAGACCATGCTTCTCATACAAAAGTATCTGACACCTGTCAGGTACAATCGAAAATATCCTATTCACCTCCGTCCAAAGAGAAATAGGGATTTCATGTATCGGGTTGCATAAATCTCGTTACCATTATACTGCATTATGAGGCAGATATGCAATCTGTCTTTTTGTCATACACAAAAAAATGATTTGAACTCATCATACACCTGCTTTCTACGCATTAGTGCACCAAAAAAATACAGCATTTCTTAACTGAACAGTATTTTCAATGCATGAACGCATATGATATACTGTTTTCATCATAAAAAACCTTATCTAAATACAGTTCATCACTCTCTGCCTTAACTTTCATAAGACAGTAGAGAACCACTGTACTAATAATGATTACGAACCAAATTAACACTTTGCCCATTCGACCACTCCTCTCAAATAAATAGAGGACCAAACCAGCTGATGGAATATTCCATCTCAAGTGCTAATTTAGTCCTCACTAAATGTTTTAATATAAAATTGTACCTAATCTAAGCACACAGATTCACTCTCAGACTGATTGCGGACATCTGTGATACTGACTTGGATTTTCGGTTTTGATATAACAGCGCTGCCTTATCTACCGCTAAATTGGTATAAAAATAAGGACTAAATTAGGCATAACCCCTTGATTTTACTGGGTTTCATCTAACTTGGTCCTATTATAACTCAAACACCTGTTTCCCATCTAGAAACCGTTCGGCCTGAAACTTTTATCTTTTCGGCAAGCTGTTCCTGTGTAATAACCTTTTCTTTCCTAAGTTCTTTTAAGAAACGTCCAATCTTTTTCTGATCCATACTGTTTCCTCCTTTCATTGACAGAGTAATATTATTCTACTAAACATAACACGACACAAAGCGAGAAAATGCCGTATTTACGCTATTGGACAAACCTGTCTAGTATTATTTATATTGGCTTTAGCCCTAAAAACTTCGATTGATCTAAGTATTCTCAGTTACACCTTCTTGCCCTTCGGACAAGAAGTATCCCTCGCTCAAAGAGCTCGGTCAATACCGATTTTCCCATACATATACTGCCTTTATAGTATAAGAACTGTTATCATGTCTTTTTAAGCACTAAATTTTTAATCCTTCTCTTAAAGTAACCCCATACTTATCCAAAAGAAGTGCTTCAAGCTCTGCCCTTCCTTTTTTCCCTAAATTTCTTACCCTCAATAAATCACATCTGGAACAGAGAACCAATTATTTTAACGAATTTATTCCGGAACGCCTGAGTGCATTCTCGACTCTGACACTAAATCCTATCTCATGTAAGGGTACATCTTTCACCTTAAATAATTCATCAGATATCCCGCTAGTTAAAAATGCTTCCTGAATTTTAATAATTATATTCTTCTTTGCATTAATTATTTCCTCATCAAAAGAGTCCGGATATAATGCGCAGTACACAACCCGCACATCATCAACTTCTGTATCATTTTTAAGATCACTGCAGCTCTCTATCTTTTCAATATTTAGCTGGTTCCTTTTTCCTGCACTTGTACTTTTCGTCTCCACAAATCCAAGACAATACTCACCTTCCGGGAATCCCTTTAGTTTTAAGAGTTCCGGCTTAAAATTATACTTTTCATGTGCATCTTTCGTATCCTTTACATATGAACCTCCGTTTTTTGGCTCATCTTTTCCCGGAACAATTCCCTTATAATAATCCATCCATGCAATGTTACAAAACAGTATTCTCAAAAAATAGCCCCCGTTTCCTATCCGTTTAGTTTATACATTATTGCTTCTGAAATATTATACCACATAAACAAATATTTTTTTCTTTTTTGTCGTAATTTGTCAATTAATGTCATTTCAAGTTCTGCTCTTTCTATTTTCATATTAACATAAAAAATAATAACAGTAATTCAAATAGAAACCTCCTGACATAAAAAATCAGCCATTTGATCCTTTTCAAATCCAAACGGCTGACACTCATTTTCTTTTTTATTTCATATATTTTTTAAATACACTTATAAACTTAACCGCCTTGTCTATCATCTCATTCATTAATTCACCATAATTTGAATGATCATCAAAATTAAGTCCATAAATCTTATGCATTATTCTTGAAGCCTTCTTATCATCCAGTCTGCGCCACTCCAATGGAAGATTAAGCTTTGCTTCTATTTCTTCCTTTTGCGATTCCAGAGAATCATATAATTCCTTATCATCATTTATGTACAATTCAACAACAACACAGCCTTCTTTATTTACCAGATTAAGAGCAACATGTCCAACACTAGTTCCAATGGCAATATCATACCAGTGATCCGTAGAAGCCTTTCTAATCTTAAATGGCTTTCCCCGCTCCACTATAACATCATTAAACTGCGTCCAGAATTCAAGTCTTTCAGACTGCGATTTATTAAGATCCGAAGAACCCGACTGATTTTTGGCATTTTTAATAAAGCCGTTAGGCTTTTCGACTACCTCAAACATAGGAGCCGGATTAGAATCGCCAATTTTGTATGCATGAACCTCAATAAGAAAGAAGTTAATATTTGTAGATGTATTATTATTAAGCCATTCTACAGCACTTCTGTGTTCTTCTCTCGCTTCCTTTACAATCCATACAATTACATTGGCATCAAGTCCTGACGCATATGTAATAATTTTCCCCAAATGGTCATGGTTTGAAGCTTCCAGCTGGTTTTCAATAATAACCTTTTCACCAGTAACCTCATCTTTTCCCACCAAGTCACATCTGTAAGCACCGACATATACTTCTGTCTCAACCTCTGTTAATGAAAGCCCAATGGCATCATTAAGTAGTTCCAGATTTTCTTTATCTGAAAGCCATTTAGAAAAATCATACTGCTCATGCTCCCAGAGCTTTCTTATATCAACTTCAACAAGTTTTCCCATTTTAGCAATTGCCATGATTTTTATGCCTGTATCTCACCATCAAATATCATATTCCAGCTCATACGGATATTATACATCAGCCTTGTAAGTGCAATACTGTCTTCCGGTGTATAAATAGCACTGGCATTGTTTCCTGATGCTATACATCTGCCTGCTTCACGAATCTCATATTCAAATCCATTTATATCAACCGGGCACTCGATTGTTTCCGGTTCTTTACCATCCACCTCAAGTATCAAGGTCTTTGCGTGTTGGAAATCCGGCAAATATATACTTCCCTTTGTTCCCTCAATTCTGGCATCGCGTTTCAATTCCTGTCCTATTGTCTGGACTGATTCTGCAATACATCCATCATTATATGTCAGTTTGAGGCAACTGTAATCATCTGTTCCATTCTCATTAATATGTACTTTTGTAGTTTCTACATTCTGCGGATCACACCCTGTAACAATACGCAAAAATCCCAGATTGTAAATTCCTATATCCAACAGAGCACCTCCACCAAGTGCAGAGTTAAATTTACGCTCTTTTCTGGCACCCGTTGCAACAAATCCATACTGACAGGAAATATGTTTAATTTCTCCTATTGTTCCCTGAATCAGGATATTACGCAGACGATTATACAATGGCAGAAACCATATCCATAATCCCTCCATAATAAAAAGATGCTTATCCTTTGCCAGCCTGTACAGCTCCTGTGCCTGTTTCTCATTTATTGTAAATGGCTTTTCACACAATACATGCTTACCATGCTCAAGACAAAGTCTGCAATTCTCATAATGCAGACTATTCGGTGTTGCTACATAAACAGCCTCAACATCAGGATCATTTACCAATGCTTCATAAGAATCATAATATCGTGGAATGTCATGCTCCCTGGCAAAAGCTTTTGCACTATCTATGTGCCGTGAGCCTACTGCTGCAAGCTGTTCATTTTCCTTACTCATCTGATTTATAGTTGATGCAAATTTTTTTGCAATATTACCTGTAGCCAGAATTCCCCACTTCATATCATTTTCCTCCTAATAACATAATTGCATTTCACATTCATATCTTGTTAATAATTATACACTATTTTACTACATACACCAACACAAAATAGCAAGTCAAATTACCAATACTTGATAAAATAAATATGACATAAAATGTCGCTTATCCATTGTCAGACGGATAGGCGACATTTTTGTGTTTATATGAAACTTTTTATTATTTTTATAAGGAGGGCTTACTATGCCAAAAACAAAATTTCAGGAATTCATTTTTACCCTTATCACATCCGGCTGTTAAAACTACATAACCTCCAGACTATTGTCACCATTTTCCAAGCCTAGTATTCCCTTTATTGAATTCTCAACCATATCGGACACCGCCTGCTCTGTATAGAATGCCATATGAGGTGAGAGTATTACATTAGGAAAGCTCTTTAAAACTGCCATATTGTCATTATCAAGCTTTTCAGTTTCCTTATTAAGATAGTATAAGCCTGCCTCTCCCTCAAAAGTATCAAGTGCGGCAAATCCTACCTTTCCACTCTTTAATGCAGCTATAAGTGCCTGTGTATCCACTATAAGACCTCTGGCTGTATTGACTATTATTACTCCATCCTTCATTTTCTTAAATGCTGCCTCATCAATAAGATGTGTATTTTCAGCATTTCCAGGAACGTGTAATGTTATAATATCTGAATTCGTAAGAAGCTCATCAAAGCTTACATACTCTGCATACTTCTTTACTTCTTCATCCTCATAACATGAATATGCTAATATACGGCATCCAAAGCCAGATAAATGCTTAACCACCGTCTTACCTATATTACCCGTTCCTATTACTCCTACTGTTGATGTTGATAATTCTTTTCCGACTTTTCCCTTTAATGAATAGTCCTGACAATCCGCTTTTTTCATTATCCAAGGCATATTGCGGCAGGCCATAAGCATAAGCATAATCACATAATTCGCAACACTATTTGGTGAATACACTACGTGGGCTGCTCTCATACCTATTGAATGTGCATACTTAATATCAATATGCTCATAACCTATACTTCTTGTTGATATGTACTTAACTCCCTTCTTGTGAAATGCATCAAGTATTTCTGGGTACATGGGATTGGTTATTATTGATATTGCATCATAGCCTTCAGCCAGTTCTACATTATCCATTGAAGGATAATCTGATGTAAAACCATACTCAAATGAATACTGCTCTGCGAATTTCTCAACATATTTCTTCTCATCATATTCCCTAAGGGCATAAAAAAATATTTTCATAATAATCCTCCATTCTTGCGTGTGAAAAATCTTATTTTTCACACTAGTCTCCATTTCTGCGTGTTTTTACGCATATCGAGTCTGTGTCAGGTGTGCGCATATTTTTGTTGTAAGTAAGTATAGCACCCGTCATTATGAAATGCACTATATTGAAGATAAAAAACATTAAAAAGCTAATAAATAAAGCAAAGCTAAAAACTGCATTTACGCTCTTTACTTATCAATATAAACGTGTTATAATGCTTCAAATTTGAAATATTCATTTTTGTAATTTATATTTTATTATAAGGAGGCTGATTCTCTTATGAACTCAGGAATTGAATTCGCACAAAAAATCAATCTTGCATATAACTCAGTATGCAAACCGCTTTTACATAAGTTTAATCTTCCACAGACAGCTTTCGATATTCTTATGTTTCTTGCAAATAATCCAGAATATACAACTGCAAGAGATATTGTGGAGGTAAGAAAAATCAAAGCTAATCTTGTTTCTGTCAATGTTGACAGGCTTGTGTGTGATGGTTATATCATACGAAAAGAAACCAAAGGTGACAGAAGGAAAACACAGCTCATATGCACACCTGCGGCAGAGGAAATAATTAAAGAAGGTCAGGTTTTACAGAAAGATTTTCTTGAACATCTTTTTGATAATATGGACACTGCCACTAAAGAGGCTTTTTTTTCGGGTATGAAACAGATAGAAGCTAATCTTGATAAGATACTTGAAGACAACTAGGGTCGGTGTGCACCTGACACCAAACTATTTTTATTAGAATTGTGCACAGAAAAGAGGTAAATACCTCTGCTCCTGCATGAGCAGTCGCATTTTGCTTTGCAAAACAAGGAGGTAAATACCTCTGCTCCTGCATGGGCAGTCGCATTTTGCTTCGCAAAACAAGGAGGTAAATACCTCTGCTCCTGCATGGGCAGTCGCATTTTGCTTCGCAAAACAAGGAGGTATATAAATTATGTCATCATTATTTTTAACTATTATTGTAACTTTTTTTGCAGGTATGGGTGCCGGTCTTGGTACTGGATTTGCCGGTATGAGTGCCGCTGCTGTAATCAGCCCTATGCTCATTACATTTTTAGGAATGGATCCTTATATGGCTGTCGGCATTGCACTTTCTTCTGATGTGCTTGCCAGTGCCATATCAGCATATACATATGGAAAAAACAAGAATCTAGACATTAAAAACGGACTTATTATGATGGTCAGTGTTCTTATATTCACTGTTGTAGGAAGCTATGTATCAAGCCTTGTTCCATCAGCTACAATGGGCAGCTTCTCTGTATTTATGACATTTCTTCTTGGAATTAAATTCATCATAAGACCTGTTATGACTACAAAGGAAGCCATGGAGGGTGTGTCTGCTAAGAAACGTGCCATACAATCAGTTGTATGCGGCGTATTAATCGGCTTTATATGTGGCTTCATCGGTGCCGGCGGTGGTATGATGATGCTGCTTATACTTACCTCTGTTCTTGGATATGAGCTGAAAACTGCTGTCGGAACAAGTGTATTTATTATGACTTTTACAGCACTCACAGGCGCTGTATCACACTTTGCGATTGGTGGAATACCTGATATAACTGTGTGGCTATTATGTATCGTATTTACACTTATATGGGCAAGAATAGCAGCTATCTTTGCAAACAAAGCTACTCCTGAAACACTTAACCGTGCAACAGGAGTCATACTTGTTATACTAGGCATAGTAGTTATGCTTTTCTCATACCTTGGATAATATCACCAGACTAAATATCTCAATAAATGCTGTACTAACGCAGCAGGAATTATGCTTCTATGGCTTCTTTCTGCCTGCTGTCTTTTCTTTCAAATATTGCTCTGAAGATAAGACGTACAAATGGTCCACAGTAAAACATCTGATAAAGTATTGCCATAGGGAAATTCATAGCCCATGTCTTAACCCACATACCAAAAGATGGTTCCTTAAAAAGTATTGTTGCAACAAGACTCATAACAGGACACATAATACAGCATATGCATATAGATATTGCATATGTGATAAACTGTGGTCTGTCTGTTGGCTTCATAACAGTAAATGCCAGCAGCCTTGCCAGCCTTCCAACTATAAAGAACTCAAGAATGAAAGCAACTGGCACCATTATTGGTAACTCGTGTAATGCTGCAATAAAAGTTGTTCCATCAACTGTTCCTGTGTTAAGAGCTATATTATAAACAACCATCCCGTACACCATAATAGCTGCCATAATAATTGTGAATACTACGTCCTGAAATTTGTTTTTGGGCATAAAAAAAATCCTCCTTAATGATAACTTAACTCAATGTGTTGTTCGTTATCATCCAGGAGGATGTTTCGTTTCCAATAAAACCATTTAAAGCCTGCATATTCTACCATATAAAAAGCTGTACAGTCAAGTGTTTTTACTCTATTGTAATAATGTCGTAATAATGTACTATTGTAATAATGCGTAATAATGTATTTTTACTCTATCGTAATAATGTCCTTTAATATATAGTTAAACGATGGTGCTGAGCTGTCTTTATTTTCCACAAAGCCTTCACTAAGGTCTATGATATCATTTGGATTGTCAGTATTTACGCCTATGTAGTCACCTTTAAACACAGTAAGCCTATCCTTCTTAAACTGCTCGATAACATCTGCTACCATTTCCTTAGTGCCATCTGCCACAACAATATCATTAAACTCAAGCATTGAAACCCAGCCTTCATCAAAGCCGGCTCCCACATCATTACCATGTATATTACCTCTGATGTTCTTTTCTACCACCTTTCCATTAAGAACTGCATCAACGGCAGCCTTCATATATGGCTTCCAGTTAATCTTACACCCCGTAAGATATGTAGTTGGTGCTACATCAAACATACTCTGGTTATAGCTCACATTAAAAACAGGTACATCTGAGGATGTTTCCTCACAGGCAGTCGCTGGTCCTGCTGTATCTGAATGCTGTGATATAATAACACACTTCTCATTTATGAGTTCTCTTGCATACTTCTTTTCAGTACGATAATCATTCCACTTATATGTGTACTTTACCGTCATGGTAGTATTCCCCACAACTGATCTTGCTCCAAGCAAAAAAGCTGTATATCCTGATATAACCTCCGCATTAGGATACGCTGCAACATATCCTATCTTAGCCTCATTTTCTGTTATTATCCCTTCTGATATAAGCTCCTTCAGTTTTATGCCTGCCGCGACTCCTGCTGCATATCTTCCTTCATATATGGCACCCATAAATGTATGATAATTAGCATAGTATGGCTCCTCATTAGCATTAGAGCAGGTTGCCATGCAAAACTGCACATCTGGATACCTGCCAGCCAGCTCCTTAGTTGTTTCACCATAGTTATAGCTTGTAGAAAATATCAGATTACAGCCTGCATTTACAAGTCTTTCAAGATATTCTCTTTCTGTTCCCTCGGCAACATTATACATATGCATAACTTCTACCTTATCGCCATACTCTTCCTTAATGTCAGCAAGTGCCTCTATGAAATTGTCTGTATATGCAGTACTTGCATCACCTACATATATTATCCCTACCTTGATGCTCTTATCTTCATCTTTTCTTGAATAAACCATACAGGCACCTATGATGATGCTTACTGCAACACATGTTATAAGAGTTATGATACTCTCCCTGCTTACTATATAAGACAATACCCTGCCGGATATTTTCTTAATATTACTTATCTTCATCTGCTTCACCATCCTTATACAGATTATCAATGTCTATCCTGCCACTATCAATAAGTCTAAGCATAATATCCACAAGCTCCGGGTCAAACTGTGTGCCGCTGCCTCTTCGTATTTCCCCTAAAACATAGTCCTTATCAAGCTTCTTTCTATACACCCTGTTAGCCGTCATAGCATCAAATGCATCCGCTATTCCGATAATCCTTGCATTAAGAGGTATCTCTTCACCCTTAAGACCATGCATATATCCTTTTCCATCATATCTCTCATGATGATAAAGTGCTCCTTCCTCAACGTGATTTACAAGAGTAAAGCTTTTAAGTATTTCTGCTCCTTTTTCAACATGTGATTTCATAATGGCATACTCTTCATCTGTAAGTCTTTCCGGTTTGTTAAGTATTCTGTCTGGAATACCTATCTTTCCTATATCGTGAAGCAATGCCGCTTTTCTAAGGTTTTCACATTCTTCATCACTATATCCAAGCTCCTTTGCTATCATAACTGAATACTCAGATACTCTTAGTGAATGTTGGCTTGTATTAACATCCTTTGCATCAACAGTCCTTGCAATAGTAAGAACTGTTTCGTTCCCCATCTCAAGCTGTTTCTTTACGAATTCGAGCTCTTTCTTCTGAAAATCAAGGGTTCTTTTAATCTGTGTATGGAATATTATCCACGTAAGATATGCAACTGTAAGTGCAAATATTCCGACCATATACACCTTAAACCACCAATAGTCATATATCTTTGCTTCCTTAATAATTGTATATGTGTTTTCAGATATTGGCACCCTGCCATTTTCATCAAGAACTGACAAATGAAATGTATATGTGCCTACAGGTATGTTCATATATATTATATTAGTTAGATCACTTTGCAATATTATCCTCGGTTCGGCATCATACCCTTCCAGATATATGCTTACATAAGGTGTATTAACAGAATAGTTTATAATCTCTGGGAACATCTCTATCATCTGTGCTTTGCTGTCAATATAAAGCTCTTCCCCTCTTTTTACCCGGAGACTTTCTCCATCTACCTTTACGGACTTCATCTGTATACGATATGATCTTATTCTGGCACTATAATCATTGAGATTGACTATCATTACACCATCATCTGTTGACATGTACAGATTATTATTCACATCAATATAATCCCATGCATTTGGTGTTAATGCATTTTCAAGTCCGCAATCCCCATTAAGCAGCTTATAATCAAGTTCTTTTCCAGAAAGTAAGGCACTCTTATCAACAACATATATTCCGGCTGAGCCCAGCACAAAAAGATTATCATTGTTCCCATTAACTACATTGTAATTATTATAGTAAGGAAAATTATCCAATATTCTTATAATGCCTGTCTTATCCATATAACACAGACTGTTACTTGTTACTATGAATAAACCCTCGCCAGAAGCATCCTTTACCATTCTTAATATAACCGCTGAGCTAAGACCATCATCCTTATCATAATTATCTATTACTCTTCCATCACTAATAACTTCTATTCCATTGCCATCTGTTCCTGCAAGTATTACTCTTCCATAATCTGGTATATCTGTTTCAAGAGTACATAAAACCTTACTATTTTTCATGGAATAGCCCATATTTCCGGTGACAGCTTCATCTACAATATAACTAAGTCCTGTATCACCTGCTGCAAGCATTGTATTATCACTTAACTCTGTTATAGTCCTGTATCTGTTTCCACTTAGTCCGTTATTCTCATCATATCTTATAATTTCACCACTATATGTAACCTCATATATTCCTTTGCCTGTTGTGCATATCCACATATTATTTTTACTGTCCGTTGTTATGCACCTTATTCTTACGTTATCAAGCTCTTTTACAAGTTTATTCACAAGCTCATTTAAATCGCTGTCCAACTTTTGAATATAATAACTATCAGCTGTAATACTGCCTGCAGCTGCATATGAAACGGCAATTCCACTATCTGTACCTATATAATAATTTCCATTCCACATTGTCACTGTGTTTACAACCAGATTTTCATCATTATATTCATAATTAAGATGTGTAAACGCTGATCTGCTTAATCTTAACAGCCCAAGTCTTGATGATGTAAACCAGAGATTTCCCTGATAATCTGCTGTCATATGATCTATTGAATTATTAAAGCTGCCTGTATCAATGTTTATAAACTGATTCTTGCTGTCATAATATCCTATACCATTATCTGCACATACAAAAAGTGTGCCATTTTCTGTTAATGTGTTATCTACAAAATATATTTCTTTAATATTATTAAGCTCATTACAGCTTACACTTTCCTTAAGTACATAAGCGTTATTATATAAATCATATTCATATTTATCTATATTTCCTTTTGATGTTCCCACATAAAGCATACCCGCATCATCAAATGAACACGTTGCATATCTTCCACCATCTGATGCACTATATTCTGAAATAACTGCTGCATTTTTTACAATACTTAGCTGTCCATTATCGCTGACAACTGCTATGTTACCATTCTTATCAGAGTCTGCACTTACAGCATATTTTATATCATCTATATAGCTTTTAACTGTTAATCCATCTGCAAGAGAAACTATTGACATAGCACCTGTCGTACCAATATAGTAATCACCATCAGAACCCTGTGTTATACACTTTACGGAATCAGCTGATAATCCCTCCTTTTCTGATACAACATTTATGATTGTTTCATCAATCATTATCGATACGCCGCCATCATTGGTTCCTATCCATAATCTGCCCTCTTCATCTTTATACAGACAGTTTACAGTCTTAACAGAGGCATATTCATCCACCCATTTAAACTCTGTACCATTATACCTGTATAAACCACCATAGGTTCCTATCCATAGTATTCCATCATTAGTCTGTGCTATATCATTGGCACAGCCGCCTGGTATTCCGTTTTCTCTTCCGTAAACTGTCTGCAGATAAGTATTATAATCCGGTGTTTCTTCTATATTATTCTGGTTATTCCTACTGTTATCAAAAGCTGCATACACGCACTTAGGTGTATTAACTTCTATAAGCTGTACTGCTGCCATAGCAGCTATCCCGATATATATACAGGCTGTCATTATCCTTTTATCAAATCTGTTCTTTCCCTTGTCATACCTTACAAATATATAGAGTGCAAGCACAGTTATGATCTTATCAGGAAAATCAATATAAAATTGTCCTGCAACGTGACTTAATAAATCATTAAATCCTATTCCTAAAAGCGACTCAATAACTCCATCACCCCATATATTATTGGTATAACCATTAAAAAACATATAATTAAAAATCACGGAAATAGAACACGAAACAAGTGCAATATAAAAGCTTGATGTCAGTGCACCAAGCAGTGTTTTCATATAATCCTTACTTATGCAAATTCCAGCAACAACTGCTATAGAAACACTTACTATGGCATAACAGGCATATGTCCACGAATATATTATAGAATAAAGAATATTGAGAGTAATTCCAACGATAACACCGCATACCGGTCCGCATACATAAGTGGCCGCAACTGTACCTAGTGAATCAAGCCATAATGGAAGCCTGAAATACCCAGCAATACACTTTCCTGCCAGATTCAGCAATACACATATTATTATAAACACGCTTATTGTATACCACTTATTTTTCTTCATAGGCTTTTCTCCGTTCAGTATGCTGTATTATCCGTTGGCTGTTATGTTTAATCCATCCTGACTGCTATGCATATTTTCAATACATAATCTAAGCATATCAGTAATGATTTAACTTTTACACTCTACCATAATAAAATTATAATTATTATATCAAAAAAATATATAACTGACAATGTATAAACGATTATTCTTTTGTATTGTAAGTTGCTATAATTTCATCCAGAATAATGTGGAAAAAGAATATTATTAAGGTTGTTGATAAAGAAGAAAATGCCGATTAATATATATATAAATATATAAATGGAGGCTGCTATGTGGGCTTACGAAAGTGTTTTTTATCAAATATATCCTCTTGGGTTTTCAGGAGCACCCTTTGAGAATGATGGTGTGCTTAACCACCGCATTTTAAAGGTTAATGACTGGATACCACATATTAAAAGATTAGGTGCTGATGCTATATATTTTTCTCCTGTGTTTGAATCTGACACTCACGGATATAATACAAGAGATTATACAAAGATAGACACAAGGCTTGGTACTAATAAAGATTTTGCCAACGTGTGCAATAATCTTCATAATGAAGGAATAAAGGTTGTTCTTGACGGCGTATTTAATCACGTTGGCAGAGGCTTCTGGGCTTTTCAGGATGTGTTAAAGAACAGGGAAAGTTCCCCTTATATCAACTGGTTTGCAAGAATAGATTTTAATGGTAATTCTAATTATAATGACGGGCTCTGGTATGAGGGCTGGGAAGGCTGTTATGACCTTGTAAAGCTTAACCTGTATAATGAAGATGTTATACAGCATATTTTTAATGCTATCAAAGGCTGGGTTACGGAATTTGATATTGACGGCTTAAGACTTGATGTTGCTTACTGCCTCAATCACGATTTTCTTAAAAGATTAAGAAGCTTCTGTGACAGCTTAAAACCAGACTTCTTCCTGTTAGGAGAAACACTGCACGGCGATTATAACCAGATTATGAACGACGAAATGCTTCATTCAGTTACTAATTATGAGTGCTACAAGGGTCTTTATTCAAGCTTTAATTCAATGAATATGTTTGAAATTAACCATTCACTTTTAAGGCAGTTCGGACCTGAGAACTGGACACTATACAAAGGTAAACATTTATTATCTTTTGTTGACAATCACGATGTCACAAGAGTTGCAAGCATACTGAATAACATCCGTCACCTTCCTTTAATATATGCTCTTGCTTTTGGTATGCCAGGAATACCTTGTGTATATTATGGAAGTGAATGGGGTGCAACTGGACGTAAAGAAGATGGTGACCCTGCCTTAAGAGCCTGCTTTGACACACCTGTCTTTAATGAATTATCTGACTGGATTGCAAAGCTTGCCAATGCTAAAAAGACATCACCAGCATTACAATATGGTAACTTCTCATCTATAGTCCTCACTAATGAACAATGTGTATTCTTAAGAGAGTGGCAGAGTGAGCGTGTACTTGTTGCAATAAATGCTGCTGACTACAATTATTCTGCCTCATTTAATATGGGCTGTGACAAAGCATATGATCTTATAACCAATAGTGAAATACAGCTAAATAATGGATTGGAATTACCGGGATATAGTGCATTTTTCTTAAAATTATAACTACACTGTCACACACAATATCTTTCAAGATGTTGCATAATAATAAAATCAAAACAGAGAATAGAAAGTATAACCGGAGCTTTTCCTCCAATATACATCTTTCTATTCTCTGTTTTTATAATAATTTTTATAATAATATTCTCTCTAAGAATATCCTATACCTTTATATTTTCTTATGTCTTATGACATCCGCAATTCTTAGTACTATAACAGCTACGATAGCAGCGGCTACGGCAATCCATACCCAGACTGGTACATTATGAATATTAAAACATCTTACATTTATCCACATCTGATTAATTCTCGCTGTTTCGTCATTATCAAAATACTGCATAATAGCACTTCTATGCATTACTTCTTCCGTTGGATACTGTGCTGACAACATTCCTTCTGTCTGCGCCTTAGATGTTCTTAATATATATCTTGAATCATTAGATACTCCTGAGAAGAAATATCCTAAAGAATAATCTATTGCATCAGCCTCACTTATTGTATCATCCTCTTCCATAAGTGACTCAAGACCATAATTCCATTTTAAATAATCATATATAACAGGACTCTGACCACCTGATATAACTGATGTATAGCCAATATAGTACATATTTCTTACTGCATTTTCTGGCATAGATACGAAATTAACAAATGCTTCTGCTGCCTTCTTCTTTTCTGAATTGCCATTAATTCCTGATTTTAACATCGCCCAGCCATCAAAATACATATTAGTACATTCTTCTGGAATAGCAAAATTAAGCTCGACATCATTAGCTTCTGCCTGCTGCATTATGTATACAGCATCACCTGACCACTGATAGCCAGCACTGATCTTACCTGTAATAGCATCAATCTTACCACTGTCAGTTTCAAATGAATATACATTATCTTTAACCTGCTGAAGATATTCTAATACTTCATCAACTGTATCCTTTGATGTGTCATTCATCTCCTCTGCCAGCTTATCAGTATAATCTGCCTGCCTGATAAAATCCTGTGACCTTAACTTATCAGACTTGATTGCACCAATTGCCGCAAACATAGTATCTCTTACATTATCCTTAACAGTAATCATACGTCTGAACTTATCATTATTAATAATCTTCCATGTCGATGCCTCTTGTTTTGTAACATCTTCTGGATTATATATAATACCTGTAACACCCCACATATATCCAGCAGCATATTTACTCCAAGGTTCACCATTGATTGTATTATTATCAAAAGTCTGCTTTATAAATGGTGAAACACCTTTTGCATAATAATTCTCTTTGATTCCTGTGTCGTAGAATTCATCAGAAAATGGTTCAAGCCAGCCCTCAGTCATAAGCTTCATAAACATATATTCTGAAGGACATATTAAATCGTACTCATCACCTAATGTAAGCATATTGTAAAGTTCTTCATTAGTTCCAAGACAGCTATATTCGACATTAACCTTCTTGCCATATGTCTTATAATACCATTCAGCAAAATCATCAACCATAGAATTATCGCCCCTGATATCTGTGCTCTCAAGATCTATTGTTTCATCAGCGTTCCAGCCGCCTTCATCTATATACTCTTCCCAGTTACATATTCTAAGTGTAATTGTATCGTTATCTGCCGCCTCTGCTTTAGTAGAATTAAATCCTTTCCACACTCCTGTTATACTTCCAGACAGCATTTCAACAGCCAAAATCATAGCAAGCGAAACTTTTATAACCATTTTAGTCAAATGTCTGATATAAGATGTAATATCTATAATCACATTTTTATTCATTAATGTTTCTCCTTCTGGGCTTCATTCTTTATAGGTGCAAAATTCATAACAACTTCAACTATAACTACAATCAGGAATATAATTGTCGATAATGCCCATAATGCAGTCCTAATATTAGTCTGCGAACCCTTTGTTGCATTAACAACATATGTACTTATTGTATCAAATGTTGCCGGTTTCGTATAAGTCGCCACAAAATAATCATCAAGTGATAAAGTAACTGCCATAACAAATCCTGATATAATACCTGATGCAATCTGAGGTATAATAATATGAATTAACGTATATCCCGGTGTTGCTCCAAGGTCAAGTGCAGCCTCATAAAGACTTGGGTCCATCTGCTTTAACTTGGGAACAACCGCAAGATATACAAATGGTGCACTAAGCACTGTATGTCCTATTACAAGTGGAATATAAGTATTCTTGCTTACCCCGAATACAACAACCAGAAGAATACATAATGAAAAACCTGTCACGACATCGGCATTAACAACTGGTATCTGGTTAAGAACTGACATTGTACCATTAACATTTTTCTTAGAATAAAATGCTCCAATTGCACCTGTTGTTCCAAGTATTGTAGCAAGCACCGCACTTCCAATTGCAAGTGCAATTGAACCTATAATCATATCTATAAGCTCTGGTGTTGTAAATAATGTCACATAATTATGGAACGAAAATGAATGAATAGCTCCAATATTAGGTGAATCTGTAAAACTATATACTGCTAATATAAGAATCGGAACATACATAAATATAAGTACAAGACCGATAATTGCATATTTAACACATTTTTTAAACATACCTGTCCTCTTTCCCATCACATATATCTACAGCCTGCGTCCTGAACCTTCATTATCGCTGTCTGCTGATATAAGACTGATTATACATATAATTATAAGAAGTATAAGTGCTATCATTGAACCATTGTTCCAGTCGTATGCACTAAAATAGCTTCCTATAAGACTACCCATAATATATGTACTGTTATAAAGCATATCAAGCACTACATAATTAGTCATCGCTGGCAGGAACACCATTGATATTCCACTTATAATTCCCGGTACAGATAATGGCAATATAATCCTTATAAATGTCTGAAAATTATTAGCCCCCAGATCATTTGCTGCTTCTATAATGCTGTTATCCATTTTCGATAATGTTGTATATAATGGGAGTATCATAAATGGAAGAAAATCGTAAGTCATTCCAATAACTGTATTAATAAATGGATAAAATGCAAGATTACCTTCTATTAATGAAAGAACTTCCTTAAGTGCTGTAATTCTAAGTGTAAAGTTAATCCACATTGGAAGCACAAAAAGCATAAGAATAACTGCTTTTCTTTTAATCTCGCTCTGTGCAAGTATGTATGCAACCGGATACGCTATTAAAAGACACACTATAGTTACAACAAATGCCAGTGCAAAACTGTAACACAATGTTCCAAGTGTGTTAGGATCTGTAAAGAAATTACAGAGATTACTTACTGTAAACTGTCCCTGTCCATTGGTAAATGCATAATATATCAATACAAGCAAAGGGGCTGCAACAAATAATAAAAGGAATATCCCATAAGGAATTCCAAGCTGCTTACGCGATAATACATTATTCATCTTTATTAATTCCTTTCCCTTTACTTACTTTTTTAACTGGAACTTCATCTTGTCTTCTAGCATAACAAGCCCTACAGCATCGTCCATATTCCACAGGTACTCATCATCTACAATAAGGTCGTGTCCATATTCTGTTCTTATAACGTAACTGTAATGGTCACCCTTATAGATAAGGTTGATAATATGTCCAGATACAAGACCTTCCTCCACATTATCACTCATTCTTATATCATATGGCTGGATTGAAACCATAACCTTTAACTTAGCCGTATCAATAGCCTCATTATTCTCATCAACTAAAACATTGTTCTTCATACTTGATTTAGGAATAACTTTTGTTAAATCGCAATTAATAACCTTGCCATTAAAATCAAGTGTATAATCACTATTAATATTAGTAACAAAGCTTGTTGTATGGTCCTCAGCAAGCATAATATGAATTCCGTCCGGCTCAAGCTTCATACCAATTCTTTCACCGACAGAATAACATTTGGTCGTTCTTATAACCATTTCGTACTTGCCCGATTCAACAGTAACCTCATAGTGCATACCTTTGAATATAACCGACACAACTTCGCCCTCAATAATTCCGTCCTCTGGCTTAGTTATAATTACATCTTCCGGTCTTACAACAACATCGACAAGCGTACCCTCTGGAACATCGTCCATTCCTATGAATTCACCACCGCAAAATCTTACTTTCATATGTCCTGTCATAATACCTTTGAAAATGTTACTTTCACCGATAAAGTCAGCTACAAATGCATTCTGCGGCTCATTATATATATCCTCAGGCGTACCAATCTGCTGTATCCTGCCTTCTGAAAGAACAACAATCTTATCAGACATTGTAAGTGCTTCTTCCTGATCGTGTGTTACATATATAAATGTAATTCCAAGTTCATCGTGCATATGCTTCAATTCAATCTGCATTTCCTGACGCATTTTCAAATCGAGTGCACCTAACGGCTCATCAAGCATAAGAATTTCCGGCTCATTAACCAAGGCTCTTGCAATTGCAATTCTTTGCTGCTGTCCACCTGATAAGGTAGATATCTTTCTATTCTCAAACCCCTCAAGGTCAACTATATCAAGAACTCTCTTTACTTTCTTTCTAATCTCCTCTTTTGGCAGCTTTTTAAGTTTAAGTCCAAATGCTATATTGTCATATATATTCATATGTGGAAATAAAGCATATCGCTGGAACACCGTATTAATTGGTCTTTTGTTAGCTGGAAGCTGTGATATATCTTCTCCATTAAGAAGTATTTCTCCACTTGTTGGCATCTCAAATCCTGCTATCATTCTTAATGTAGTAGTCTTACCACATCCGGATGGTCCAAGAAAAGTGACGAACTCTCCTCTTTTTACTTCAAGATTAAAATCGTCTACAGCCTTAAATCCATTATCACTATATACTTTACTAATATGTCTTAATTCTATTATATTATCTGCCATCGTTCTCCTTTTGCACCTCGTGGTTAATTTATTAATTCAGCATATATGCCTTATTACTTCTATCTGTTATTTTAATAATTATACATAGATTTATCAATAATAATCTTCAATATCTCATTATATTGTTACTTTATTGCCTTATTATTCTATTACTTTATTATTTAGTCTGCCTGTCAGGTACGTTGACTATACTATCTATCTTCTGCTTTAATATTGACAGGCTTCCCATTCTCTTTAATGCCATATCAGACTGCTCCTCCATCTGCTTTAGCTTCTGCGTATTTCCCATTGTCTTATATACATTTTTATAAAATTCCGCATTATAATACTCTGCAACCGCTATGCTTTCATCCAGTTCATTGTCCTGAATATTATCTATCACAATCTTATCCCTGCTGGCATAATCTACTGCCCTGCCATATTCATCATTCTTATACAGGTTCATAAACCAGCGTGTATTATATGTCCTGTTCTGATCATTATAATTCTCTGCTACCGCTATTATCATCGCAGCATTAAGAACAACAAGAATTACAATAATTATATCCATAATAATTAATCTGCTTTTCTTCATAATAATCCTCATTCCTGCGCACATTTTGCGCATATCGGCTTTGTGTCAAATGTATACAAACATAAATCCTGCGTATAAAAAATCCATTTTCACATCTATCCTCTTTGTATAAGGCACTGCTCAATTCGTGCGCTTGAAAATGTATCAATAGCCTCTAAATCCTCATCTGTAATGTGATAATATTTCTTAAGCAGTACTCCCATATCTTCCCGCATTTTGTTAAGATACTTTTCATTGTCTGATGTCATAGTTACTTCTTTATCTTTATATGCCGATAACTGTGTATAGTAGTAAAACTGCGAAAGATAATATGCCAGATTAGACACATCTGACTGTGTAAGATTATAATTATCACTATCGTTAGTATTCATAAATCCCACTGACCACACATAATATCTTACACCCATAAGAACCGAATATTCTTTATCAAATGCTTTATTATCAAGAGCATCTATCTCATCACTATAATCCGATAATTCCTTATAACTACTGCTATCAAGATATGAATATATTTTATTACTTATTTCTGTATAATTATTCGTTATTGCTGATTTCTTTACAGCCTTTTTTACAGAGCCAGTTAATGCAATACCAATAAATGCTATAAGAAGCAGTGCAATAACAACTGCGGGTATTGCAAATGCGTAAGCTTTCTTTGAATTACTGTCCGCCTTATTATGTACATTCTTTTCTGTATTATTGAAATCTTTATCATACCTGTCTATGGCTTTTTTATGACTTTCTGTATAATACTTATCTTCCATCTATTATCTCTTTTCTTATATTATTAACGGCAATGCTTTCGTTGTGTCTGTCAATTGCTTTTACAGAAAATATAGCTGCCACCAGTATGATTACAACCGCCAGTACAAGGACAAGCACTTTTACAGCCTCTTCTACAATTATTTTTTTATTAATATCAGCAAGTTCTGCCAGCCTTTGCCTAAGTCCTGCCAGTCCTTTCATATATGATTTTTCCTGTCCATAATAATTGGAATTGCCACAATATGGACACTGGCTGAGATTTTTATTAAATTCTGCGCCACACGAAGGACATATCACATTCATTTTATTATTCATACTTATTTTTCACACTTTCTTCTATAATAAGTTGGATTTGCGTACTATCCGCCGTCCTTATAGCCTGCACCTGTTCATCACTCACATAAAAATATGTCTTTAATATTGCATCCATATTCTTATAAATCTGTTCTACCTTCTCATCAGACGTATCTCCAACCGCAAGCTTTCCATATATATAATGAAGGTTATCCAAATCATAAAATTCATCCAGCAGACCACAAATATCTGTCAGTGCCTTATTCTTATAAAATATATTATCCGCGGCAAGATATTCACTTATATAATTATTCACAAATATGTATATCTGTGCAGCCTCTATCTGTGGGTGATAATCAAGATACGGACCATCTGACCAGCCTGATATATTAATGCTGTCACTATAATTAAAGAAATCATAGTAATCTTCATTCTCCCAATATCTGTCTAACGTGGCTGTCACCGTATCATATTCACTAACAGCATTTTTCTGCTTAATAAAATACCAGTCGTGTGTAAGCATATACACCACCAGACCAATAAACATTGCAAGAAGCACCGCTATAGCCACTCCACGCACAAGCACTTTTACTGTATACAGCTGCTGTGCGCTTATTGATTTTTCCGCCGTATTAACTTTTGACTGATATTTGTCATAATCTTTTTTATAGGCTTCCCCTGCCCTATTCTTCCTGCCACAATGCGGACACACCTCATCGGTCAGATTAAGCACTGCCCCACAATACTGACATTTCATATTAAATGTACTGCCTTTATAAATATTCTCCCTTTCCACGCTTTCCCTCACTTTTTCTCTCTTTTATGCTATTTATAGATAATTATTTATTGTATATACGAATAAAATGTATTATTTTATACTATACTTTAATATAATATATATTTTTCATATTAACTAAGCGTAATATGCTAAAATCTTCTTTGATGAAATATTCTTTAATGAAACATACGTTATTATAATATATAATCAGTCTTATTGCATTAGTTTATATTTTGTTTTTATAATTCACATTTTACTCACATCTTTTACATATCACGTTCACATTTTCCCTCTAATATAATCATTGTTGAAAGACATATGACATTGCTTTCAATAAACTTTTTCATAAACAGATAACTACCTACTCCCTTAAATTTGTAGTTATCACTCTCCCAAAAAGAACCTGAATGATAATCATATCAATTGCCACTTGATATCATTATCATTCAGGTTCTTTTAGTTTATTTATTAAATATTGTAATCACTTTAATTACTTTGCTGTTTCTATCAAAATATTTTATCCTATAAGTCCTACTTTGCATTAACCCCTGCGATATCCTTAATCACCTCTCCAGCAATTATAAGCCCTACAACAGATGGCACAAATGCCACGCTTCCCGGAATATCACGTCTTTCTGTACATTTGTGTTCTGCTCCTGGTGGGCATATGCAGTTAGTACGACAGCTTATCGACATATCCTCGATTGGCCTTGTTGGCTGTTCTTCTGAATATACAACCTTAAGCTTCTTAACGCCACGTTTCTTAAGTTCACGGCGCATAACCTTCGCAAGAGGACACACCCTTGTCTTATATATATCTGCAACCCTGAATGCTGTCGGGTCCAGCTTGTTACCAGCACCCATACTGCTTATAACAGGAATTCCAAGTTCATTTGCTTTCATAATAATTGAAATCTTAGCTGTAACAGTATCTACCGCATCAATTATATAGTCATACTCATCAAATGGAAATTCATCAGCATTTTCTGGAAGAAAGAAACAATTATGAATTCTTACATCAACATTTGGATTAATCTCCAACATTCTCTCTTTCATAACCTCTGTCTTATACTTTCCAACAGTTTTTCTTGTTGCTATAATCTGTCTGTTTAGATTAGTAAGACATACTTTATCATCATCTATAAGGTCAAATGCACCTATGCCACTTCTTACAAGTGCTTCACAGGCATAACCGCCTACTCCGCCTATTCCAAATACAGCAACTCTCTTATTAGCTAGTTCCTGCATTGCACTTTCACCTAGCAATAATTGTGTTCTTGAAAACTGATTTAACATCTTTATCTCCATTCTGAATTATTAATTACTAAACCTACCAATATGGTAGTATTTCAATAAGAGATTATATTATAATCAGAAGTTTCTGTCAAAGCAATACTTTCATTACTATTCCATACATTTTCTTCTATATATTTATACCTATATATTTTCTTCTATAGTATATTCATATCTATATATTTTTATTTATATATTCGTATTTTTATATTTACATCAATACATTTATTTATATATTCTCATTTCTTATTGTTTCTATAATATTCTGCTTTCTTATCTGTGCTATCGAATATTTCATAATTCCAAGAAGCAGTATAATTACAACAATAACCGACATAACTATAGCTAGTAATGGTAAAGTGTATTTTAACTGCGATTCTCCTGCCGAAATATATATGACATAAGAAAGTATTGTTCCTGACACTACACCGATTATAAGAGCCTTACTTCCATAAAATACACTTTCCAGCCTTATCATTTTATCAAATTCCTTCTTTGTCATACCTATCGACTGAAGCATTGCAAACTCTTTACCTCTTAATTCCATTCCCGTTGTAACAGTATTAAATATATTGGTTATGCCAATCAATGAAACAATAGCAATAAATCCATATAAGAATATCTTCATTGTCAGAATAAGTTTTTCATCGTTTCTTCTTTCCTGTGCGGCATTAAATATGTAATTCTGCCCAATATTAAATTCATTGACAAGTATATCCTGTGCTTTATCAGGATCGTCACAGTTAATATTAAGAAGTGTGCTATCTGTATTCTTAGTATCAATTCTGTTCATATAATCGTCACTCACAATAAGGTATCCATAAGAAGTATAAGCATTGTCATATCCAAATGGTCTTTCATTGCTGAGTGCCACAATCCTTATATCGTATAATGTTGTATCATCTGACGATTTACTATTATCCAATGATTTACTGCTGTTTGAAGTATCAATTCTATAAGTTAATACATCACCGGCTTTATAGCCATCGTATATATTAAAATATTTTATATCATTACCATTGTTAATATACTGATATGTATTATCTACAAGTATGCCTCCGCTCCGTGCAGTTTCCTTGCTGATGCCAAGCTTTTTAATATACTTTCCATATTCTTCATTACCTAATGAAATAATACTTATATAGTAACCATTATTTTCTGCTAAACCTGCCTCATATTTATTTACTTCCTTATAATCACTACTATACTTTGGTTCATCTTTTAATGAAGCATAAAAGCCTCTTGCAAATGTAAAATCAGTTATATTCGTTTCATTATTTATCCTGTTCACTATATTGCTTACTTTTTTATTGGCCTCATCCACAGACATACTTTTATATGAAGACATATACACCCTTAAATCTATCTTATCATTGGCATATCTATTAACTGATTCTGTTAATAAACTCATAAAACCATATAAAGCAATAAATGTTGATACACTTAAAGCAATAGATATAGTAATTACCCTGTATTTTCTCTTGTTACGCTTCATATTCTTATATGCCAGAACGCCACCTTCTCCCCATACTTTACCGATTAATTTAGGTGTCTTTAATGACTTAGACTTTATCTTAATATCTTCACTATGATTGATAGCCATTATTGGTGACATTCGCGAAGCCCTAATTGCTGGTACTAATGCCGACAATACAATCGTAACTATCGCAAGTACAATTGATAAAAGCACTCCTAATAAAGAAGGTGCATACACAATGCTCATTTCAAATGTATCAATAAGCATTTTGTTACTTAATACGACAAGTATATAACTTGCTGACAGACCCCCGCCTATGCCTGCTACAATACCTATTACACCCATAAACGCAGCTTCAAAAAATACATTTTTTCTAATCTGGCGTGGCGTAGCACCGATAGAAGCTAACATTCCGTACTGCTTAGTCTTCTGGTTAATAGATATAGCAAAGCTGTTACTTATACATACCGCTGAAGTTATAATAATTATAACCATAACAACAGCTGCCATATTATATACAAATGCAACACTTGAATCATAAAACGCTTCATACTTGATAAGACTGTTATTAATGTAATATGAATGTGTCTTATCAAGCTGGCTCTTTAATGTCTGTATCTCTTTATCTTCAAGCTTTCCCGAATTCAGCTTATTAAATAAAGTCTTATCGACACCTAATATATCAGCCGTTAAATCATATCTGTCCTTGAGTGCTTTTTTATTAAACCTCAAGTAAATGTCCGATTTATTCAAAGATGTATCTGCTTTATTGGCAAGTGTTATAACCGAATAACCTGGTGCAGTTCTTGGCTCTTCACCATATGGAAGCCTGTCACATATTCCAACAACTTTATACGTCTTAGTCTGCTTAGCTTCCAGCTGTTCATCTTCTCGATAAGTATCATTCTGATAAAGCTTTTTGCCATTATATGTCCTGTCGCCTATATCAAATGTAATCTTATCTCCAAGATTATATTTAACACCACCATTGGTCTTAATATGACTTGATATAACTATTTCACTGTCATCTTCCGGAAGCCTTCCTGATGTTACATTTATTTCTGCCTTTTCAAATGTATCACTATCAAGTGCTTCTATATAAACATATGGTTTGCTGTCATTAACACATCCGTCAAGCACTCCATAGCCAACTTCGTGTGTTTCATAATAGCTCTCCACCTGCCTGTTATTAATAACTGACTCCTTCTCCTTATCAGTCATATCATATAAAAGAAGATGAAAATCTCCATCTACCTTCTTTGATCTTAATGTTACGCTTTCTTTTAAACTTACCGCCATAGTTGCAACTGCAGTAAGAAGTGCTGTTGCAAGTATAATACCAATAATTGTAACAATTGTTCTTCTTTTATTAAGCTTTAGATTCCTTACTGTCAACCTGTTAAGTATCTGCATATAAACTCTCCTTTCCAGCCCGTTTCATGAATTTACATAATTCTATATCTTATAAAATCTTATAAAATTATGAAACTATTTATATAAGGCTCGTGCCTGTTCATAATCTTTATACAAGCCTGCCATCTTCAATTCGTAATATTCTGTCTGCAATCTTTGCAATTTCAAGATTGTGGGTAATCATTACAATTGTCTGCTTATATTTCTGATTAGAGAGTTTTAATAATTCTACAATTTCATCACTTGAGCGTGAATCAAGATTTCCTGTCGGCTCATCAGCAAGAAGTATTGCTGGGTGATTAATCAATGCCCTGCCAATTGATACTCTCTGCTGTTGTCCACCTGATAACTCATTAGGCAGATGTGTCACCCTGTCCTTTAAACCAAGAGTGTTGATAAGCTCATCAAGTTCGCTTTTGTCTGGTGTCCTGCCATCAAGCTCACAAGGTAAAGTAATATTTTCTTTAACATTAAGAATTGGTATAAGGTTATAGAACTGATATATAAGCCCTACCTGTCTTCTTCTAAATATTGCTATCTTATCACTATTCAATGAATATATATCCTCACCCTGTATATATACCTTTCCACTTGTAGGTCTGTCCACACCACCAAGCAAGTGAAGAAGTGTTGATTTACCACTTCCTGAACTTCCCACTATAGCTACGAACTCGCCTTGTTCCACGCTGAATGAAATGTCATTTACTGCAAGTACAGCATTGTCACCTTTGCCATATTGTTTAACAAGATGTTCTACCTTTAATATCTCCATATACTGCCTCTCTTTCTGTCGTAAATATAGATTATAAATATGCGTTGCTTTATTACATATCTCAATATACACAAGCAAAATGACATTTCGGTGACATTTATTTTATATATTTAACTATAAACACTGTTTCTTCATCATCAGACTCCACGCTTATATATCCTCCCTGCTTCTCAATTACTGCCTTAGCAAGCGGAAGTCCTATTCCCATACTGTTATCTTCGTATTTAGCTTCACTGTAATAGCGTTCAAATATCTGCTTCTGCTGTTTATCACTCAGTTTCTCACCTCTGTTAGTTATATACACTGCTGTATACACATCATTATCTGTTATATTTATCTTTACAGTACCTTTATCATTACTATGTTCAATTGCATTTTTAATAATATTCTGCAATGCTTCCCTGTTCCAGTTATAATCTCCCTTTATATATATATCCGATTTATTCAATTCATCTTCATTGCGATTATCGATATTCTTTTCTATATTTACATTTTTAATTTCTGCTATAACCTCAAGATTACCGACAGCTTCTTCTATAATCTTATTAATAGAAATGTTCTCATTATTGAACTCAACTACACCTGCATCAATTCTTGACAGCTTAAGCATAGACACAATCATCCAGCTCATTCCATTAACCTGATTTAAAGCTTCATATATGAATTTCTTTCTTGTAGAATAGTCCATATCCGGATTGTCATTAAGATTATCCAATAGAACCTGCGTTGAAGTAAGCGGTGTCTTTAACTGGTGTGATATGTCCGATACAGACTGCGCTAACATAACCTTTTTTATTCTGGCTGAGTCCGCCTGTTCTTTCATATATACCATAATTTTATATAGCGAATTCTTAAGACTGCTAAGCTCGTCTTCTGAATTATCATTTATTTCCAGCTCATAATTACCGCGTGATATTTTATCCATATAATCCTGCAACTCGAAAATGTCTTTCTTCCTTCTCCTCAAATACATACAAAAACATATAATAAACAATACCGACATCACGCCTATAATCGAAGTGCTGACTATGATATTGACATTTCTTATGTCACTCATATCTTTAATGTAAAATGTATTATCTGTTATTCCATTTTTTCTTAATATACTGTCAAATTCTTCTGATGTCGTACTACTTTCAAGCTCACTGTAGGACTTATTTAATATAATCGCAATTTCTTCCATATCAAGGTCTGGATATTGGTTAATAACATTTTCCATAATACATCTTATATATGTATTCTCCATATTCTTATACTTATGTGTATACCAGCTTATCCAGGAAATATATGTCACTACACTGACAACCAGCACTACACCTATTAATAGCAGGCTTTTAACCGCCTGCTTATTCTTATATGCACCCATATTCTCTCCAATCTGTTATCATATTCTTTCTAATCTGACAATCTGTAACCTACGCCCCTGACCGTCACAATAATATTTCCTTCTTTATCGCCTATCTTATCACGAAGTCTTTTCATTGTAACTGTAAGTGTATTATCATTTACAAAGTTGCCTGCTGAGTCCCATATATGTGATAATATTTCTTCTCTTGTAAATACTTTTTTAGGATTTTGTAACAGTATTTTTAATATCTCAAATTCAAGCTTTGTGAGCTTAACTTCATTATCCGCCTTGTACAATTTTCTTATATCAACGTCCATCTTTAAATCTGCAAATGTAAGTTCGTTACCGCTCCGGTTTCTTCTTAGCACATTCTTAATTCTCGATAGAAGTTCCATATTGCGGAATGGCTTTATAACATAATCATCTGCACCTAACTCCAACCCCATTACAACATCTTTCTCCTCATCTTTAGCTGTAAGAAATATGACAGGGGCTATATCATCAGCTTTAATCTTTCTGCAAAGCGAAAAGCCATCCCCATCAGGAAGCATTACATCAAGTATGACAATATCTATATTCCATACATCACCAGCTCCAATTAAAGTTCTATATTTTTCAGTGTCCTTTGCATTATCTAATATCTCCTTTGCCTGATATGCACTTCTTGCAACCCTGACATTATAACCATTATTGGTAAAAAGGTATTCCAGCCCCATAATTATTGCTTCGTTATCCTCTATTAATAAAATATTACTCATATCTTTTCTCCAATCTTAATTCTTAATTACACAGTTATCATAATACTACTGTTTAATACACTTTATTATTTAATCAGCTATTTTTCTTATTTTTCTTAAGTTCACATTATTATATAATATATACAATAAAATATTTTAATTGTATACCCTGTTTAATATATCCATACAAATATAGTTTCATTATTAAATAATATTTATCAATTTTGTCTGGGATTGAATTATTTTGATTGTATTTGAATTATTTTACGAATTGTATAAATAATAATTTTCGTGTATAATACATACTTGTTGTTTATACTATCAGGGGGAAACTTATATGTTAATAGGGAATTGTAACGTAACTGCTGAACTTGTAAGCTTAATTGTGGCCGGATTTTTGACATTTCTTATGTTATACTCCAATCCAAGAAAGACGAGTTCATACCAAATCATTCATTATGGAATACTTTTATCGATGATATCTATCGCCACGCAGCTTGCATTTTTTTATAGTCAGGCTCATACCGATATGTTTAACAGAGAATTAAGATTATTCCTGTCGTTAGCATTTTTAGCAGAATACCTTGCATTACTAATGATGCTCTATGTGTATATATGTCTTCTTTCAACAAGGACATTACATCACACGAAAAATCTGCAATCAAAAGTATTATCATTCGGCTGTACTTATGCTATTGCTGTTTTTGCATTTGCAGTATCTGGTAAATTACCGGATATAATTGATGGTTTACTGCCATTAGAATATTATATTAATTTTTATGCTATCTTTGGCATAATAACCTGTTTAATATGCCTTTTATCCATATTATTAAATAAACATTCAATTCCAAAGGTAGTCAATAAATATGCTTTAATATTTATTCCAGTAGATTTTATAATGCTTTCAGTTCAATTTATGACAAGCAATATAATATTTTCAAGTCTCACATATGTATTACCATTTTTAATATATTATATATTATTTCACAGCAATCCATATGATGAACTTATTGGCTGTCAGAACCTGCACTCCTTTGAAGCAAGATTTACAGACAGTGTATCAATGAAACGTAAATTTCTCGTTGTATACCTTAACTTTCCTCAGCTTAAAAATGTAAATTATGCTATTCATAATGAAAAAGTTGAAGAAACAGCCGCTAATGTATGCAGACGAATTGAAAAGCTTCATCATATGGTTCATATTTACCGATTTACCAATGATGAATTTGCTATGATTTTATATATCAAGGATGAAAACAAAATAAAGCAGTTTCTCAATAATGTGGAGATGGCAATAATTGATTATATGACTGCTTCATCTTACACAATTAACTACAGAATAGCTGCTATCCAGAGCAATCCTGTTGTATCATCAACACATAAGTTAAGCTCAATGTCAGCCTACCTTTTTAATAAAATTGCCAATGAACCTGGCAATCAGTGTTATCTTGCTACAGATAAGGATTACAAGGAATTTCACGAGGCATACAAGATTGAACAGCTTCTTCTTGATATCCGCAATAAGAATGACCTTGATGACGAACGTGTATTATGCTATGCACAGCCTATATTCAGCGTTAATAACAACAGCTTTAGAACGGCCGAGGCACTTATGCGCCTCTCACTTGATGGAACAATCATATATCCTGATAAGTTCATACCTATTGCTGAGAAGAATAACTGTATTCATACTTTAACGCGAATAATTCTTAACAAGGTATGTAAGATTGTAGCTGAATTTGAGAAGAAATATGACTTTGATGCAATAACTATCAATTGTTCATCATCAGAATTATCTAATCGTAATCTTTTTGATGAACTTATGGCTATAATTAATTCCAATAATATTATGCCAGAACATATCCGTCTTGAACTTACAGAAAGTGCTATGTTTGATGATTTCAATATGGTTATTCACAATATGGAAAAGCTTAATGAGTCAGGTATCAAGTTCTATCTTGATGACTTCGGAACTGGATACTCTAACCTTGAAAGAATAATTGGCTGTCCATTTAACACAATCAAGTTCGATAAAACACTGCTTTACAAATCTCTTGATAACTCCGCTGTATCGGATATTGTATCTCACCTTACAAGCGTATTCAAGGAACAGGGATTTGTATTATTAATTGAAGGCGTTGAAAATGAAGAGCAGGCATCTTACAGCATAGATAAAGGCTTTGATTATATTCAGGGTTACAAATATGCTAAGCCACAGCCTGTTATTAATTTAAAAGACTACTTTGATAAGCTGGAAAGGGCTATATCTTAATATCTTACTTATCAGTGACATACTTATATAATATTATAATCGGTACTAAATTCCAATAAAATGGATTGTAATCAAATACCGACCTCTAATTATTAAAATTAATAATTAAAGGTCGGTATTTTTTATATATAAACATTAATAAAATCTTCTGTATCCATATTAGGAAAATTCTGAGCTACAAAGTCAAATAGTTTCCCTTGATTTTCTACTACATCATTCAAATAATATTTTGAATACGCTAATTCAGATTTAATACAATATTGAATACCAAGACCTCCAAGCAAAAGTAATTCTTCTAGAATATCTATATCAATATTATCTCTTACAAATTCTTTTGCCAGATCAATACTATCAGTCAGATAAAATCCCTGTCCATAATCGTGCTTTTCTTCACCCTTACCATAAGTTGGTACAACTATTTTATCAGGAGTACCATAAAATAATATTAATTTATTCATTTTCTTTTTTCTCCTAAACAAACAGCTTTTGAAGCCACGCTTTCTTTAAACAAGTTATTTAATTAATCCATTAATCCTATTCTTAATCAACATCCCACCAATTGTTGGCAGAGGTCTTTTCCTGTCACCCTTAGGTGCTGATTCTTTCTCAGCCTCAACAATTCGTTTCTTAATCTGTTCCATTTTATCATCTAACTGTGCAAGCTGGTTAGCACAATCTGATAATTCCAATGCAAGTATTTCAGCTTCGCTGTCTGGAATATTCTTCTTATATCTTAGCTTATGCTCAACACTTGCCCAAAAATCCATAGCAATAGTCCTAAGCTGAACTTCAACCTTCATTCTTCGTTTCTCATTCTGTAAGAATATCGGTATCTCAATAATAAGATGAAGACTTCTATAACCACTCTCTTTAGGATTCTTGATATAGTCCTTCTTCTCGATAAGTGTTATATCATCCTGCTGTAAAAGACAATCTGCAAGCATATATATGTCCTCTGTAAATGAACATATTACTCTTATTCCCGCAATATCCCTTATATTCTGTTCAATTGATTCCATTGTAAATGGAATATTCTTCTTGTTAGCTTTCTTGATAATTCCTTCTGTTGACTTTATTCTTGTCTTAATAGTCTCTATAGGATTACGGTCATACTGTAAAGAAAACTGCTCATTAAGAACCTTGAACTTAGTCTCAACTTCCATAATTGCACATCTGTAATAAGCCATAAGTTCATTAAATGGCATTGTATTCTCTCTTATAAAATCAAAAACTTCATCTGACATAAGATTTTCTCGTATAAATCTCTGTTCTTCCTGTTTTAAAAAATCTTCAATACCCATTAGTTATTATAAGTTCCTTCCTGCTATTCGCTTGTAAAATGCTTTATCAACAGCACAATTATCCATTATGCAGTATATTCCTTCTAATATAAGCAAATGTATAATCTTCACCTTTCTCTGACAACATAACAAGTAATGAATACAATAATTTCTTAGTATTAGGATTAATTATATAATGATCCATTCCTCTCTTAAAATAATTCAAAGAATCTGCATCTGTATACTTATCTTTATTATATATCTTACTTGCAGCTACCCTGTCACAAAACATTTCAATAACATAATTAACAGGCATTTCCATTCCTATAAGACTTCCATCACCACCTTTAGCTGGATAATCTATCCAGTATTCATAGTGGTGCTTATTTCTTCCTTTATGATGAAGCCACGCTGTTGAACAGCCCTCTGCTTCCCTCTGTGCATTATTCGGACTTCTGTTACCATCCTGATAATACTTTACACCTGGAATAAACTCTGAAAAGCTATATTTGGATAAGTCGTGCAATAGTCCCTGCTTATACAGACCCACACGAAAACAATTCTTCATAACCTCTAACTTATGCGTATTAATAGTATGCAAATGTCCAAAAAAATTATGAAAAAACTTACCCGGCTTCATTACTGTCAATCCTCCATGCCTGATTTTATCCTAACAGTCCGTTTGTTAGAAATTGTTAATTATTAAACTATCTTACCACGCACATTATACAGTATTCATATAAGCAAATTCAAGCATTACAGCAAGTCTTAATACGAAAAATCGAAAAACTTAATAACTTTATATATTCTTTATTGATTAATCTCACATATTACCTTGATGCCTTTATCGCTTCATCATAAAAGTATTCCTGTGAGTTAATCGACTCTTCACCTTCTTTAATACCTTTATGGTAATAGTTGCCGTCACTTCCCATAATTCTTGCTTTAACATTATCTTTAAGCATTATATTAAACATATGTAATATACGCTCTTTAATACTTTCATCATATACCGGTCCAGCAACTTCGACCCTCTTAAGAGTATTACGTGTCATAAAATCTGCTGAGGAAATATACATCTTCATATCTGCACCCTTTCCGAATATATATATTCTTGAGTGCTCAAGAAATCTACCAACAATACTTGTGATTGTAATGTTATCTGTATATCCGGTTATTCCTGCAACCATACAGCTAATCCCTCTTATAATCATATCAATCTTTACCCCGCTCATAGATGCCTCAACAAGCTTCTCTATTATAACCTTATCTGTGAGCGAATTAATCTTTATTCCTATATAAGCTTCCTTTCCTTCTTTTGCAATAGCAATCTGCTCATCAATTAATGAAAGGATTTTATTCTGTAAGCACTTAGGTGCAACGAGCAAATGCTCTGTATTGTCAACAACATCTCCAAGTCCGAGATTATTGAATACATCTGCTGTCTCCTTGGCAATAGCTTCACTTGAAGTAAATAAAGCAAGATCTGTATATAATTTGGCAGTTTTTTCGTTAAAATTACCTGTTCCAATATGTGTTATATAACGAAAATCTTCTCCGTCTTTATATGTTATAAGACAAAGCTTTGAATGAACCTTGATATGGTCTATTCCGTATATAATCTTACAGCCTGCTTCTTCAAGCCTGCGTGACCATTCAATATTATTCTCCTCATCAAATCTTGCCCTCAGTTCAACAAGTACAACAACCTCCTTGCCATTCTCAGCCGCATCAATAAGTGCCTCTACTATCTGCGAATTCTTGGCAACACGGTATAATGTCATCTTAATTGACAGAACCCTGTCATCACCTCCTGCTTCATTAAGAAGCCTTATTAATGGATGCATACTCTCATATGGATAACTGAGCAATAAATCCTTCTTTGCAAGCTGGTCTATAAGCGGCTGTTTAATATCAATATTACTTGAATTCTGTGGTACACGTCTTTCATAGAACAATTCTCTCCTGCTTCTTAAGTCATCCTGTATCTTTGATATAAATGACATCTCAAGAGGTGACTCAGAATAAAATACCTGCTTCTTATCAAGCTTAAGTTCCTTACATAAAGCAGATATTACTTTATCATCAAGCACTCTTGAATATTCAAGCTTTACAGGACACAGCTTCCTTCTTTCCTTAATTAGCTGTTCCATAGTATCCCTGTAATCCATCTCTTCATCATAGAATGCTTCGTCCATATCTATATCTGCATTTCTTATAATTCTAATCAAAGACTTGCTCTTAACACTATATTTCTTAAATATCTTTGGAAGAAAATGCAGTATAAGTTCTTCAATAAGCATATACTTATGACTGTCTGATGGTATTGGAATAAGTCTGTCAAATACGCCATTACTGCACGGAACAACACCTATCTTGTCATTGTTCTTTGAACCAAGAAGTGCCACTGCATATATTTCTTTATTCTTAAGAAATGGAAATGGATTCTTCTTGCTTATAACCTGTGGTGATAATATAGGAAGAATTGAATTATTAAAATATTCCTCTAAATATACAGCATCTGAATATTCAACATCATTAAAACTTATAAGCTTTACTCCCTGCTCCTCAAATCTATACATAAGCTGCTGATATATCTTATCTTTCTTATGCAGTAATTCCCTTGTCTCACTAAAGACAGCATCAAGCTGCTCTCTTGCTGTCATAAGTGTCTTATTATCAAATCCTGCATTCTTATCGTGCTTATTTCCCTTAGCAAGCAACATCTGGTCATATAATGAACCAACTCTTACCATATAGAATTCATCAAGATTACTATTAAATATAGATACAAATGTTAATCTCTCACATAAAGGCACTTTTAAATCCGCAGCCTCATCAATTACTCTCTCATTGAACTTAAGCCAAGACAACTCTCGGTTAGCAAAATATGGCTTTGGTACATCAGCACCTGAAGCGTTGCTCTTAATATCTCCGAATAAAGCACTGCCATTTATCTCACCAACTAAAACATTACTCTTAACCTCATCGGCTGAAGTATTATTCTTAACCTCTGCCTGATATACATCTTTATTAATATATGCGTTATCTGAATTAATCTCTTTAAACTCTGGTTGATTCATCTCTTTATTATCACTGATATTCTTCTTATTATTAACTTCTTTATTGTCATCATTATTAATAGTCATATGAGCCTCTTTATCTTTCTTCCAAAATCCTAGTCTCCAAAACATATTCCCATCGCCTTTGCTTCTGTAATTATTCCCGCCTGTGGATCTACAGTCTTTAATCTGCCCGCAACTTTATTTAATTCAATCTTATCTATCTGATTATTGCGGACACATACCATATATCCATATTCTTTATTTATTATAAGTTCTGCTGCTTTAGCTCCTAACCTTGAAGCTAATACCCTGTCATAAGAACAAGGGCTTCCACCTCTTTGTACATGACCTGGTACAGTAACCCTTACTTCCTGACCTGTTCTATCCATAATACCTGCACCAATTCTGTATGCTGCTGATGGATAATGCTCCTTCTTTCTTACTTCTTTAAGTTCTTTCTTACTATATAACATTTCCTCTTTGGATATTATACCTTCTGCAACTGCAAGAATTGTAAAATGCTTTTTATCATTAATTCTTTTATTAATTGCTTCTACAACCTTATCTAAATCGTATGGTATCTCTGGTATAAGTATTACATCAGATCCACCTGCTATGCCCGCATGCAGTGTAAGCCAGCCTGTCTTATGTCCCATAAGTTCAACTATAAATACCCGGCTGTGTGATGCCGCAGTTGTATGTATACAATCTATGGTATTCGTTGCTATATCAACTGCTGACTGGAAACCAAAGCTTACATCTGTCCCAACCAGATCATTATCAATCGTCTTAGGAAGTGTTACAACATTAAGTCCTTCTTTATATAAAAGATTGGCTGTCTTATGTGTACCATTACCTCCCAATATTACAAGACAATCAAGCCCTAACTCCTTATATGTGTGCTTCATTGCCTCAACCTTGTCCTTACCATTCTCATCAGGTTCATTAATCTTCTTAAATGGTGTTCTTGATGTTCCAAGTATGGTTCCACCTATAGTTAATATCCCTGAAAAATCATTAATATCCATAAGCTTATATGTATTATTAATAAGTCCTCTGTACCCGTCAAGAAAACCATATATCTGAACATCATCCACTTTATTGTAAAGACTTTTAGCTACACCTCTCATAGCGGCATTAAGTGCCTGACAGTCACCACCGCTTGTCAACATTCCTATTCTCATATTAATCTCCATTCCTGCACACATTTTTGTACATATCAAGCTTATGTCTAGTGTGCACAGACACAACCTCGCGTGTAAAAATTTTTTTTACACTTATATCTTTATCTTTGTTACTTATTATTTTCTATTGTACATTAAACAACTATCTAATATCTTCATTCTTGATATATTTCAATAAATTGCTTCATAGTTTTGCAATTTCTGACATTATATTATAGTAGTTATGTAAAGTTTAACGAACTTATATGTAAAATCTATGTAAATTAAATATACTATACAATGTATTCACATCTATACCAAATTAATATATTTATAGTATATCACACTATATTTTTACTGTACATATATATTTTAAAACTTATATACTTTTTATATATTCAATTAGATAAATTTCAACTAATACTAATTACATTTTTCAATGCATTATGATACAATAAGAAGCACTGAATTAGTATGCCGTTATCTATACACCGGCATTTATGGAGGATTAATATGACAAGAAAAGAGATTAATGAAATCAAATCACAATTCAATATAGAAGACTGTGGAATTCTTAAATTATGCGGATGTTATGTTGATGGTGAGAAGAATAAAGTCACAACTATTAATGAAACATTCCTCAATCTTCCTGAGGAAGAACGCCATAAATATATAGATATATTTAAAAAATGTCTTTCTGGCACACCAGGACGTAACCTTATTGATATGCAGTTTACTCTTGATGCCTACGGCGATAAACAGCCTCACGATTTTCTGCTTGAGCTAAGAGACAGCGAATTAAAAGACGAGAATAAACTCAATGAATTATATGATAAAATAATCGCCAACTATTATTATCCTGGCAACTACTTAATTCTTGTAATCAATCAGGCATATGATGTTCCGGGTATGACTGCAGATAATATTGCTATGGAAGACGCTTCTGATGAAGTGTATAACTACATTTTATGCTGTATCTGTCCGGTTACTCTCTCTAAACCTGGGCTTGGATATTTTGAAAATGATAAGACTTTCCACAATCAGGTTCAAAGCCATATGGTTGACAATCCTGACATAGCATTTCTTTTCCCAGCCTTTAATAATCGGAGTTCTGATGATGAAAAAATTCTGTATCACTGTAAAGATATAGATGATTTCCAACAGAATTTTCTTACATATGTACTTAGCTGTGAAATTCCACTTCCAGCCAATGTACAGAAAGAAACCTTCAATGCATTAGTAACTGAAACACTTGGTGATGATTGTAACTATGAAACTGTTAAAAATATTCACGACAACCTCAATGAAATAATTGATGAACACAAAGCTGTTTCAAGCGCTCCTGTAATGCTTGATAAGACTGAAGTTAAGGAAATTCTTGAAAAAAGCGGCGTAAAAGAAGAAAAGCTTGCTGACTTTGAAGAACATTTTGAGATGGCTGCTGGAGAAAATGGAAAACTTGCCGCTAACAATATCACACCTTCAAGAAAATTTGAAGTAAAGACACCCGATGTTGTAATCAAAATCAATCCTGATAAAACCGACCTTGTAGAAACCCGTGTAATTGACGGAAAGCAGTGCCTCGTTATCCAGATTGATGAACATCTTGAAGTAAATGGAATTTCTGTTAATCCTGATACCGGCGAAGTAATTGACCGCAATGAAAATACTAATAACAATATATACTAGATTAATTATGCAATAAAATAAGCATTATTGTATACAATAATACTTATAATAAAAAATACCGCATTAATGTGTAACATATTCCAAGTTATGGAATATCCACATTAATGCGGTATTTTTTATTATTTATGCACTAAACAGATGATTATAATTCACATATCTGCTTATGTACTATATCTTAAAGAACTTCATTTCTGAGTTAAGCTTCTCTGATATCTTCATCAAATCATTAGCAGTTGTTGAAAGCATACTAATTGTAGCTGTAAGCTCCTGCATTGAAGCTGTTGTTTCCTCAGCTGATGCAGCATTCTGTTCAGAAATAGCGGAAAGATTAGCTATTACGTCATTAACCTGTTGTCTTGCGTCATCACAGGAACCTACATTAACCTCAATTGCTGCTGTCTCCTGTCTTGATACATTAATGCCATCACTAACATCAACAAAACTGTCCCTTGTCGCATTAAGCTTAACGACCTGCTCATTAATAAGAAGCTTTGTAGAATTCATCTCTTCAACAGTCTTTTCTGATTCCTGCTTAAGATTTTCAATTATCTGCTTAATCTCACCAGCCGCTTCATCTGACTGTGATGCAAGCTTCTGTATCTCAGATGCAACAACTGCAAATCCTTTTCCCGCTTCACCAGCCCTTGCTGATTCGATTGAAGCATTTAGTGCTAAAAGACTTGTCTGGTCTGCTATATTAGTAATGAATGCAGCTGCTTCTCCAATCTTGCCAACCGATTCATTAGTAAGCTCAATCTGATCTGCAATCTTATTAACTGCTTCTGTAGTATGGTCATTAGACTCAGATAACTCAACCATAGTATTCATTGAAGTATCACCTGCGTTACCCATAACATTAGCCGCCTGTGTAAGATTAGATACCTTCTCAACAATATCCTCAATAAGCTTGCCCATATTAGCAATATATGATGAAGCATTCTGGATTTCCTCTGCCTGCGACACAGCTCCTTTTGATATATCTTCAACTGCACTTGATATTTCTTCTGTAGCCTTACTTGACTGGCTCGCTGTAGCCGCCATCTCATCTCCAGACTTATATAACTGATCTGCTGATTCTGTAAGTCCTGTCACAATACCATTAAGTTTGCTGATAAGTGCCTGTACAGAACCCGCCATCTCTCCAATCTCATCATTACGCTTTAACATATTAGGATCAACCTTCATAGTTAAATCACCATTAGACAGGGAAACAAATAATCTGTTGACTGTCACTAAAGCATTAGCAATTTTTCTGGAAAGCATCAATGATATCACTGCTATTACTAAAAGAACAATAATTGTTACTCCCACAAGTGCTATAACCTTCTGTATAATAAATGATGTTATAGCTGTTCTTGGTTCTCCAGCAAATAACATACCCACAATATTGCCGTTATAATTCTTTAATGGAAGATATACACCTGTATAATCAACTCCATCAATATCGATATGATCTGCTTTATATGTCTCTCCTGTCTTAACCTTTTCCCATACTGAATCTGGTGCTTTAAGGCTCAACATTCTCTTATTATTAGAATCTCTTAATGATGTTACCTTGGAATCAACACCATAAAAGATTGCAATATCTGCATCATTATCATCTGTAAACTTATCAATTCCGTCCTGCTTCTGTGAAAGATTAGTATCACCTTTAAAAATGTTACCATTATTATCGACACGCCAATCACCAGAATATGTATTATCATAACTTGACTTTGTTGCCTCTGCTAGAAGCACAAGTCCATTAGATGCCTCTGCATTCATACCAGCTGACATATTAACAATTGCAATAATAAGCACTACTGTAATACCCACAACTGTAGGAAGAACAGAACTAGCTATAAGTCTTGCTTTAATACTCATCTTAAGTCCCGGCTGTCTATACTCATTCGATGTGTTATTATCATTAGAAATATCCTTATTCTTAACTGACTTCTTAGACTTACTCTTAACAACCTTAGGCTTGTCAGCTTTCAATTTATCTTTTACAGGCTGCTTAGCTGATTCCTTCTTTCCAAATCTTTTAGACTTTGGAACTTTTACCTTCTTATCCACTTCTGATACAGCTTCCTCGCTATCTGCTTCAGGCATCGTAGATTCAGCATCAACCTTTGTTGTATCTTCCATACCATAACCTCCTAGTTTCTTATATAACATAGAATATATCATTTCATATCGTTGAAGTATTATAACATAAATAAATATAAATGTTCTACATTTTTCTACTCTTTTTGCACATATTTTCCTGTATTATTAGATATAAATTAATCCCATTCAGCAAGTGTTCTATAAATAAAAAAGTTCCCCGGTCTGGGGTGACCGGGGATGAGTAGAGGGGATAGAAATATAGTCAAGTATATTGGCTTTGGAGATTGTCCAATATACTTTCGTCCAAATTAAACTTAGTATCAGGTTCTCAAAAATATAACCAAACAAACATCATCTAACTTTCAAATATCATAACCTGACACAATCTATTATAATATCTTATTAAATATTGTCAATTAATAATTAACCTAAATTAACATTAAATAATAAAATCTTTCTCATCAGTTAAATATCAATATGCAAAACAATTATTAATATCTACCTGACACTTTTACATATTATAATAGGTTACTTTTAATATAGCAACTGAAAAATTGTATTTTTTATACTTTTTTAATGATTTATTGTCCTGTGTTATTATTATAATAATTAATCTGTCACTTTGTCAAGCTCTCTTTTAATTAATTCTGCCGTTGGTGTTATAGCAAGACCTTCTCTGGCTGTTTCTTTTAAACTTGATGGCATTGCCGCACCAATTCTCTGCATTGAATCAATAACTTCATCTGGTGATATTACACTTTTAATACCTGCCATAGACATCTGTGCAGCCGTTATTGCATTCATAGCTCCCGCAACATTTCTTTTAATACAAGGAACTTCTACAAGTCCACATACCGGATCACATGCAAGACCTAACATACTCTTTAATGCCAATGCACTCGAATTAACTATCTGCATGCTATCTCCTCCCTGAAGAAATGTCAACCCTGCCGCCGCCATTGCACTTGCACTTCCAATCTCTGCCTGACAGCCTCCTGATGCACCGGCTATAGAAGCATTTTCTGCTATAACTGCTCCAATTCCTGAAGCAATCAGCAACGCCTTAACCATATCATCTTCAAGTGCCTTAAAATATGTTTCATATGATATAAATACCGCTGGAATTACTCCACAAGAACCCGCTGTAGGTGCAGCTACTATTCTACGCATACACGCATTAGACTCCCCCATTTTAAGAGCTTTTTCCATAACCATTCCAACAAAATCTCCACATATATTCCGGCCTGATTTGTTATATTGATACATCAGCTCTCCGTCACCACCTGCCATCCGGCTTGGTGACTTAAGAGATTTATCATAATTATTATCTGCAGTTTTCATAGCTTTATACATCAGACGCATATTTTCAAAAATCTTATCTTCGGAAACCATACGCTCGTGTGCATTATCCATCATAATAACCTGCCATATCTGTGCATTGTTCTTATGACATAATTCCACCAAATCATTTATAGAATGATAATTCATTATTTAATCTCCCTTTTGCGATAAATATGTTACTTTAGTTATTCCTTCAACCTTTTTGAGCCATTCTATGCCTTCGCGTGGTATCTCCTGATCACATTCCAGAACCATTACTGCATCACCGCCTCTGTTAGAACGATACAACTGCATAGTTGCAATATTCACGGATTTGTGTGCAAGCATTGATGTCACTTCACTAACGTGCCCCGGCTGATCCTGATTATGCACAACTAAAGTTGGATAATCTCCCGAAAAATTCGTTGTTATTCCATCAATCTGTGCGATATTTATTCTTGAACCACCAAGTGACTCACCTACAACCTCAAGCTGCTTTCCAGAAATACCTGTTAATATAATCTGTGCACTATTAGGATGTGCTTCTTTCAGCGTTGATTTTCCAAATGTCACCTTTATTCCTTTTTTTTCGGCAATCTCCATACTATGTGGTATTCTCATATCATCAGGCTGCATTCCAAGTAGTCCTGCAACTATAGCCTTATTAGTTCCGTGTCCCTTTCCTGTATCAAGAAAAGAACCATACAGCAAAATATTTGCTTCCTTTATCTGTTCTCCCATCAACTTCTGGGATATATATCCAATCCTTACCGCACCCGCTGTATGTGAACTTGATGGTCCAACCATAACCGGACCAATTATATCAAATATATCCATTAAATCCTCCGTGAATCCAGATGCTTAAAATATATTTAATAATATTTACTCTGAATTATTGTGAACTTGGTATTAATAATTTTGTCTATCATTCTATTTGTATTGTTTTATTTGAAATATTTACTTCTTTCCTACTATATTAGAAAATGTATCTTCTAAGCTCTTTCCTACTGATTTCATTGCATCACCAAATTCATCAGCCATACTTTTAGCCTTCTTATCCAGTTCATTTTCTTTTACATAATCTGTAACCTTATCCGCCGCATTATTAGTGACGTCAACAGCTTTACCAACACCTCTTAAGACCTTTTCTTTATTAATAAATCCCATTATTATCAGCTCCTCTTTTATTTATTAATCTATCAATCTGTTAGCTTTTAAATTATAAATCCATTAATCAATTTCTAACTATATTTAAGTTTATATATCAATAACTGGTCTAATCGTAAACTACTCTGTTCAATCAATTTCTAACTGTATTTAAGCTTATATTGTTATTATACATTTATTTTATAATTTATATTATATCATAATTTCTACGTTGCTTTTCCACGCATATGAAGTTTCGAAGAAACTTCTAAGTGACTACGAAGTAGTCATATTATATCATATTTTTTGTGCAGCTTTTCAGCACATATAAAGTTCCGTAAGGAACTTTTAAGATGAGCACTCTTGTGCTCATTATATCATATTTTCTGCGTTGCTTTTCCACGCATATGAAGTTTCGAAGAAACTTCTAAGTGACTACGAAGTAGTCATATTATATCATCTATTTTATCATTTAAACATAATGTTTATATTACAATATATTCTTTAATACAATATTGGATTTATGTCACATAATATAGTTTTATATTACAAATACAGTTATATACTGTGATTTCAACATAATTATACTTTTTAATTTCAACAGTATTACTTTTTCTATATAGTTACCTATAATAATTTCAATTCAACTACTGCATTCATTTTATTATCTGTTTCAAATATGACAAGGCAGTTATAATTATTATCTGTAAGACATTTTATTTTTATGTTATCATTCTGCATAATTTCTTTTTTATATTCAATTCTTATATAGTTAAAATCTACATTTTTATAAATATCTTCTGGAACAGCTTCTAATGCTGCTTCCAAATAGCTGACATTATGTAAATGTCCATTAATATCAATATCTCTTCTCTGTATTAAATATGGCTTTTCTGTAACCATAATGTTATCTGGCAGATTATCCAAATCAGGAAGCTCTATCTTCTTTATCTCCTCATCGAATACATTTTTTTCTGTTTCAGTACCGTATATATCGTTCATTTTGTTGTCTAAAATAATAGGTCTGCGTCTTACCAAATCCATATATAGCCATCTTGAAGTACCTATTGCACATAACTCACCATTCTGGTCGTATAATTCAAAATCCCTAAATGCACATAGTCTATCAGACTTTCTAGACCATGTGCTTGCATCTATATATTCATTGTAAGCTGGTCTTTTAAGGATTTTTATCTTCCAATCCAGCAATACCCACGCCTTTTTATTAATAGCAGATGCCGATACCCCCAATCCAACCTTATCTGAATGAGAACCAGCAATATCCTCCATAATCGTAACGATTCTTTTGTTGTCTATCTTATTCTCTCTTCCAATATCCTCTAACTCTACTTTATATCTTTCTTTATATATCATTATCTATATTCCTCAATATATTCATTATATGTTAACTATGTGTATGTTTAAATAAAAGCATATCAGCTGATTAGTATTAGTTAATTTATATTAATATTTTAGTGATTATCACTTGTTACACCTGTAAATACAAGCTTTAACTATTAGAATTTTTTAGTATTTATTCTAATTATCAACGCCTAATCTATATGTATTAATGCTCATATTATACATTTAATAATACTTTATTGTTTTACAGTACGGCCGTCTGATGTGTGCTTTATCTAATAATTATTATTGTTCATCATCCAATATCTGTTAGTGTTCTTATATTATAAATGTTATGAGTTGAAATATCCATAAAAAATCAATTAAATGTGTGTGGTAGTTACATAATTGCAAATATAATCTGCAACTATATATGATTATTTAATAATCTAAAAGCAATATAAATGTTTCACGTGGAACTCAAAACATTTGTTTGTAATATCGTTACTAATTACTATAATTGTATAGATTATATAAGTTTCATTAGTTATAATATTTTAGATTTAATTATATTGTTTTAGATTTATTATAATTAAATATATTATTGGTATTATGTATTATTAATCACTTTTTAATAATAGTACTCAAATAAAGTGAACTGAGTTCACTTTATTATATTCCTTATAATATATGTCTTATCAATATGTATAATACCACTTTATGAATTAATTCAATTATATTTAATAATATATTTGCTGTATTTTTTTTATTTATAATTATATATAGATATTAAAGCATTATCCAATAATCATATATAACAATTAAACTAGATTATTAATATTGATAAACAAATTCAAATTGATAACTTAATATTATGTATGTGCATAATGCTTTGTTTATATAGAATTATAATTAAATATCAAATATATAATCTGGACATAGAATCCCACCATATAATTCATATAGATAATTTTATTTATTGAACTCAGTTCACTTTTAGCTGTGTATAATATTATAAATACTCATTTATATCATTATAATTTTGAACTCAGTTCATAATTTTTTATAAATCATTTTATTATTTTTGTATTCTTTCTATTTTATTTATGCGTAAATACTCACTTAATCCATCAATTATATTATGCATATCTATATATGCTTTCTATGTCAGAGTTTTATTATATAGAATCTAAAAATCCTTAAAATTCTTTATAACACTATCATTACAATCTATTATTACAATCATTACAATTTGATATCAATGTAAATCATAAAGGAAATGACTATATATTAATTATAATAATGAATTTATTATTAATTTCATATCTTTCGGCAAAATTGAATTAAGAAATAATCTAAGCATATATAATAGATTACTACAAAATAATATATATCAAAAATATTAAGTAATTTATTCTTATTTATTATATAAATATACCTTATTATATTTTAAATTTATCTATCAATATTTAGAAACCTGTTTACTTATTACATAAGATTATTGGATAATGTTTTAATATCTATATATAAATATGAATAAACAAATAACAGTAAAAATATTTTAAAATATTTTTCTACATTTATAAAAATTGAACTGAGTTCACAAAAAAACTTAACATAAATATTTTTAAATAATATAACTTTTGTATTGATAAAACGTAATTTTGTTGTATAATAAAATTAGATTTTAATGAAAGAAGGACAATAATGAGCGAAGTAATAAGTTTAATTAACGAAAAGGGTGGTGTAGGAAAATCATCCTCAGCCATAACAATTGCTCAGATTTTATCTATTTCTGGCTATTCTATATTATTAATAGACTTAGACCCACAGATGAATACAAGTAAAATGTTTGGCAAAAGTGAAGAAGGTAAGGATATTGACTATGAACAGCTGTTTTGTAGTAAATTTGATGATAAAGCTACTGTTATGAATTACATTTCTACAACAGACTATGAAAATATATCTATACTTTGTGCCTCAAGAGAATTAAACAATCTTATATATAAAATATACGATGAGAGTAAAGAATCTAATGTAGAATTATGTTTTAAACATAATCTTAGTCTATTAAAAGATGATTACGACTATATTATAATAGACAACTCACCTTTTAAATCATACCTTACAACATGTGCTATGTGTGCCAGCAATAAAATCATCACACCTATATGTGTTGATAATTTTTCATATGATGGTTTAATGTCACTTTTTGATACGATTGAAGATCTCAATGCTAAATATGCACTTTCTATTGAATTTGCAGGTATGTTTATGACCAGAGTGGCAGGAAGAACAACCTTATATAAACAAATGTTTGAAAGTTATGAGAATATGTTTGGTGACAAATTCCTTCCTGTGTCAATAAGAAATTGCATTGCCGTCAATGAATCTAATACATTGTTTGAACCATTACTCACATATGATAAGAGAAGCACCGCAGCTCAAGATTACATAGAATTAGTTAATTATCTTGGACTTATGGATAATAAACATTACAGAGAATTAGCAAAATATCTTAAAGGAGAGAAGAAATAATGGCTAAGAAATCATTTACTGCTGGTGGTACTAAGACAGGTATCCTTAATTCTGACGGTGGAGAAAAACTTAAAGAAATTCAGGCAAAGACACAATACAATTTTAAATATATTCCTAAAGATAAAATTGTATCTAACCCTAAAAATGAAATGTATGCGCAGGATGGCATTAATGCACTCAAAGAAAGTATACTTGTTAACGGTCTAAGACACAATTTATCTGTATTATATGATTCTGACAAAGATATATATCGTCTTATCTCTGGTGAAAGAAGATATCACGCCATATCAGAAATGGATGAAAAGGATTACCAGACACTTTTTCCTGCTGGAATTCCCTGTAAAGTTGAAAAGTCTGATATTACTGAAATTGACGAAGAAATTATGCTTATCTCAGCCAACCACGATGTAAGAGAATCTTCAATGGAAGTTAAAAGATGGGAAGTAAGCCGTTTAAAAGAACTTTATGAAGCTAAAAAGTTAAACGGCGAAATAAAAAATATCAATGCAGAGATTGCCAAACAGCTTAATATATCAGAAAGACAAGCCCGCAAATATACAACAGCAGAAAAGCTTATTCCTGAATTAAGTGAATTACTCAATAACAATGGCATAGATCTTAACCAGGCTGATAAATTTGGTAAGCTTGATGAGGATGCACAGAAGAGTATATTAAATATTCTTCAAAAAAATGGCAACATTGAAAATGCAGAATTTCAATCTATCAAGAAGATATCTGAAGAACGTGCTAAAGAAGCTGCCAAATATAAGCAGGAATTAGAAGAAGTAACCAGAGAGCTTAACAAAAAGAATGAAACTTTAGAAATTCTTGAAAATAAAATAAATGAAATTTCTACAAATACTGATAAATCCAATTCCAAAATAGATATTGAAGAGGAACTTCGATATATGACTGAGGCTAAGAACAAAGCTGAAAAGGAAAAGGCACGTCTTGAAAGTAATATGGAAAAGATGAAGCAGCAGCAACGTGAGAAAGAACAACGCAAGACAACAATTTCAGATAACGAATTAAAAAGAATATCTTCAATTGCTAAAACAGAACAGGCACTTGCATTATTTGAATCAAACTTTGATATCATTAAGAATAACAAGTCTATTATAAAAAATGATACTGATTTAAAAATAAGAGTAGAAATTTTAAATCAAAGATTAACTGATTTTATTAATTCACTAACCAATAATTAATATATTATGTCCCCAATTCTAATAATATTAACATAGGAGTTGGGGATATATTATTATTATTATTAATCGTAATCATATAAATATCTATCTATCTATCTATCTATCTATCTATTTATCTATATCCATATTAATATATATAACAATACATATATTTAACATATATTGACAAATTAAATTAACATAGACACAGTATTTATAAGGCTTTCAACATTTTTTTATAGTTCATTAGTTACTAATTCAAAGTCGGATATTTTTTTTTGAAGAATAATTTTTTTATAAACAAGTCTATTAATTATTATTCTGGTCTATTATTTTCATGAAATGTCTTTTTAATAATTATTATAGTCGAAAAGGATAAAAATATGGTTGAAAAGTTTCCATATGTTAATAAATCTTCAATATAAATGTTATCAAAATTTGTTAAATTAGTATTTTAATTATATATTAAATAAATTATAAAAGGAATCATTCATAAAAATTGAAAAAAAGAAAATAAAAAAAATGAGCAGCCTGCTTTTTTTATTAAAATTAATTAAGAATATCACATATATTGATATAAAAATCGAATACAAGACACGAAAATAAGACTGCTTTTTAAGCAGCCTTTTTTAATTTACTAACATTAGCACGAATTATCGTTGATACAAGACCAGGAATATTTTTTATAGATCGTTCATACACTATATATTGTCTATAGATATCTGCTAACGCATACATCAATAAATCGAAAGAGTAGTGAACGGCTATATTTGCTAAATCCTCCAAATCAAGTTTACTGATTTTAATCAATTTATAATTTGATATATTAGTGTCTATATTAATAAATTCTCTAAAACGTACAGGTGGAATATCACCTGAGTTAATGTTAGGAATTACTGTATTAAAATCATTAATAAATGACTTTAACCGGTCAATATTTTCTTCTAATAGAATTTGTTTTTGCTTCTTAGCAATATATCTTGAAGAAATTTCAAATCTTATGATATTATCATTAATAGTGACATTAAAAATATCAGCATCTGAATTAGACATATGTTGTTTTATAATGCAAGGCTTGCAATACTTAGGAAGCATATGTCTTATTTCAGATATTGATTTGTGATCCACGCTTGCCTGACCCTTAAGATTAGAACTATCAAGGTTGATAAGCTCACGCAAGTAAATTCTTAATGTTACAATTGAATTAATATCAAAAAGTTTAGTAATTAATTCCTTAGAAAGCACTAAAAATCCCCTGCCGTTTTTGTTAGCAGGAAGGTAATAATTCTCATAATCATTGATAAGCAATGAAATAATAGATGATGAAGTTTTGGAATATGATATATAAGTATAAGATGATAATATGTCAAGATTATTCCAAATCGTCTTAATGTTGCATTTAAGAATAGATGCCAATTCTTTGATATTAATTTCTTTTATAATCCCAAAACGATCCGGATGATAAAAATGTAATAACATAAATAGCTTAAGTGCATTTGATTTTAACATAGGTCTATAGCCATAACGATTTTTTTCATTATGATATATCTTTTTAGTTACGTTCTTAGTTGTGAGAATTCTATGTGGACAATTGTTACAATTATCAATAGCCATTTTGTAGATATCATTATCGCTGGAGAAGGATTCGATAATTGCTTTATATTTACAAGTAGAGCAGTTATCATTTGAGTAATCGGTAACTTCAACAGAAGAATCAATAATTGTTGTGTAATTTTGCTGAATACCAAGAGCCTGAATTAATACAGCTTTGCCTATATTTGTAAAATTATCCAAAATTCCCACCTCCTTTTTATGGATAATTTAACAATATTATCAAATAAAATCAAATTCTTGTTTTTACTCAAAATTTATCCACATAAGTGTATTTTTTAACTTGTTTTACTCTAAAATTGTCTACTTATCCACAAAATCAAAGTGTTTTACTCTAAAATTATCTACTTAATTTAATAAAATTTTTTTTGTAGAAGTCAAAATAAATATTTTGTGGATTTTACTACTTTTTTATCTACATATAGTTAACAGCTATCCACATAGGGTAGTGGTATTTTAAGGAAAATCAGTATTTAAGCCAAAAATGTAGACATTGTGGATAAAATTTCAAAAAAAAAATGTAGAAAAAGTATTTATATACAATATATAAATATATAAATAGAATAGAAAATTGGAGAAAAATCAATAAAAAAATGATATTTTACTCCAAAAATATCTACTTTTTAAAAATTTACTCTAAAAATATCTACATTGAAAAATAAAAACTAAGTTTTTTACTCTAAAAATATCTACATAAATTTAACATATTATTTAAAAAATGCTGCTGGAAACAGTAAAATTGTAATAAAAAAATAACAAATGCCTATTTTAAGGGATATATAAAAGATTTATCTGATAAAAATAAAAAAAACACGACAAAACTTAAAGAAATACAGATAATTAAGTAAATAAAAAAAGTACAATAAAATTTTCTTAGTTATCAATTAATTATCTACACTTTAATTATGATGATAAAAATGTAGACATTTATAGTTTCTGATTTGATTAAAATAGAGTGGCAGGCAAGTAATTATTCTATCTATCCACTACACCATCTGGCATACGGTTTCAGACAAAGGCAGTTCTTTGCATTGCACATATTTTCAAAAGGAACTAGGAGAATGTATGCTATAAAATTTACGGAGCTTCTTATGTGAGCCTTACAGTGTACAAAAGGAACTTCATAGGGCTTACATAAGAGCGCTCTGTAAGGCTCACATAAAAAAGCCGTATGTAAAAACATACGGCAAATAATTATAATAAAAAATCCCTATTTCGTCTATTAATGAGCATTGTCTATCATCTTAGTTTTATCAAAATTCAAATCCTGAATTTCAGCTTCCGATAATGGAAGGAAGTTAATAATAAATACACCATTTTTTAATTCAAAGCTATCGATTACAATATTGTTATCTACAAATTCCTGTAAAGATTCCTGAATTAATTGTAAGTTCTTCTTTTTATTTTTTAATTTAAATCGAACAATCTTCTGGAAGTAAGTATAACTATACTCACTCATCAATGTTTCCTGATTAGCAATCTGTTCACATTTCATTGCATAGCATATAATTCTTGAAAGGTTATTATCAAGAACATCATAAGAAGCAGAAGTTATAGAGATTAACTTTTTCTTTATAATAGCGTTACTTAGTACCTCACCAAATTGAGCTATGGCATAAGGTCTTTCAGCATCTTCTTTGATGACAATATTATCGAATAAGTTGAAATAGATTTTACTGCCAGCTTCCTCATAATAGAAATTGTACTCTACAAGCTTTCTACAAGAATTAGAAATTTTCTTGAGCACATTTTTACCAACGTGATAATCGACAATTTCTTTACCAAGAGTATTAAGATCGACTACTACAGATTTCTCTTTAGAGAATTCCTGCATATTAATATTAGATATAAAAGCATTAACTAATTTCAGGTCATTAGAATCCATAGCCTTTGGTGGAGTAAGTTTGCCGCTGTTGACAGTCACTTCCAAAAGTTCACGGCCTTCTTCATCTCTGATAATTTCTTTTAGCAGATTATCAGATGCTGTTTCCATCATTAATGTAAAAGATGAAGGACTGAAAAGTGGTTTGTCAACTAAGTCAACAGGGAATAATCGAAGGTATGAGTCAATATTACCAGCAAGTTCACTTTCTATGTATTTCCAAGCACTAATAATCAAATCATTCTTTAAAGAATTATATATTGAGTTATAAGTAAAAGATGAAATACCTGGGAAATCAATTAAAAGAGTATTGGAATCATTTTTCCATTCTGTTGCAGCTCTTTTCTTATCTTCGATAATTTCCTGTAAATCTTTATCTCCAAACATTTTAGTATAATCTTCAACAGGAAGAGTCTTTGCCATAGCAACAACAGTAGCTAAAGGGTGTTTGGCATCGTCAATGCTGATTGTATCAATATCATTAATGTATGATTTGTACCAACGTGATCTTTTTTGTAAACGTGATTTCTTTACCTTATTAATTATAGGTACTAAATCTTCACGGCTGGTCTTTCCATCAAGATATTCCATAAGAGTTTCATCAATTAACTCAGCTACATTTTCAGCAGAGAAGTTTAACAAATTTCTTTTCTTATTGAAATAATCAATAATAACTGGATCAATGTGATTAGCTAATTCTTCAATAAATCGGCGAGAGTATTGTTCCATAATATATCTCCTTATATAACAACAAATATAATTTTCATTTTATTCTATATATTAATTGGCAGATAGTGGAAGAGTAGAATATGGATAGATGATTATAATATAGTCTGTCCAGTGTGTTATTGCTCTTTATGTAAATAGCATAATCTTCGATTAATTATATCTAACAATTTATATAGTAATTGTACTCACAATTATAAAAAATATAAACACAAAAATCAAATAGTAGGTTCACACCAGGAAGCTTTTCTTAATTACTTTGGTTGTTGTTGTGTTTATTTTGATGTAGTGTGGTGGTGTGAGTTTTGGTTAACATATAGACATATGTCGTCATATATTGTATTATATATTATGTAAAAAATCAATAGCACACAGATAAGATTATTTTGTTGTGTTGAAAAGATATAAGAGGTATTTATGTTATGATTTCTGATACATTTAAGAATACTATTTGGATATATTACGAAACTAATTTAAAAGCTCGTACACGAAAAGAATATTGGAATGTTGTAAAGAATTTTGATAAAGTAGTTGGCCACGACCCATTAGAGTTAAGTCATACTGATGCTGTAACTTATTATGAACATATATTAAATAAGATAAGCAAAAATCAATTAAAATACTCTACCGGTGTAATGAGATTATCCGTAATAAGATCTGTATGTAATTTTATTGAATTTAATATGAGTAATCACGGAAAGGAATATACTAATTATTTCAAGGAAATTTCTATTCCAGAGGAAGATAAGTTATTAACAGACAATGATATACCGACACTTAATGAAATAAATAATATTATGGAAACAATACAACAAAATAATGATGAGAAAGCATTTTTAATATTATCCCTTGCCGTCAAATGTGCATTGACTAACACTGAAATATGCAGCCTTAATAAAGAATATATTGCAATTAATTCCAATGACGAAATGTATATTAATTATCCTCCAAAAGGCAATAATCGTATATCAAGAATAATTAAAGTTCCGGATGATGTTGCTGTATTATTAGATAGATATATATGTAATAATAATATAATAGAAGGTGCAATATTTATTAATAAAAGAAAAACACGAATTAAATTAAGGGACACAGAAAGACTTCTTGAAAAATATTGTAAACTTAATATAGAAAAAGGCATGTTAAATAACAAATTCACAATGCAGACCCTTCGTCACGCCGCAATATGTTATATGTTATCGGGTGGAGCTTCAAAAGATCTGGTTGCAAGCTACGCTGGAATAACAACCAAATGGATTACAAGATATGATAAAATAATTAACTCTGATACATACAAACAGGCTGTTGACTATAGTATCATAAGTATCAACGCATAAATATACTAATGAATTGAATTAAACATCAAGCCATTAGTATTATTATATAATATATATTATAATTGATAGTACTAGGAAAAAGATAGTACTTTTCAATTATCTGCTATGTGTTATAATAACAATCGAAAGAGCTTGATATGAGCTCAATACAATTCCCCAATATCCCGCTGGATGGTAATTAGTTATTAATTATTGTTTGGTGGGATCCCCTTTTTTATAGGTAATTCTGGCAGATACTTCCTATATTTTAATGGAAGCATATTTATCTGACATTTATAATTGACACGTTCTTTTATTGCTATAGTATTATAAAATCTTATCCATAAATTCTGAATATCATTTTCATTATCTGAAAAATCATCAAGCTGTTTTAATAATTCATTATTATAATCATTATAAAAAAATGCTGTATTATTATTCATATGTATATACGCAATATTTCTCCTGACATCATATATCAAAAAATTCTCGCAATGCAGTCTGTCATTAAAATGATCAATAATCATATATATAATATTATTATCAGGTTCTATTCTGGCTGTAAGAAAACCATTAGCATTTTCATTAAATCGAAGTATCTCTATATAAAAGTGTGCTTCATTAGCTGCCTTTTTATATATTTTATTAAACTGGAATATGTATTCATCATTAATGTTATGCAATACTGAAGTTCCATATTTAAACATTCTCTGCAAACAATGATAAATTACTGAGGCCTTATTATCTGCGATTGACTGTGCAACAGTAAATATCATCTCATATATATCATTAGACAGCTTTAGCTTTATTGTATTGGCAACTTTATCTGATAAGGTTAAATCTGTCCTGATATTTATATAGTTCTCAAATAATGAATAGTTAGAAACAACATCTGCACATCTTACATCAGTATGGCTTGTTCCTGCCTCCCAGGCTTTATATATTGCTGAAAATATCCCCTCTATAGAATTATCACATAAATAAACATCCATAATACTATGCACTTAACTAATCAGCTGGTAGTAATACTGGCTGATCATATCCTTTCTTCTTACTAATCTTTATTCTATCTCTATGTTCCATATAAATATTTCAAATTACAAATTCTTATATAATTATCCTGATAAATATATTATATTATTCTAATATGCATCTTTATATTGTTCTAATATTTATTATTCACAATTATAATAAAAACATTCGTATCATTCTGATATTACATTGCAGTCAAATAAAGAAAGCTGTTTATAGCAGTCTTTATGTTCTATGTCATATATTTTCTTCTTGTCATTATCAATAAGAGCATTAGTAATATAATCCTGATCTATTCGTATGTTATACATCATTCTGCCATTACAGGTTATAAAATAAACAGCCCTTTTTAATACAACTCCGGCTTTCTTTAAAGAAGTAAAATCTAATATAGACATTCGTCTTGCATTAATAATACGTCTTGCTGATTTCACACCTATTCCCGGAACTTTTAATAACAGGGCATAAGGTGCTGTATTAATCTCTACCGGGAATATATCAAGGTGACGTATTGCCCAGTCACATTTAGGGTCTAAAAATGCGTTAAAATTAGGATTGTCTTCACTAAGAAGATCATATGACTTAAATCCATAAAATCTCATAAGCCAGTCCGCCTGATATAACCTATGTTCCCTAAGCAAAGGCACACCCTTGCCATCTTCCTGAAGTGGAAGCGACTCATCCATATTGACATTAACAAACGCTGAATAAAACACTCTCTTTAAATCGTATTTGTCATATAAATTCTGTGCTATCGTAACAAGCTGGTAATCCGTCTCTTTGGTAGCACCAATAATCATCTGTGAACTCTGTCCTGCTGGAACATATCTTTTATATCTATGTCCCGCCGATAGCTCAGTATTACCAGTATTCAATCTATTATTAATGTTTAATCTGTTATTGGCAGCCAATCCATCATTAAACATAGTGTCTAACATCTCATTACTTGTATCATCAGAAAATGTATTATACATATTATAAACATCTGACAAATAATTGTTCGTATGCTTCATACCAACCTCATATCTATTCATATGTATGTTATTCTTAATCATATTCATAGGATGCAAAATACTTTCTCTTGATTTAGATGGAGCAAGTTCTTTAAGTGCTGCATTAGTTGGAAGCTCAAGATTAATGCTCATACGGTCAACAAACCAACCAGCGAACTTAATGATATCATCCGATGCTCCAGGAATTGCCTTCATATGAATATATCCGCCAAAATTATATTTCTTTCTTAGAAGAATAACCGTTTCTAACATTCTCTTCATTGTTTCATCAGGACTGATAATTATACCTGAACTTAAAAACAATCCTTCTATATAATTACGTCTGTAGAACTGCATAGTAAGCTCACATATCTCCTCAGGCGAAAATGTAGCCCTCACAACATCATTAGACGAACGGTTAATGCAGTAGCGGCAGTTATATATACATTCATTCGTAAGAAGTATTTTTAAAAGAGAAATACACCTGCCATCTGCACTAAAGCTGTGGCATATTCCACACGCTTTAGAATTGCCTATGCCTTTACCATTGTTACCACGTTCAACGCCACTTGACGAACACGATACATCATACTTTGCAGCATCAGATAAAATCGTCAGCTTATCCATAATACTTAGGTCTTCTTTAATAACCACAACTCCCACCTTCTTTCGATAATAATAAAAAAGATACATGCAGAACATATTTTCCAAACATTCGTTCTGTATGTATCTTATCATATTATAATATATTTCGCAATTGAAATTTTAATATATTTTATTCAATCTGACTATAAAAGTTCTGCCTTTAAAACTTGTATATTATCTGCTATTTTATCAGCTCCTGCCTTAATTAACACTCCTTTATCCCTAAAGCCCCACGATACAGCTATGCAGTCAACCCCTGCATTTCGTGCTGTTAGCACATCTACATCTGAATCTCCAATATAAGCTATATCTTCTAATGCAATGTCTGCTATTGCAGCACATTCTAACAAGGCATCCGGAGCGGGCTTTTTTGCTATGCCCTCTCTTGCACCAAATGTAATATCAAGAAGATTATCAAAATATATATCACATAATTTAGTCACAGCACTTTGTGCTTTATTAGACAACACTGCAAGCTTAATCCCTGACTGCTTTAATTCTTTAAGCATATCAATAATTCCATCATATGCCTTTGTCTTGTCATTACAATGTTCCTGATAATACTTCTTAAAACATTCAAACACATTATCTATAACCGGCAAATCGGTTCCATTAGGAACACTTCTTTCTATTAAAAGACGAATTCCATTACCAACATAATTCCTTACTTCTTCTATAGTTCTTTGAGGCATACCAAACTGTGCAAGAGAGTAGTTCACCGCATCTGCCAGATCCTCCAATGTATTAAGCAATGTTCCGTCTAAATCAAATACAGCCATTTTATATTTCATATACTTCACACTTTCCTTATATTAATAATAACTGACTGGATAACAGATAATAAAAAATTCTTAAAGCAGATATATTATTTATAAGAATTAATTCAACATTAACATATTGCATACAGATTAATTACAATCAGCTGTTTCCATATCAGATATTTAATAATATAATCAAGACTAAAAAAATGCAATATGAAAATAAAATTTTAAATTTCCACATTTATCTATATTTTCCTTCAAATATTTTCAAAAAATTTAAAAATATTAAAATAAAAGGGTTGACATATTACATATTAACGTGTATTATATCACTTGTGTTCACGAGAAATAAATCGAAACACACAATACAATATGCGCGAGTGGCTCAGTGGTGGAGCACCTCCTTGCCAAGGAGGGGGTCGCGGGTTCGATCCCCGTCTCGCGCTCTGTAAGACAACAAAAAGGACTTCCGAATGGGAAGTCCTTTTTTGTCATCCGGGAAGTGCGGGGCACTTCTCGAAACCCAACTGCTTCACAGTTTGGCTTCGATTTCTCGGAACGCTAAAGCACCCCTCGGTCGTGTCAGCACAGAGGTCCACCGGACCTCTTGACACCCGTCTCGCATAACACACGGGGTGACTATTATTTATTTCTGTATTAGCAACATTTTTGACTGGTTTATGAATTTTGTTCGTGACTATTTTTTATTTATATTATATAATGAATTCTATATGGGTTGTGTATTATTAGTTAATAGCAGATAACCTGATTTCATTGATTTATTATAATAGAAAAGGAACTTATTAATTTATGAAAGAAAGAGAACAATTTGGTTCAAGAATAGGATTTATTCTTGTATCAGCAGGCTGTGCTATCGGCCTTGGTAATGTATGGAAGTTTCCATACATATGTGGAATGTACGGAGGGGCAGCTTTTATAGTTATGTACCTTATATTTTTAGCACTTCTTGGACTCCCTATCCTTATATGCGAATTCTCAGTTGGTCGAGCAAGCCGCAAAGGTATGGGAAAAGCATTTGATGTACTTGAACAGAAAGGCACGAAATGGCATCGTCTTAAATGGATGAGCATAATTGGATCGTATCTTCTTATGATGTTCTATACTATGGTTGGAGGCTGGATGATTTATTATGCATTTCTTGAATTATCTGGTAAGCTTTCTGGTCTTAATAGTTCAGAAATCACAGCTACATTTAATGGTCTGTTATCACAGCCTGAAATAATGTTTATATTTACATTTATCGCCATTATTTTATCATTTGGCGTATGTGCACTTGGACTTGAAAATGGTGTTGAACGAATTACAAAAGTTATGATGTCGCTTCTTTTGGGACTTATAGTAATCCTTGCAGTTCATTCATTTGTTCTTCCTAATGCTTCTGTTGGTATTAAGTTCTATCTTGTACCTAATTTAAGCTTAGTTAAGCAGACAGGTATTGGGGAAGCCATATTTGCTGCTATGACACACGCATTTTTCACTTTAAGTATAGGTATCGGTGCCATGGAGATTTTCGGTAGTTACCTTGATAAGAAGCGTTCACTTACAGGTGAGGCGGTAAGCATTGTAATTCTAGATACATTTGTTGCTTTAATGGCTGGATTTATAATTATCCCTGCCTGCTTTGCATATGGAGTAAACCCTGACAGTGGTCCTTCATTATTATTTATAACTCTTCCTAATGTATTTAATAATATGACTGGTGGAAGAATATGGGGCTTTATGTTCTTTTTATTTATGTCATTTGCAGCTTTATCTACAATTATTGCTGTATTTGAAGAAATCGTAGCTATGTGGATGGATATAACAGAATGTAAGCGAACCAAAGCCGTAGGTATTAATATTATAGCTATTACTGTATTATCAATTCCTGCAATTCTTGGATATAACCTGCTTTCAGGTATACAGCCTATAGGTGCAGGTACAACAATTATGGATCTGGAAGATTTCCTTGTATCCTACAACCTTCTTCCTTTAGGAAGCCTTGTTATAGTTCTTTTCTGTACAAGAAAAAACGGATGGGGATTTGATAGCTTTGTTAAAGAGGCTAATACTGGAGAAGGAATAAAGCTTCCATTATGGGTCAGAAAATATATGGCATATATCTTACCTTTGATAATTACAATTGTTTATATTAAAGGCTACTATGATACTTTTTGCAAACAGCCTTTAGGCATATTCATCGGCTGGATGTGTTTTTCTGTGTTACTTGTTGTTATAATATATCTTATAGCACTACTTACAGGACGCAAATCAAAACAACAGTAGAACATACAACAACTTAATTTCAATTTGATATTGGATATTACTTATAAAAAAAACGGAGGTCTATTATGAAATTATTAGAAGATCGTATAAGAAAAGATGGAATTATAAGAGAAGGAAATGTACTTAAGGTTGACAGCTTCATTAACCACCAGATGGATATTAAACTTTTCGAGGAAATGGCTAAGGAATGGAAAAGACTATTTGCTGATAAGAAGATTAATAAAATCCTTACAATTGAGGCAAGTGGTATCGGTATTGCCGCTATCGTTGCAAGAGAATTTGATGTACCTGTTGTATTTGCCAAGAAGTCTAAAAGTATTAACCTTGATGATAATAACTTCAGCACTAAAATCCAGTCATTTACACATAGTAAAATATACGATGTGATTGTTTCAAAAAAGTTCTTATCTCCAGAGGATCATATTCTTATTATTGATGATTTCCTTGCAAATGGATGTGCATTACTTGGTCTTACTAACCTTGTTGAAAGTGCAGGTGCAACCGTTGAAGGTATCGGTATTGCGATTGAAAAGGGTTTCCAGCAGGGTGGAAAGATTATAAGGGAAAAAGGTTATCAGCTTGAATCACTTGCAATCGTTGAAAGTATGAATGCCGCTGATAACACAATTACATTCAGATAGGAGATACATTAATGAACGAACTTACAGAATACATTCCGGTATTATATGCTACTTTCTGGTCATTAGTACCACCTCTGGTAGCCATTATACTTGCTCTTATTACTAAGGAAGTATATAGTTCACTTTTTATAGGTATTGTAATTGGCGGACTATTCTATGGCGGATTGTTTACTGCACATTTTAGCTTTGAAACTTCTGTTACACATATATTTAATGATGGACTTGTAGGTGTGTTATCTGATCCTGCTAACATTGGAATACTTATATTTCTTGTAATTCTTGGAATAATGGTATGTATGATGAACAGAGCAGGAGGTTCAAGTGCATTTGGCGAATGGGCTTCCAAAAGAATAAAGACAAGAACGGGTGCTCAGTTAGTATCTATTCTTCTTGGTGCACTTATATTTATTGACGACTATTTTAACTGTCTTACAGTTGGAAGTGTTATGCGCCCTGTAACTGACAGCCACCAGATTTCAAGAGCAAAGCTTGCTTATATTATAGATGCAACAGCAGCACCTATATGTATAATAGCACCTATTTCATCATGGGCTGCCGCTGTAACAGGCTTTGTTGAAAGTGAGGACGGATTTTCTGTATTTATGAAATCTATTCCTTATAATTATTATGCATTGCTTACAATATTCGCATTACTTATGTTTGTAATATTGAAAGTGGATTTTGGTCCTATGAAGCTTCACGAAGATAATGCTGCTAAGGGTGACTTGTATACAACACCTGACAGACCATATGCTAATGCTAATCCTGATGTAATAAAAGGCAACGGCAAGGTTATTGACCTTGTATTTCCTATTGTTTCATTAATTATATGCTGTGTTATAGGTATGATATATACAGGCGGTTTCTTTAGCGGAACGCCATTTATAGAAGCATTTTCTGATTGCGATGCTCCTGTAGGGCTTATGCTTGGAAGCTTCTTTGCAATGGTAATTACTGTATTCTTCTATGCTGTGAGAAAAGTTCTTCCATTTAAAGAATCATTTGCCTGCATACCAGAAGGTTTTAAAGCTATGGTTCCAGCAATTCTTATCCTTACTTTTGCATGGACACTCAAGAGTATGACAGACAGCTTAGGTGCTAAAGAATATGTAGCAGGTCTTGTAAATGGTGCTTCTGGAAGTCTGCTTAATTTCCTTCCAGCAATTATATTCCTTGTCGCGATATTCCTTGCATTTGCAACCGGAACAAGCTGGGGTACATTCGGTATTCTTATACCTATTGTCGTTAATACATTTTCTGGAACTGATAATACTATGATGATTATATCTATATCTGCTTGTATGGCAGGTGCTGTATGCGGCGACCACTGTTCACCTATATCAGATACAACTATTATGGCATCGGCTGGTGCACAGTGTAACCATATGAACCATGTATCGACACAGCTTCCTTATGTAGTTGTTGTTGCCGCAGTATCATTTATAACATATATAATTGCTGGTTTCATACACAATCCTGTAGTTCCTTTAATTATAGGTATTGTGCTTATGACTCTTACAATTATTCTTATCAAATATATTGTAAATCAAAAACAATCTAATTCATAACAATATACGTTAGTGCCGGATTTACTTTTGGCACTAACTTTACTTTATAATTGATCAAATTAAAGCTATTAATACATTAGGAGTGCATATGAGTGAAACTAAAGTAATAATAATAATAGTGCTTTTATTTATAATTGCAGTACTTCCATTTCCAACCGGACTGCTCATTTATAAATTTAAATCAGAAAAACTTAAAAAACAGTATTCAGATGAAGCTAAAAAAGCAGACGAATCAGAAAAATCAGAAGACAGCAATAAATCTGTCAAATAAACGTAATGATAATAATCATTTAACAAATAATTAGCTCCCTTCTAAAAAGGTAAGTTAAATACTTAAAACTTGCTATTTAGGAGAGAGCATCTCAATAATTTTATTCTATGACCTGTTGTTTACTATCGTCAACGTTATGAGCAAATTGTGGTATCTGTGCAATAATGACCGCTGTGAATACTAATATACAGCCAGTAAGTTCCCTTGTGCTTAAATGTTCACCTAATAAAATCCAGCCTGCAAGTGCAGCAAATACCGACTCAAGGCTCAATACAATGGCAGTCACTGATGGCTTGGCATATTTCTGCCCAATAATCTGAAGAGTGTAAGCAATTCCACTTGACATAACACCTGCATATAATATTGGTATTATTGCTTTCATAATGCTGTTAATATCTGCTTTATCAAATATAAGCATTAATATTCCTGACAATATTCCACTTGTTAAGAATTGTATACAGGATAATTTAACACCATCTGCTTTATCACATTTATCTACAGTAAACATATGTATTGTAAATGCAACAGCACACATTAACTCTAATATATCCGCAACATATATTTCGTTAATTCCACCCGCAATACACAAAAGATACATTCCCGCAATACACACAAATGCAGCTATTATGGTAAGCTTATGAAGCTTTTGTCCCATAAATACTGAAACAATCGCAATCATAACAACATAAGTCGCTGTAAGAAATCCAGCTCTCCCTGATACAGCAACTCCATCAGGATATGTATTAATCCCTATCTGCTGCAAATTCATCGCTATGCAAAGTAGAATTCCGCATATAACACCTTCTTTTACAGGCCATTTATTCGCATTAGTTAAATAATCTTTCTTATTAATAATGTAGTTCTTCTTATATATATTGTAATTATTCTCACTTGGATTATCATATCTATCAGAATATTTTCTCATATCTAATATTGCAATAACAATAAATAAAAATAATGCCCCGATAATATTCCTACAGGCATTAAATGTAAACGCTCCAATATTATCACCAGCACTTGTCTGTGCAACAAATGCTGTACCCCATATAAATGCGGCAAGCAATAATATAAAAGTTCCTTTTAAATTCTTCATAAATCAATAACGCTCCCTTTAAACAATAATCAATGTTTCCATAATAATTAATAATTTTCACACCATATAATAGTATATTAATCAAATATATTATGCAAGGTATTGAGAATTTTTCTTTTTAAGCTTAAAATATATACACTTGTTTAAACAAATAAAAGATATTAAATCAGGAGGCATATGATAATGAAAGTATTAATGTTAAACGGTAGTTCACATATCAATGGAACTACATTTACAGCACTTAATGAGATTGGAAAAGCTCTTAATAATGAAGGAATTGACTATGAAATATTCCAGATTGGTGCAGATGCAGTAAGAGATTGTATTGGCTGTAACCAATGTACACCTGATGGTTGTGCATATACTAAGGACAATGTTAATGAATTCATTGCCAAGGCAAAAGAAGCTGATGCGTTTGTATTTGGAACACCTGTATATTATGCCCACCCAAGTGGAAGAATTCTCTCTTTCTTAGACAGAGTATTTTATTCAAGTTCTAAGACCTTTGCTTTTAAACCAGCCGCAAGCGTAGCTGTTGCAAGACGTGGTGGAACAGTTGCTTCATTTGACGTATTAAATAAATATTATGGAATATCACAGATGCCAGTAGTAAGCTCTACATACTGGAATAACGTCTATGGCCGCAATGAGAACGAAGCCGTTATGGATTTAGAAGGCTTACAGACAATGCGCAACGTAGCTCATAATATGGCTTGGATGTTAAAGTGTATTGAAGCTGGTAAAAATGCAGGTGTCGCACTCCCGGCTACTGAAAGAGAGGCTAAGACTAACTTCATAAAGTAATAATTATTGCATTTTACCCTATAATCCTGTAGAATTATAGGGTAATTTATTTATAACATAACATTAGTAATATTTAATTATTCTATAATTTACACTGGAGGTCATTATGAAAGATTATTCTATTAATACTAAGTGTGTTCAGGCTGGTTATACACCATCGAATGGTGAGCCTCGTCAAATTCCTATTATCCAATCTACAACTTTTAAATATGATACAAGCGAAGATATGGGTAAGCTATTTGACCTGGAAGCATCAGGATATTTCTATACAAGACTACAGAATCCTACCAATGATCACGTTGCTGCCAAAATAGCAGCTCTTGAAGGTGGAACAGCCGCAATGCTTACATCATCTGGACAGGCTGCTAACTTCTTTGCTCTTTTTAATATATGTGAATGTGGCAGTCATATCGTTGCATCATCATCAATATATGGTGGAACTTTCAATCTTATTTCAGTTACTTTCAAGAAAATGGGAATAGACGTTACATTTGTTTCACCTGACGCATCAGAAGAAGAACTTAATGCAGCATTTAAACACAATACCAGAGCTATGTTTGGTGAGACAATTGCCAATCCAGCTCTTACAGTTCTTGATATAGAGAAATTTGCAAAGGCTGCACACGCACATAATGTCCCTCTTATTGTAGATAATACATTTCCAACCCCTATTAATTGCAGACCAATCGAATGGTGTGCTGATATTGTCACTCACTCAACAACTAAATATATGGATGGTCATGGAGCTGCTGTCGGAGGTGCAATAGTTGATTCTGGTAATTTTGACTGGATGGCACATGCAGATATGTATCCAGGACTATGCACACCAGATGAAAGTTACCATGGAATTACTTACGCAGAAAAATTCGGAAAAGAGGGTGCATTTATCACAAAGTGTACATCACAGCTTATGAGAGATTTAGGATGTATACAATCCCCACAAAATGCCTTTATCCTTAATCTTGGACTTGAATCTCTTCATGTAAGAATGCCACGCCACGTTGAAAATGGACAGGCAGTAGCTGAATTTCTTGAAAATCATCCTAAAGTTGAATATGTCAGCTATCCTGGTCTTAAAAGTAATAAATATTATGAAACAGCCAAAAAATATATGCCTAATGGTGGCTGTGGTGTAGTATCTTTTGAAATCAAAGGTGGAAAAGAAGCAGCCGAAAAGTTCTTAAAGAACCTTAAGCTTGCTGCAATAGAAACACACGTTGCTGATGCAAGAACATGCTGTCTTAATCCTGCAACATCCACACACAGACAGCTTAATGATGAACAATTAAAAGAAGCTGGTGTTCCAGCAGGACTTATAAGAATTTCCTGCGGACTTGAAGATAAAAAAGACTTGATTGCTGATATATCTGCAGCACTTGATACAATTTAAATAAATATTCATTATCAGCTTTAGCATATTAAGCTTACAAAGGCTCCGGACATTACTATAACAATAATGTCCAGAGCCTTTATTAATTTTATGAGATTTTTATATGATTTTTAAAATTATGAAGCTTGTATGTCCTAATATCTAGTGATATAATTAACTGTCAAATTATAGTAAATGGAGATTGAATATGAGTACAATTCTGCGTATTTTTATAAAAGATTTGCGTGGCATATGCCGCAATATATTTGCACTTATTATTGCCATAGGATTATGTATTATTCCATCATTATATGCGTGGTTTAATATTTATTCTAACTGGGATCCCTATGCTAATACTGCTTCAATTAAGATTGCTGTATACTCTGAGGATACTGGTTTTGATATGGATGGCGAATATCAGAATATGGGTAATAGTATTATTGATAACCTCAAAGAAAATGACAAACTCGGCTGGACATTTACAAAAGATATGGAAAGCACAATTGACGGAGTTAAAAGCGGCAAGTACTACGCCGCAATAGTAATCGGCGATAATTTCAGCCGTTCAATGATTAATTTCCTTAATGATAATATGGAAACTCCTTCTGTTACATATTATGAGAATGCCAAGAAGAACGCTATTGCCAGCAAGATTACACAATCTGGAAAGTCTACTTTACAGGAAACTATTAATGAAACATTTATTGAAACAGTTGTAGTTACAATTCTTAATTCAACTGATGCTGCTTCTCTTACAAAGACCAATGTATTATCTGACATATCAGATAAATTAACGGATATAAGCAATAACTTATCTGAATACAACGCTTCAATCAGTATGTTTAATGCAAGTAATGACAACCTTTCAGATACTCTTAAAAAGACAGATGCACTTGTATCTGATATGCAGAGTAATATGTCAGAAGAGAATATTGAGGCTTCAAAGAATACAGCTAACAATGCAATTGATGCTTATACTGCCAATATCAGTGCATCTCTTACCAGATTAACTGATATTAACACTAAGCTCACCGGCAAAATTGAAACATTACGCGGAAAGATTGCAGACTATAAGAATAATCACACACTTGTTACCAAGCTTGATATTATCAAACAGCTTGGCGAACTTAACAGTTTAATGAATGAAGTTATTAATGCTAATAATGAGTTTAATAACAGCCTTAAACCAATACTTGAACATTTCAAAGATATTGATAATGATAACGGCGGTAATAACCAGTTCTTATATGACAGTCTTATAAGTTCACTTGACCTTATGCCTGCACTTCTTAAGACAGCCGCACAGAATATGACAACATTTACACAGTGGTATACAGACTCTAAGGCTGACCCTGCTAACATATTTACATATATGGATGATGCACTTGTACAGTGTGAGAACTCTATTAATTCACTTAATAGCATACTTACATCAAGTATTAACGATTCAGTTGGCAAATCTGGTGAATTATTTAAGACTTCCATCAACTCTATCTACGACTCACTTGTATCTGCTTCAGACAGCCTTTCTGCCATAAGTACTATTATTAATGGCGTAGACAGTACACTTTCTAGTGTTAATTTCACATTAGATACTATGGGGGAACTTATCGGCAATGTACAGAATACTTTAGATAAAGCCAATACAGAGCTTGCTGCATTAAAAGACGATGGAAAGTATGAGCTTATGCAGAAGCTTCTTGACAAGGATTCATCTGAATACGGCGAATTCTTCTCATCACCTGTTAAGGTTACAACTGAAAATGTATACGAAGCTGTTAATTACGGAACAGCAGTAGCACCTTTCTATACAACTCTTGCTTTATGGGTTGGAGGTCTTCTCCTTACAGCACTTATCAAGACATCTCCTGATGACAGGGAAGAATTTAAAAATGCTACATTAACACAGAAATATTTCGGACGATATTTAATATTCTGGCTTATGGGACAGATTCAGGCAGTTATAACAGTTCTTGGTGATATATATTTACTTAAAATATACTGTGTGCACCCAGGAATATTTATGCTTACCGCATCAATTGTAAGCTTTGCATTTACATTGCTTATATATACACTTACACTTTCGTTTGGTGATGTCGGTAAAGCTTTAGCCGTTGTTCTCGTAGTTATTCAGATTGCTGGTTCAAGTGGTACATACCCTATTGAACTGTTACCATCATTCTTTAGAAATGTATATATATATTTCCCATTCCCTTATGCTATCAATGCCATAAGAGAATGTGTAAGTGGTTTCTACAGATATGATTACTTCATACTTATGGGACAGCTTATGCTATTTGTTATAGGTACTTTATTCCTTGGTCTTTTCCTAAGAAAGCCATTTATGAAGCTCAATCATTATATGCATCACCGTATGCACGATACTAAACTTATGTAGATTAATTGATGAATGAGGAGGAGTTTATGTCTGATATTAAAGATGAAATATCTGTAAATATAGATACTGCTGCGAAATCAGTAGATATGATTAAAGACTATTACTATAGAGAACACAAACGTAACAAAGACAGAATTAAATACGGAATAATAGCAATGTTAGTAATTCCCATTATATTCCTTACCCTTTTATTTGTTGTAAACAGCTCTAAAGTTATATTTCTTGTAATGTGGATTGCTTCTTTATTTATTATAAGCGGCTATCTTATTGCCATTGAATATAAAGATTATAATATGACCGAAAATCTTAAAGATATTGTTGGTAATGAGTATGATGACTCACTTATTGATACAGCGAAAGCCATATCAGATATTACTAAGAATTATATCAAGAATGGAGGTTCAGAAGAATAATATGAAAAATATATTTCGAGTATTTGCTAACGACTGGAAAAGAATTGGGCGAAATGTTGTAGCTTTAGTCGTTGTAATGGGACTCTCTGTTCTTCCATCATTATATGCCTGGTTTAACATTTTATCCAACTGGGACCCTTATGGTTCTGACTCAACATCTAACATAAAGGTCGCTGTAGCATATGATGATACCGGAATTGATATTTCAGGTATGAATGTAAATATAAGCACCAATATTATAGAAGCACTTAAGACCAATGACACTATCGGCTGGGTATTTACTGATACGTCAGAAGAAGCCATTGAGGGTGTATGGGCAGGAGATTACTATGCAGCATTGATAATGCCTGAAGATTTCTCTCGTGATATGGTAAGCTTCTTAGCTGATAATATGACACATCCGGAGATTATCTATTATACTAACCAGAAGAAAAATGCCATTGCCCCTAAGATAACAGACAAAGCCAAGACAGCAGTACAACAACAGGTTAATGCTACATTTATAAGCTCACTTACAGAAGCTATAATGAAATCTGCCGATATTGCTGATAATATAGGTGCAATTAAAGACTCTGATGGTAATAATATTAATAAGGAAAATGTAAGCGGCAACTCAATATTAGATATATTAATAGCCAAATTACAGGTTGTTAATACACAGGTGTCTACATTTGACAGCGTGCTTACTGCCGTTTCCAATATAATAAGCACAGCACAGTCAACATCTGATACTGCAGCAGCTATATCGCCAGATTTATCAGTGAAATTTGACAGTGAAAAAGCAATTCTTAATGAATTGAATAATACTATAGGAAAGAGTAATCTTATAGACTCAACAATATTTGCTAATATTGCCAATGATATTAATACAATTCAGGGATATATGAATTCTGTCTCTGAAATATATGATGATATGGGATACAATGTTGCAGATTTTGATAATTCAATAAGCCAGATGGGCAGTTCTATTGCTAATACATTAGAGCTTGTACATAACCTTGAGAGCCAGTTATCAGACTCAATAACCAAGCTTGTTGATTTTAAGAGCAGTGGTACATATTCATTATTACAGACTGCCGTCGCATTTAATACAGAAGAACTTGCATCTTTCATATCTGCTCCTGTTACTATCGGAACAGTTGACTTGTATCCAATTGAGAATTATGGCTCAGCTATGTCACCATTCTACTCAGTATTATCAATATGGGTTGGTGCATTAATATTAGTTGCCATTATCCATGTAAAGGTTCATCCTTTTGGCGGATACAATATTACCTCTGTTCAGGCTTTCTTTGGAAGATATTTAACATTTTTCCTTATAGGACAGGCACAGGCATTACTTATAACACTTGGTGATTTATTCTTTATTGGAATACAATGCCTTCACCCATTTAAGTTCTGGTTAGCGGCATCATTTACTTCATTCGTATTTACAATGATTACATATTCACTTACAGTTGCCTTTGAAAATGTCGGTGAAGCCGTTGCTGTAGTTATTATGGTTATTCAGGTTGCCGGTGCTGGTGGTACATTCCCAATACAATGTCTTCCAACTGTATATCAGGCAATATACAAATACCTCCCATTCACCTATGCTATGGACGCCCTCAGAGAATGTGTCGGTGGAACATATAGCTGGTATTACTGGAAATGTATTATTGCATTATTGATATATGTAGGTATATGCTTATTTATCGGACTTGTCGTTGCCATACCTTGCAGAAAACTTAATGCTACAGTTAACAAGAGCAAGGAGAAATCGGGAGTAATGATATAAAATAATATAATATTAAATACAGAAATAGAAAAACTAATTTCGTATAATAAATATGAATTAGTTTTTCTATTTTTATTGATTTCAGCTTTAATTAATGACTAATTAACTTATTGCTGTCATATAATATGTCTTATAATAAACAAAATGCAACATTTTATATTAAAATGTTGCATTAAAATTTATAATTCTATTCTTATTTACATTCTATATATCGTCACCAATTTAAAATACTTTACCCTGTTTACTAATTTAATTTAATATAAATTATCATTAATATTATAGATTAATATTCAAAAATACAGAGTCTTTATCATCCTGCTTAATTCCTAAATATCTCCTTGTTATTTCATAAGAAGAGTGATTGTATATATCCATTAATATTGCTGGTGGTGTACCACATTTCCAGGCATAATACCCAAAAGTCTTTCTCATAGAATGACAGCTTATCCCGCTTTCCATATGAAGTTCATTAGCTGCTTTCTTAATAATTCTAAAAGCCTGTGAACGGCTCAGTGGCTTACCTTTTTTCTGCCCATTAAATATATAATCACATTTTTTTATATTATATAAGCTATCCATATACATACCAAGTCCCTGCTTTATATTGTCATTAATTGCAATTCTGGTCTCTTTATTAGTCTTTTTTTCTATTATTATTATATGTTTAAGAAAATGTTCATTTTTAAAATCATACACATCTTCCCATCTTAACTGCAAAACATCACTAATTCTCAACGCAGAATTCAACCCAATACATATCAATGCATAGTTTCTGACATTCGGTCTATTGTTCAAATAAAATTCCTTAAACAAATTTAATTCATCATTACTTCTTATAGGTTGTGCTGTACTCAATAATCAATACCTCCAATATATAAATGCAACATTTTAATATAAAATGTTGCATCAACAAGGAAGTAAATGTGAATAGTCCAATCCTCTGCGACTATTCATAGACAAGGAGGTTAATGTGTTAAAACTAACAATCAAACCCGGCGAGTACATCAACATTGGTGATGACGTAAGGGTTATCTATTCGGGAGGCTCAGAAGGGAACATTCATCTTTTAATAGATGCCCCAAGGGAACTCAACATTGTAAGAAGCAAGGTTCTTGCAAGAAATACTGCCAATTCGGACAAGAAGGAGTCCCGCTATATATCTCCATATTATGCGGAACGCGGACTTTCTCCGGAAACACTTTCCAAAATCCGCAGGCTTATAAGAGAAGATAAGAAGATGAATAAGCAGGTTGTAGATAGGAAAGGGGACATCAGTCAGGATAATATACAGGGTTAGCATGGTAACACTGTTTATTATATATGCGTATTAACTGTTAAGGCTGATGCCAGCAGTTCTAATACATTCCCGGTAAGGGAGATGGGAACGGATTCCCGAACAAATATTATATTTACACGGAGGTACACACTATGGTAGTACAACACAATATGTCAGCTATGAATGCTAACAGAATGTTAAGCGGAGTTTCATCTGCACAGTCAAAATCAACAGAGAAGTTATCATCAGGTTACAGAATTAACCGTGCAGCAGATGATGCAGCAGGACTTTCTATCTCAGAGAAGATGAGAGGACAGATCAGAGGTCTTAATCAGGCTTCAACTAATGCTCAGGATGGTATCTCACTTATCCAGACAGCTGAAGGTGCTTTAAATGAATCACATTCAATCTTACAGAGAATGAGAGAGCTTTCAGTACAGGCTTCAAATGGTACAGAGACAGATGACGATAGAGAAGCAGTTCAGAACGAAATTGAACAGCTTCAGAGCGAATTGACAAGAATCTCTGAAACAACAGAGTTCAATACTATGAAGTTACTTGATGGTTCACGTTCAGGTAGTGCTGTTAGTGCTTCAGTAAGCAAGAGTGCTGCTAGTGCACTTACTAAAGTGGATGCTACAACACAGGTTAATACAGCAGCTGATGCTTTTGCTGCATTAGCAAGCGGAAAGGACTCTACACTTGCAGTTACAGTAATAGATAAGAATGGTAATTCATCTACAGTTAAAGTAACAATTACAGGAGATACTAAGACAGCAGATAATGCGGATGGTGCCGAAAATACAGCACAGGCATTTGCAGATGCTTTAAAGGAATCAAGCCTTGGTGATTCATATGATTTTAGTACAGATGGAAATGGTAAACTGAAATTTACAGCAAAGGAAGCAGGAAAGACAGCTAATTCTATTCTTTTATCACAGGATAATGCAGCAGCAGTTAAGACAGATGAATCAACAATCGGCGTAGATGCTTATTCACAGATTACAAAGGAAATAGGCTCATATACAGGTACTGGTAATATTGAAGATAAGATATTTACAGTTAATGGTGAAAAGTTCGCATATGTAGATGATCCAGCAAGCTTAGGTGACGATTATAAAGATGTTAACTATGTAAAGGTTGCTGCGGCTGGTAAAGTAGAAGAGGCAGATGTAGCTGCTATGGCAGCTTTAATTAAAGCTAAGACAGGTATTGATGCTGAGCCAGATAATGGAGCAAAAACTACAATTAATTTAAAGGCTGGTACAGCTAATACTGGTAAGGGAATTGAACTTCAGATTGGTGCTAATGAAGGTCAGACAATGAGCTTTACACTTGATGATATGAGTGCTGATGCACTTGGTGTAGGTGGAAAGAGCGTTGACTTAAGTACTCAGGATTCAGCTAAGACAGCTACAACAGCTATTGATGCAGCTATCAAGAAGGTATCTGCTTCAAGAGGTAAGATGGGTGCTGTTCAGAACAGACTTGAGCATACAATCAATAACCTTGATACAGCTTCTGAGAACCTTCAGACAGCTGAGTCACGTATCCGTGATACAGATATGGCAGAAGAGATGGTTAACTACAGCAAGAACAACATCTTAGCTCAGGCTGGACAGTCTATGCTTGCACAGGCTAATCAGTCTAATCAGGGTGTTCTTACACTTCTTCAGTAATCAGTTAGAATATTACTACTAGATTATTAAGTAACTGATATAACAATAAATAATCAAAACAGCTAAGTCAGATTATTAAAAAATTATATAAAAACAACCCCACACTATATTCCATGCACATATTGTGGGGTTGTTTTTCATTAATAATTCTTTATAGCATTGATAGCTTCATCTCTGGATAGCTGGTAATCTTCAACAAGTTTATTTATCGTATCTTCATCTGATAGGTTCATATCTTTACATAATTTAATAAACACTTTTATTCCGTTAGAACGCTCCTTTTCTTCTCCTTTAATTATGCCTAGTTTTTCACCCTCAGCAATACCTAACTGGCGTCCTTCCTCCTTAACTATTTCAAGATGTCCTTCCTCGTCATATTCATAAATACTCACAGTAATCACTTCCTCCCTGTGATTTCTAAAAAATTCCGACAATACATTCTCAGCAATACACTCATCAACCGCTTCTATAACAGCAGTACGGATATCAATCTTCTCAATATCAGTCTTAACTCGAACTTTATTAACAAATGTCATATAGTCCTTAAGTGTTTCACATTTAGAAAGAAATTCAGAGCTGTATGTCCGTGAATTGATGGTATTACCTGCATTGATATTCTTATTGGATTTATCAAAATCATATGATTGATTAATACCATTAATAATATCATTCTTCTCGTTATCCAATGATTTTTTATTAATAATAGCTCCAGTATTAATGTTAATAACTCTTACAATAAGTTCCAACTCCGGACAATCCATTTTCTTCTCATACATATCCGATAATCGAAGAGTACTTTCCACTTCAAGCGGCTGTTTACCATTATAAAAAGTAACAAAATGTGGTACTGGAATTTTAAGCATTGTACTTCTGTGCAAATCACTATTGTTATACATCTGCCTATATACATCAGATAAATAGTGCAGAAATCGCAACGGCATATTCGGATTGCGGCTGGATTGCTGTTCAAACATATACAAATCCTGCCCAAACACAAATGAAGCATCATTCTTATATTTCATATACACACCACCCTTAAGAGTAGTAACAGTTAAATCATCTACATTAGTATAATTAGTGTCATTCAACCCATTATAAAGGTCCAGAAGATTATTCTTATCCCTGTACAAAAGACAGAATACATTATCCTTATATTGTCTTATTGTTGTTGGCTGATGTCCAGAAATAGCTGCATTTACGACATTTTTATTATTGAATTCAGAAAATGTCGTCTGTTTAGTATTGTCATTATCTATTGTTCTCATATATTCTCCAATCATATGTATAATATTTGACTGCATAATTAACAAATAAACAATTAAACATATGACTATGTCATATAAAAATTTCATATAAAATTATAATCATACACATTGTGCAAAAAATATAATTAATTATCCTATTAATATACATTCAATTTATACATTACTAAATTGAAGAACTATATGTATATATTATCATCAGGGAATTGTTATGACAAGTGTGTTAAACCGTTAGATATTGTTAATTATGCTATAAGATAAAAGCTATAGCAGAAGAGTATTATAACAAAATATTATGAACCCCAATTCATAAGTTAAATTGCAATTAAATTATTATTGTTATAATAAATTATTACGCGTAAATATATATTATATATATCACATAATAAATATAAATGCAAGCATTATTATACTATAAATATAAATAAAGAATTATAAATTAACATAATCAAATAGAACACAATATAAACAGACATACAAACAGCAATATCAATATAGACAAAACTATCAATATAAACAAAACATTTTCTATAACACAAATATTTTCTATAACACAAATAAAAATAATATACGCTTCCAAAATACAAAATCATATAAATATATAAGCTTAAAAAATACATAAATATAAAATATATTTTAGAAACATATATTAAATACACATAACTATTCCCCAGCCCCTTCATCGACCTGATAGAGTGGGATAGTAGCAGCAATTCTTCTATGTTCTTCTTCCATAGCCGCATAATGCTTCGCAGTTGTGTTAATATCTTTATGCCCAAGTACATCACTTACAAGTCTTATGTCGCCTGTGTCTTTATAAAGTGCTGTACCATATGTGCTTCGCATTTTATGTGGAGAGATTTTTTTATCAGGTGTTGCATTTTTTGCATATTTTTTTACCATACGTTCAATTGCACTTACACTCATACGGCTTTTTTTCATTGAGATAAATACTGCCTGTTCCTCTGACTCTGGATTACCAAGAAGCAACGGACGTTCATTATCAATATAGTCTTTTAATGCATTTTCTGTAATCTCATTGAAATACAGATGTGCATCAGAACCACCCTTTCTTACAATATTGATTGTTCTGTAATTAAAATTAATATCATCAATATCAAGACCTGCACATTCAGATACTCGTATTCCTGTGTTAAGAAGCAATGTGATAAGAGCTGTATCCCTGAGTTGTGTCTTCTGACACTTCTGTATCTGAAGCTTATTGCCTTTAATATTCGTATTGGACACAACATTTAAGAGGTCATTAACTTCTTCATCATTAAGCCTGATTATGTCTTTCTGAGGCATTTTAATTCGCTTGGCAGCCCCGACTGTTGGATTATTCTTCATATACTGATGTGTGCAGGCAAATTCAAAAAATCCCCTTAAAGCCGCCATTCTGCGGGCTATTCCTTTATCCTGATTTTGATGTGTGCTTCCATCATCATTATTAAACCTTAAATATCTCTGATACTCATTAATGTCTTCAAATGTAAGATTTTCAAGAAAATCTATTGTAATATCCTTAATTGCAGTATTCTTTAACATAGTATTTTTCTCTGTAAGAAATCTGAAAAATGTCTGTAAATCATACGCATACGCAATTACCGTATTAACCTGTGATGACAACTCCTTATCATCAAGATAAGAAGTCACATATGGCGGCAGTTTAGCCTCAAGTATACGAAGCTTTGTAAGCTGTTTTTTATTCTTTTCTTTATAATAATCTGAATCAATTCCCATACTTTATATTTCCTTAGCTTTGTGGTCATAATTAATTTATTCAACATAATACATTTAATATAGTATAACGCCGATAAAGCAGGATTTATCGGCGTTATGTTATCATATCTTTATACTACCACTTTTTCTGCAGCTTAGCAACCTGATTATTTGCCAAAATGCTTTGCAACCTCTTTAAGATTATTAATAATTGGCAAATGCTGTGGACAGACTCCTTCGCACTGGCCACACTCAATACAATCACTTGCTTTACCGAAATTATTAGTAAGTCTGTCATAATATTCACCCTGAGGTGTCCAGCCCTTATCCTCAATTTCCTGTTTATCAGCATTATATAATGAGAAATATTTAGGAATTGCTATGTGCATTGGACATCCATCTGTACAATATGAACATCCTGTACAAGGTATTGCAATACTTTCATTTATCATATCCGCCGCATTATGTACAAGCCTGATTTCTTCATCATTAAGAGGTACAAAATCCTGCATATAACTTGTATTGTCAAGAAGCTGTTCCATATTACTCATACCGCTAAGAACCATTCTTACATTTGGCAGACTCGCAACAAATCTGATAGCCCAGGATGGTACTGACATATCTTTATTATATCCTTTGAATTTATTTTCAACCTTTTCTGGTACTTTGGCAAGTGTGCCACCTTTAACTGGCTCCATAACTATTACTGGTTTGTTATGCTTTGTTGCAACCTCATAGCATTTTCTTGACTGAATAGCCTCACTTTCCCAGTCAAGATAATTAATCTGTAACTGCACGAATTCCATCTCTGGATGCTCTGTAAGTACCTTATCAAGCAAATCTGCATTATCATGGAAAGAAAATCCAATATGCTTAACTAAGCCTTTTTCCTTCTTATCAACAAGCCAGTTAAAACAGTCAAGCTTTTTATACACTTCATAATGGTCAACTCCAACATCGTGCAGTAAATAATAATCAAAATATGTAACACCTGTTTTACTCAGCTGTTCGTTAAACACTTTATCTCTATCTTCAAATGTCTTTATAAAACCTGCGTGCAGCTTAGTTGCAAGTGTATATTCATCTCTGTTATGTCTGTCTACAAGTGCCTCTTTAGCTGCATTTTCACTCTTAAAGCCACAATACATCCACGCTGTATCAAAATAAGTAAAACCTTTTTCAATAAATGTATCAACCATTTTCTTAGTTAATTCAATGTCAATGCTAGAAGCTTCATTCTGATTAAGAAGTGGAAGTCTCATAAGACCAAATCCTAACTTCTTGCTTCCATTAAATATGTCTTCCATAACTTTTACCTCCTGTTTATTACATATTATATATAATATTGCCTTACTGGAACCATAATATTATATATGAAATAACTAATCTAAATTTACAATATTATAATTCTTACAAAATTCACCTTACAATATTCTCCCGAACTTCTTCCGTAATTATTATACCACCTTGTGCGTTCCATTCGCTAACAAATGTATCAAAATAATCAATGTCTGCTTCCCCACTTATAATCTTAAGGTATGCTTCTTTTTCAAGACTTTTAAGCTTCCACCATCTATTCTTCATAGTGTCTGTCGTCTTAAAATATAACGACTGCTTAATCACTATATTGCCTTCGTCTAAAAGCCGGCAGGCTTTAATTCGCGACATATACGCCGCCCACTGCGTGCTTGTTGCACCTTTTCTTCCTGACTGTGAATATTCCTTATATGAATCATCTGTATTATATTCATAAGATGTATTGGCAAGACCTGTATTGTTAAGGTATGATTTGCAGGCATTATAATATGAGCGTTCCAGCAATTCCAGATTATCACTATCTTTTCGTCCCTCAATTGCATCTGATATATTTCTATAGCATATTGATAAAGCATTATTATAGTCAACATTAATTGATAATGGTCTGGCTGTTGGCTCAACATTTAACTGATAATAATTATCAAATTCTTCTGAGTCTGCACAATCAAATCTTATCTTATCAAACATAACACTTATCATCTTAGCCGCAATCTCTGGATATTCATAGCCTTTTCTGACAACTACATATTTGTAGCAGGGATTTTGACTATGATATTCTGTTACATTATCGCCTGTTGATATCAGATATGGCTGCCAGTTAGAATCAGGATTAATGCTGACAGCATTGGCAAGTGGATTGTTAGGTGCCCACCAAGGTCCAAAAAATGAGCCACACAAGCCATTTTCTATAAGTTCACATATATTAGTTGATGTCCTTAATAAGAAATCATTATCTATTATCTTCTCATTATATAACTGGTTGATATATTCAAGTGCATTTTTAGCTTCATCAGTTACAGAACCATATACAATCTGTCCGTCATCATTCTCTATCCATTGCTTAGGATAAGCATTGAAGCTGGCAAATATTATATCAAGCAGGAACTCACTGCTATATCCACATTCTCCTGCCACCGATGTATCTACAACAAGTCCAACTGTATTACTGCTGCCATCCTCTGCCACACCATTATTGCCAGGATCATAGGTTATGAAATGCCTTACAATATTAACAACATCGTCTACAGTACGCGGTTCTGAAAGTCCTAATATATCCATCCAGTCTTTGCGGAGCCATACAAGATTAGGTCCGTCAGTAATATTAGTCTCAGGAAGTGCCATTATCTTTCCATCATATGTTACCATATCCATAAGTGCACTGCCATAACTTGCATACATACTCTTTATTCTATCTGTAAGACAATTATTGTAGCTGTCTGTCAAATCCTCTATCATTCCATTTTCTATAAGCTGTTCCAGCTCACTCTGGCTTGACACAACCATAATATCAGGAAGCCTATTCATTGAAACAGCCATTGATACATTAGTATTATACTGACTGTCATTAGCCTCAAATACATCTACATTCTGCACATTAAGAACCGACTTTATATATCTCGTATACGCATTATCAGTATATGTATCCATAGCTGGCATATTCGAATTATTGACACTTGTCATCTTTCCAAGAGTATATTCAATCGTATCAGGATAAGCCCCAAATGGCGTTGTCTTAGCAGTACTAACTGCTTCATTATAATCACTGTCATTATAAACACCTTTAGCCGGGCTGTTACACCCGGCTAAAAGCGTTATTACTGTTAACATCATAATGGTATATAAAAGCTTTGCAATACATATGGTACTGCTTTGCTTATATATTATATTAATACCAGAATTATTATTTATCTGATGATGCACAAACATAATATTTTTCCACCTATTCCTGTCAGCCTTTAACTGCTCCTGACATAGACTCATTATAGCACTTTTGCATAATCATAAACAAGGCGGCAATTGGAATTGATATAAGTACTGCACCAGCAGCAAATCTTGTATACCACACATCAACATATTCCTTCTCAAGCATCTGCCAAAGACCAATGGCAACTGTGTAATAATCTGCATTGGCACGGCATATTACTCTTGCAAATATAAAATCCACCCAAGGTGCTATAAATGATGTCAGAACCGTGTATACAATAATAGGTTTACTTAATGGAATTGTAATCTTGGTAAATACCTGCCATTTGGTAGCACCATCAATTAATGCGGCTTCATCAATAGTCTTAGGTATTGTGTCAAAGAAGCCTTTGGCAATATAGAACTGAATACCAGCCGAAGCCGAATACACAAGCACCAATGCCACTCTTATCATACTTCCCTCTGACAAACCGATAGCCTTTAATATGTAATACACAGCTATCATTGCCATAAATGCCGGAAATAAACCAAGTATCATTGCAACATTCATCATAGCTTTTCTCATCTTGAACTTAAGTCGTGACATACAATAAGCTACTGATAATACAAAAAATGTAGATATAATACAAGAAAATACAGCCACAATCAATGTATTGGTAAACATTCGTGGGAAATTAAGTATTCCCGTATCTGTAAATAACTTAATATAATTATCAAGTGAATAGCTTTTAGGGAAGAATGAGCTTGTATATGCTCCCTTCTGTGCCCTGAAGCTTGTAAGAATTATCCATACAAGCGGACTTACCCACACAATCGCAAGCAATGTAAGCACTGTATGTGCAAGTATATTTTTTATAGTCTTCTTCTTTTTCATTGGAATCCCTCCTCATCTTTATAAGATTTGGTTCTCCTGTATACAAGAAGTGAACCGAGTGCAAGAAATACGAATGTCATAATACCTATAACAGCTCCAAGATTATAATACTGGTAATCTACCGTCATCTTATAAAGCCACGTTACAAGCAGATCTGTCTTTCCTGCTGTATGTCCCGCAAGCACTGGGTCGCCCTTTGTAAGCAGATACACGATATTAAAGTTATTAACATTAGCAGTAAATGTAGTTATCAGGTAAGGTGTTGTTACAAATAACATATAAGGCATAGTTATTTTAAAGAATTTGACAAAGCCATTAGCTCCGTCCACATCTGCCGCCTCATATAATTCCATTGGAATATTCTGCAATATTCCTGTTACCTGCAATATTGTGTATGGAATACCAATCCATAGATTGACTATTATAACTGTCATTCTTGCCCATGTTGCATTAGTAAAGAATGGAAGTGACTTGCTTATCCAGCCAGCATTTTTTAATACAACATTTATAATACCATCCTGTGCCAGCATACTTCTTATTATAAGAAGTGATACGAACTGCGGAATTGCAATTGATAATATGAATATAAATCTCCAGAATGACTTAAACTTAGTTCCTTTTCTATTAATAAGCAGTGCCACAAGAATTCCAAGTATATAATTAAGAAATGTAGCTAACACTGCCCATATAATAGTCCAGCCAAACACTGACCAGAATGACTGTCCTATTGAACTTCCTGAATTAAATATAAGCTTAAAGTTCTCAAGCCCTACCCAGTCAAATAATACAAGATGACTGTCTACCTTGCTGTAACTTGTAAATGCCATTGAAATCATAAATACAAGCGGAAGTATTGTGAATACAAGTATTCCTGTAACTGGGAGTACAAGTAAAAGCTTATGAAGATTTTCATTGAACAATGCTTTAATATCTTCCACAAATGTATTAATATGCTTACCCTGTTTCATTCTTAACTCTACATTATAAGCACTTTTTAACGAACTAACTGCAAGAATAATATAGGCACATATAATAAATATTACAGTTATTCCATAAAGCAGAATAAGCAGCGAATTATCACCCTGTACATACTCATATATTCCAAGCTTTTCATTCCATATCTCTTCCTGTTCCCTGCTGCCAAGACCAGGAAGTCCTGCAAGACAGCTGATTCCTTTTATTATCATAAATATTATAAATGCTGCCTCTAAAGCTATATATAATATTCCTTTTATTATCTGTCTGCCCCTGAAATTACCAAGTCCGAGTATTAATAAACTGAGTTTTGTCGTCAAATCGCCATATTTCATAGAATTACGAAATGTAATGTCTTTCATTGACCACACCTCCTGACCATTATATGATGTCAAGTAAAATTCTGGGTCAATTAATACTGACCCAGAATTGCTAGAATTGATATTTACTATTTTACAATTGATGTATTAATCTGATTATAGAAATCTAATGTCTTGGCTTCTGCATTATCAGCAGTAACCTCACCGTTAACAATTGCTTTAGCAAAATTCTGAGCTGGTGTCCAGTAATCATTCATACCTGTAACTGTAGGCTGAATTACAGATGTCTTATTAAATGTATCATTCTGTGCTGATACAAGAGCATCTTTCTTAATTACATCTGTTGCAAGTAACTCTGTATTACAAGGAATAACATTTCTTAACTCATAATGCTTAGCCTGTGCATCCTTGCCTCCAAGATATTTAGCAAGTGCAACTGCTACCTGCTGATACTTGCAATTAGGGTTAACTGCTATAGCCTTTGAACCTGCAAATGCTTTAAGCTGCTTATCTGTTCCGTTAATCTTAACAGTTGGTAATGATACTGCACCAAAGTTATCTCCTAATATTTCCTTAACACTCTTATAATCCCATGAACCTGAGAAGTAAGCACCAACGCTTCCATCTCTTAAACCAGCAATACCTACACCCTGTAAATCATTGACAAAGTTAGGATTATTAACAAGTGCAACTAAAGCCTTGGTTGCTTGTGTTCCTTTATCACCCTTAATATCTACGCCTGCTGAATTATCCTTGCCGTCTTTTCCGAAATATGTACAGCCATTAGCAAGATAGAATGATGACATATACCAGCCTTCTGTTATATTAAATGCTACCTTGTTCTTTGAAAGCATTGTATCAAGACTCTTTATATCGCTTTCTGAGAATTTGCTCTTATCATAGAACATAAACCATGTATTAGTAGTAAATGGAACACCATATACACTGCCATCAACTGATACTGAATCAACTATTGCACTTGAATTAGTACTCTTAACATAATCTGCTGTTTCACCACCAAGCTTTGCTATAGCATTTGCATCAATAAGTGTCTGCAACTGATCATTAGCGAAGAAATATACATCGCCTGAATTCGCAGGATCCTGTGTAACTGTCTTACCTGCATCTGTCTCAGAACATACTCCGTATTCAAAAGTCAGATTCCATTCAGGATGTTCTGAATTGAACTGCTCGCACATTGTCTGAAGCCATTTGCCATTTTCTTCTGCCTGATCCTCTGCCGGGCCCCATACCTTAATAGTGGCTGTGATATTCTCATTATTATCCGCTGATTTGTTATCGTTTCCTCCACAGCCCACAAGCAATGAGCCACACATTGTTGCCGCCATAACAGCAGCCGCTAATCTTTTAAACCTCATAAACATACCTCCATTTCTTAATGCGTTTAACCGCTGATATGTACCATCTATTTATATAATACCCATTACCCGGAATACATATTATATATAATTAATTCGGTACATATCTTTTTGTAATTTATTTACAAGTTCTTTTGATAGTTTAATTATATGTTTATTTTATGAGAAATTAAATATAAGAAATTTTAGAAACATATTGGAATTTTTACATAAAAAATAAACAAAAAAGAAATGTTATCAAATAATGACAACATTTCTTTTTTATACTCATACTATTTATCATACTTTTTCATTAAGTATATCCGTTAATTAAATTAGTATATTATTATGTTTAGTTTATCTGCTATACAGCATATCAGACTGGCTTTCTTGCCGGGAACTCTATTGTTATAACCGTTCCATTCTCATCACTGCTTACTTTAAGATTATACTGCTCACCGTAAAACAGCCTTATACGGTCATTGACATTTCTTGCTCCATATCCGCCAGACTCACTTGTTAAGAATGTATGAGCCGTTTCTTTTGGCATACCAATGCCATTATCCTTAACCTCAATATGAATAAGTCCGTTATGAAGCTTTGCTACAACAGTGATAACTCCTCTTCTATCAGTCAAAAGGTCTATTCCATGCTCAATAGCATTTTCAACAAGAGGCTGTAATATAAGATTAAGTGATTCATATTCAAGCACATTTTCATCAATATCCATAACAACATCAAATGAATTATCGTGCATTATCTGCTGTATGTTAAGATATGACTCCATATTACTTAATTCCTGCTTTACAGTCAGCGTATTCTTACCCTTATTAAGTGAAGTCCTGTAATAGTTAGAAAGGGCAAGTGTTATACCGCTTATATCATCCTGTCCGTACTCAATCGCCTTCCAGTTTATAAGCGATAATGAATTATAGAGGAAATGTGGGTTAATCTGTGCCCTTAATGCTCTCATCTCCGACTCTTTCTGGCTTAATTTCCCCTCATACACCTCATTGATAAGATTATTAATCGTACCCGTCATACTATTAAAGCCGTGTATCAATGCACCGATTTCATCCTTATCTGATGACCTTATAACAACATCAAAATCTCCATTCTCAACCTTTTCCATACTTGTTCTTAATTTATATATCCTCTTAGTTATGAAATCAGATGTAAATATTGTAGCCGCAGCCATTCCAATACACGCAACAACTAATGCAAGCACAATCATTGTAATAATGGAATTAGTTGATTTTAACATAAGCGACTTTGGTGCATACACATAGCTTGTCCAGCCTGTAACGTCTGAGTTCTGCTTAATAAGCACATAACCTGCTATATTACTGCATACATTTTCTGAAAAATCCGCTTTTTCTATAAACTCAGTAAACCGGCTGTCTGAAAGGATATATTTATCGGCATTATCCAAAAATGCTGCTTTTTTGCTTATAATACTACCATTGCCATCAGTTACTATAATGCCACTGTTATCTATAAGTCCTTTTGCATAAATATCCATTATACTGTCATAATCTACATTAATATACATAATTCCAGTAATGCCGGCAGTGGCAAGCGTAGACATCTTCCTTGCTGATATAAGCTCTTTCTTATCTTTATCGACATACCAGTTAATATTAGTCGAATTAACTGCTGAATTATAAAATGCTTCATTCTCAATCTCTGATAATGGTGCAAGTGTAGTGTCGTGCTTTATTCCGTTATTAATGTATATCGTCACCTTGTTAATATCATTGTGAAAATATTTCAATGAAGATACAAGCGGGTCAAATGTCGTAACAATCTGGCTGTACATTTCATATTTGTTGCTGTAATTGTAGGAAAGTATTCCTGATACAGTTTCATTAAATGTTATGTAATTGGACAGATTATCATATACCTCTATCTGTCCGTCCACTGTTGTAACCGACTGCCTTAATGCACTTTCCATTGAACGGACATCCCTGTCCATAAGTATTGAGCGCATCTGTCCATACGCAAATACAAAAAGTATTATAAGTGGCAGAAGACCTGTGACGACATATATTATAACAAGCTTATTCTGAAGCTTTATATTATTCACCCATTGCTTTAATTTTAATGGTTCACTCATAACACTTCACCTTTATCCCTGAACTTCTGAGGGCTTACACCGAAATATTCCCTGAAACTCTGGCAGAAATATGACACATTCGGATAACCTGTCTTCTCACTTATATTAACAATCTTCATATTAGTGTCCGTGAGCAGCTCCTTAGCCTTTTCCATTCTGTACTGTTTTATATATTTGCTCAAGTTCTGCCCTGTCTCTTTCTTAAAAAGCGAACTTAGATAACTTGGTGCAAGATATACCATATCCGCTAGCTGCTGTGCACCTAACTCCTCACTATAATGATTATGTATATACTCCTTAACCGTTTCAATCTCTCTGTGCATTGTCAATGGATTACTGATAAAACTCTTCTCTAATATATCAATATTATGATTAACAATATCCATTATGCAGTTAAAATCCTCTGATGTATACAACTTATCAATCTGTGATGCAAATTCATCTTCATTGGTCCCTGGAAGTGCATCATAGAAATCTTTAAGCAGGTTAGAGAATACGAACTTAATATATATATGTGAAAAATTCGACTGGCTTCTGTATTTCTTGCATAAAGCATCAAAATGTATTCTTAAAAATGTTACATCTTTCATCTTAATGTCCTGCTTCATCTGCTTCATAAGAACATCATCATCTATCTGTACGAAAACAGGCATTTTATCACTTATATCGTTGGTAAATATATAGTTATTTGTCTGGTAGAACTTATTGCTCATAAGGTTTTCTAATTCGTCCATCATATCAGATATCCTGTGATAATCATCTATAATATCAGACACAGCTGCATACATAAACTGTCCCGTCTTACCGAATATATAATTATGCAGCTTTTCAAGCATATTCTTTAACAAATCCATACTTAACGCCTTAGCTTCATCTTTAATAAGAATAACTGACTGCTGTGTATTAAGATTAAGATACTGATATTCAATATCTCCCATACAATCCGCAAGGGTTAATATATTGGCATCTCCACCATCATATTTACCAAAGAAATCGGTATTGAATTCTATAAGAATAAGCCTGTTATAGCTTCTAAGAAAATCATCGCTTTCTAATATTCCCTTGGTATCAGCCTTATTAAGAAGCGAATACAGATAGAACTGCTTAACAAAATCCGCCTGTTTATTATAATTACTTGTATGAATACGTTCCTCATCAAGCTCTGCACACACTTTCTTAATTGTGTTCTCAAACTCCACAGGGTCAACAGGCTTTAAAATGTAATCTTTAACTCCCAGCTTTACCGCAAGCTTGGCATATTCAAATTCATTATATCCAGAAAATATTATTGTTTTAAGTTTTATATTATCTTCATTGAGCTTTTTAATAAGTGTTATTCCGTCCATAAATGGCATCTTCACATCTGTGAGAAGAATATCAATATGCTCTGCTTCATCACTGCATAAATATTCATATGCTTCCTTTCCATTTGCAGCCTCAACTATGCCCGCATTAATTGAAAGCCTTTTTAACAGCATTATTATTCCATTACGCTCTATTCTCTCATCATCAACAATTAATATATTATACATTTATTCTCCAATCTTTTTCCTGTATTTAACATACCTTAATAAATATACCAGCTTATATATTCTGCCCCTGTTTGTTATCCGAATATTGCAGGTTTTATTTTATATTATTTTACTATATTTTCTATATTTTGTAACCCATTTTTCTAATTATATATTATGCCAGCCTTGATTATCACTAAAAAAGCCTCTTAAAAGATATTTTCAATCCTTTAAGAGGCTGTCTGTTTATTAATACTTAATATTATTTGTTAGTTTCTTCAATGAACTCCTTGAGCTGTTTCTTAGCCTTGCCTGACACAATAATCTCTCTTGCCTTCTCAATACCATCCTTTAATGTAATTCCGTCTGAAGCAAGATATATAGCTGCACCAGCGTTAAGTAATACAACATCTGTCTTAGGTCCTTTAGCACCACCTAATATATCATTAACGATAGCTGCATTCTCCTGTGGTGTTCCACCAACAAGATCTTCCTTATTGCATCTTGTAAGTCCTAAATCTTCTGGCTTAATAACATATGACTTGAATTCATCGTTCTTGAATTCACATACCTTAGTCTCTGCACTAAGAGAAATCTCGTCCATAGAATCTCTGCCATATACAACCATAGCTCTCTTAACACCAAGATTTCTTAATACATGTGCAAGTGGTTCAACAAGTTCTTCGCTATATACACCGAATAACTGCATAGTAGCACCTGCTGGATTAGCTAATGGTCCAAGTACATTAAATAATGTTCTTATACCCATCTCTTTTCTTACAGCACCAACAAATCTCATTGCTGGGTGATACTTCTGTGCAAATAAGAAACAAAGATTAATATCTTTTAATATCTGGGCACTTCTTGCTGGAGCACAATCAATCTTTACACCAAGTGCTTCAAGACAATCGGCTGTTCCACACTTACTTGAAGCAGCTCTGTTACCATGCTTTGCAACAGGTATTCCTGCGGCAGATACAACAACTGATGAGAGTGTAGATATATTGATAGTATTAGAACCATCTCCACCTGTTCCTACGATCTCAAGCACATCCATATCATTAAGGAAACGCTCGCAGTGTGAACGTAATACCTTAGCTGCTGATGTAATCTCGTCAATTGTCTCACCTTTCATTGATAATGCTGTAAGGAATGAAGCCTTCTGTGCATCTGTAGCCTCTCCTGTCATTATCTCTTCCATAACCTGTTCCATAACTTCTGATGTGAGATCTTCTCTTTTAACTAACTGAGCTATTGCTTCTTTAATCATCGCCAAAACCCTAACCTTTCAAAAATATATTTACATATTAGTCCTATATGTTTTCGCTGTCAATCCATAAAATAGCAATTAAACTGTCAGTTTTGAAAATATCATCAAAAATAAAGTCTTCATAAAGGTTCTCTATATTATCTTCTGAATATTCAACCTGTCTTGAGAAAATGTGCACTACATCCATTCTATCCTTGAAAGAATACTCTCTGTGGTTATCCAACCACCTTATAATATCCATCTGTCTTATAACAAAAAAATTAGTTACTAACATCTGGCATTTGCCAAGGAAATCATAATCATATATTGACTTTGCAAAATATCTGAACACAAAATACTCCAAAAGCTGTCTGTATTCATATGCCCTTGAAACCATATAAGTTCCAAATTCCTCATTGAGTATATTGTATTCTTCATCACTCATCTGCTCAAAAAGGCTGTCAATAATATCCTTAAGTATGACCTCCCACTCAGGATTAAGCACTTCCATTTCTTCATAAGGATACAAAATCTGTCTTATACCCTGTTGTAATGATATATCCTCAAATTGTCCGCTGTCGCTTAGATTTCTTGTTTCATCTAAAGTATGGGCAATTCCTTCTTTGAGGTAATCATTAACAACAGATTTAATATTATCATACTCATCAGTGTTAATACACTGCTGGATTTTACTTCCCATATCAAGTATGACAATCAGCTTTTCGTGTATTGACAGGCTTTCCTTGGCTAATATCTTAAATACAGCCTCTCTTGCCGCGAATATCTGCAACGCAAATGAACTGTCATATTCTGAACTCGGTTCATATTCTTCATCACAGGCAGCAGTTTCCATACTAAAAGGACGATTTTCAGACAATATAATCCTTGCTGCTTCTTCACAGGCAAGACCAATTCCTGATTCCTTTATTGTACCATAATATTCCGAATATCTTGGAAACTGCTTACATACAACACCAAGATAATCTTCTCCAAGATTTTTATGTATTTCACATAAGCCATTATCATCAAGCATAGGACATTTGCCGTCACATAATTTGAAGCAATACTCCTCATCTTCATTCTGTGTTATGCTGTCAAGAATCTTGTGTTTAAGCTCACCTGTCATATTATTATAACGCTCATAGGTTTCATCATCTATGTCTATCTCCCAGCCGCCTATACAGCAGTTATCCTTACATTTGCTTGTTATACATCCAAATTCGTTATAATAAAATGGTACTCTCTGTTTCATTATCTTTACCTCAAAGTATATTCTATATAATTCTGTTAAATATATCTGATTTTATGTCTGCGATATCATCAATACTAATAATTATGTTATCCTGCATAACTATAATTTTCTGATAATCATCAATCTTTTTAATTACGCCGCTTATTGTAACATATTCTCCGCCATCTTTTCTTAAATCTTTAACAAAATAAGTTATGGTTACAACCGGCTGGCTGGCTATATTTGCTCGTAATATGGCGAATTTATTATTAAGAATATTAAGTTGTTCCTCGTCCTGTTCTATTTTCTCATCTGTAAGCCTTGCTGTTTCTGATATAGCTGCTCCAAGTCCGGTAAGTGCAGCAAATGGAGAAAACTGAGCAGCACGCTCATAATTAGACATTCTTTTATGCCTGTTATTTACAGGACGGGATTTATTAATTATATCTTCATATCCATTCACAATATTTCTCATCTCCCAATTATCAGCTTTATTCGTGATGACCGCCAATCTGCCTGTTTCTGTCCATAGCTGTCGCACCTTCTTTAAGATTCATTCCTCTGACAATTGCATTTTTACCATATTTTTTCTTAATATCAACCATAGCCTTTAAGACTTTCTTCTCTTTTTCAAGCTTAGCACTTTCTTCCTCATTATCATCTTTATTAATAAAATCTGTGAATAAATCCATCTGATGATAAGAAGAATTCTTATTAACTGCTTCTTTTTCTGTTATGACATGATTAGCCGTTATATTAATTCGTCTTGATAAAAGCCTTTTATCTACTATATCATCATACAGTCTGGTAACTGCCTGCGTAGCAAGTGCAACTGAAGCTGTATAACGAGAAAGATTAGCCGTTCCGTGAGCGTGCTTTGGTATCTTCCTGCCATATCTGTCTTTTACAACCTCGCCTTTATACTCACCTACACTTCTTCCGGTGGATATATTATCTATATCATATCCAACTGTAAGCACAAGCTGGTCTGTCACAAGTCCTTTATCTATAAGGTCAAGCATAAGCAGATCTACCATCTCACATACAACTAGTCTTGTCTTTTCATAATCATATGCACAGTGAAGTACCTGTCCCGATGATATGCTGTTGCTTTCCGGCTTATACTGCTTAATGTCAGCTATTGTACACGGCTCATAACCCCATGCGTGGTCAATAAGGAGCTCTGCATTTACCCCAAACAGCTTATATAGCAGTTCCTCATTATAGAAATCCTGCTCACCGCCAAGCGAACATCTCGCAACATCGCCCATTGTATACATACCATACTCTTTTAGTCTGGAAGCATATCCCGTACCCACTCTCCAGAAATCTGTAATAGGCTTATGTCCCCATAACTTTTCCCTATAGCTTCGTTCGTCTAACTCAGCTATTCTCACACCATCTTTATCTGCTGGAATATGCTTGGCAACTATATCCATAGCAATCTTACATAGATATAGATTCGTTCCTATGCCTGCCGTTGCTGTAATTCCTGTCGACTCAAGCACATCTTTAATCATAGTCATAGCCAGCTGGTGCGGTGTCATCTTATAAGTATTAAGATAAGCTCCGGCATCAATAAATACTTCATCAACGGAATATATATGAATATCCTCAGGTGCAACATATTTAAGGTAAATGTTATATATCTGTGTACTGTATTTCATATATAAAGACATTCTTGGAGGTGCAATTATATAAGAAAGCTCGTAAGACTCATTATTCTTAAGTTCTTCTGCACTATATGAACTTCCTGTAAACTGCCTGTTTCTTAACCTGCTCTTTCTTAGTGCATTGACCTCCTTGACTTTCTGTACAACCTCAAAAAGCCTTGCCCTCCCTGATATTCCGAAAGCCTTTAATGATGGTGACACGGCAAGGCATATCGTCTTTTCGGTTCTTTGGGGATCAGCAACTACAAGATTGGTATCAAGTGGGTCTAAATTTCTTTCGACACACTCCACAGATGCATAAAATGTCTTTAAATCTATTGCTATATACATATGGTTATTCTGCATTAATCATTCCCCACAATTAAATCTTACGCATAACCTCAAGTCTGCGGTGCAGCATTTTAATATGTTCCAGTTCCTTATCGTCAACTGCTCTTCCAGAATAATAGTATTCCACCGTTCCACACAGTTTATCATTATTATTATCAAGAACCCCATTCTTTATAAGTATATTTTTTAAGTAATTAGATACTCCGATATTACCATCTATTATCTCAATATCATCCGGAAACAGCTTCGCAAATGAATCTTTGAAATAATTAAAATGTGTACAGCCAAGCACAAGTTCTGAATAATCATTAAAGTTATGTCCTGCAAACTGATTGTTAAGATAATTCATAACCTCTGCTGAATTAAATTCATCCTGCTGTGCAAATCTTACTAGCTTAGGAAGTGCAATAACATCTACCTTTGAGTCTATATCATACTTCATAATAAGATTTTTAAGTTTCACTCCCTTAGCCGTAACCGGAGTTGCAACAACCATTATCCTCTTACCCCTGTTATGTGCACAGGCTGGCTTAACTGCAGGTTCAATGCCGATTATTGGAATCTGGTATTTATTTCTTAAAAATGTAATGGCTGCACTAGTAGCTGTGTTGCACGCTAACACTATTGCCTTACAGCCCTTTGATACAAGAAAATCAACTGCCCTGTCTACATACTCTCTTATCTGTTCTGTAGTCTTTTCTCCATATGGCACATTATCAACATCTGCATAAAATACATAATCAACTTCAGGCAATGTTATCATTGCCTGATGAAGCAGTGATAAGCCGCCAATTCCTGAATCAAATATACCTATCTTCACGGTCCACACCTCATTTCCTTATACTTAAAGTCTTGTCGTCCACTCACTGCAATCCCACACGTCTGTTGCAAGTCCGTCATAGAACTCTGGCTCGTGGCATACCATAAGTATACTTCCTTTGTATTCTATAAGTGCTCTTTTTAGTTCTTCCTTGGCATCTACATCTAAGTGGTTAGTAGGCTCATCTAACACAAGAATATTAGACTCCCTATTTACAAGCTTGCATAATCTTACCTTTGCCTGTTCACCACCACTTAACACTCTTACCTTGCTTTCAATATGCTTAGTTGTAAGTCCGCATTTGGCTAATGCTGACCTTACCTCATACTGTGTAAAACCAGGAAATTCCTGCCATATCTCTTCAAGACAGGTTGTGTTAATATCAGGTGGCATCTCCTGTTCAAAATATCCTATCTCAAGATAATCACCCATTACTGCCTCACCTGATAAAGGCTTAATTAAACCTAAAAGGCTCTTTAACAATGTAGATTTACCAATTCCGTTAGCACCTGTAAGTACTATTTTCTTACCTCTTTCCATCTCGAAATTAAGAGGCTTTGATAAAGGCTCATCATATCCGATTACAAGATCTTTAGTTGTAAATACATATTTGCCGGAAGTTCTAGCAACTTTAAAATTGAATTCTGGCTTTGGTTTATCCTTGGCTAACTCAATCATCTCCATATTATCAAGCTTTTTCTGTCTTGACATAGCCATATTTCTTGTTGCAACCCTGGCCTTATTTCTTGCAACAAAATCCTTCAAATCAGCAATCTCTTTCTGCTGTTTGTCGTAGGCTGCTTTCATCTGTGCCTGCTTCATCTCATACACTTCCTGGAACTTATAATAATCACCAACATATCTGTTAAGCTGCTGATTATCCATATGGTATATTATATTAATAACGCTGTTAAGAAATGGAATATCGTGTGATATTAATATAAACGCGTTCTCATAATCTAAAAGGTATCTTTTAAGCCAGTCAATATGCTCCTTGTCAAGATAGTTAGTAGGCTCATCCAGAAGCAGAATATCAGGCTTTTCAAGAAGCAGCTTTCCTAATAAAACCTTAGTTCTCTGTCCACCACTAAGATCTGTTACATCTTTATCAAGTCCCAGCTCCAAAAGCCCCAATGCCCTTGCAACTTCTTCAACCTTAGCATCTATCATATAGAAATCGTGATTAGTAAGCATATCCTGAATTGTACCTAATTCTTCCATATATTCAGTCATCTGCTCGTCATCTGCATCCATCATCTTGTCACAGATTTCATTCATTCGTTCTTCCATAACAAATAAATCATCAAATGCCTGCCGCATTACAGAACCTATAGTCATTCCTTTTTCAAGTACAGAATGCTGGTCAAGATATCCCACCTTAATATTCTTAGCCCATTCAATCCTGCCCTCATCAGGCATAAGCTTTCCTGTAATTATATTCATAAATGTGGACTTTCCCTCACCATTAGCTCCAACAAGTCCGATATGTTCACCCTTTAATAATCTAAACGATACATCATCAAATATCGCTCTGTCACCAAATCCGTGTGTAAGATGTTCAACATTTAATAAACTCATATATTATCTCCATTCTTGTGCATATTAAAAGCCCCTTTCTTATTCAAAAAGGAGCTTTTACAATTCTGAAATATCATTGGAAATCCTGTGTGTGAAATCTTCTATAATACACCTTTAAAGAATTCTTTGATACTTTAATCTTCTTTAACTGTATTCCACCTGATAAGAATTCCTGAGGAATATTATTAATAAAATACTTCTGTAACATAGCTTTTAACTGCATATTCTTAGATCTCTGCAATGCTACAAGAAAGAATACAACAACAAATAATAGAAGCTTAATACCCATTGGTACATTATTCCAGATATATAATGCTAAATTTGTTGAAAATGTAAATATAACAAATGCAAATATCATATTAAATATAACCGTAAATATGTAAGTCTTAATCCATTCAACAAGATTAAGTGCTTTTAACTGATATAACAGCTTGTGATAATTCCTTGACTCTTCAACCGTAATAGGCATCTCATATACTTCCATAAGACTCCTCCATTAACTGTGCTTTTAATAGATTATATCCCCAAAATGCCTTATTTGCAACCATTAATACCGCTTCATTTATTAATAATCACTTAAGATTTCCTCAACATATTTAATTGAAATTTCAAGATAATTAGATATCTCATATTCTGGCACACCATTATCGTGAAGAATGAATATTAATTCTTCTATTGTTGTACCTTTTTGTCTTTCCATAACTATAAAATGTTTAACTTGTGTCTCATTCATAATTCCCCGCCTCCATATGTCTTATATATCTAGTTATTAACATATAGTTCTGACTGTTTAATTATTTTATCAAGCATATGTACTCTTATAAATGGGAAAGAGAAATAATATCCATCAACTATATCGATGGATTTATTAATAATTTCAACAGCCAAATCAATTCCTGCCTGTTCTCCTTCTTCTTTAGTCATATCCGGTCTGTATCTTAACAGAACCTCATCAGTTACATTAATGCCTGTCATCTCATTCTTCATAAATGAAGCATTCTTAAAGCTCACTAACGGCATTATTCCACATAGAATTCTTGCACCTGTTTCTTTTTTTATTGTGGCAATTCTTTCTATATCCTCATCACAGAATGCTGGCTGTGTCATAAAGCAGCCGCCGATTATATCAGCACCTGCATTTAACAATTCACACATTTTATCAGAATAATAATCCATATTCTTGTCAGAGAATATCATACGTCCGCTGACTGCCTGAGGATAACCTGCATTAGGAAGTGCACTTAAATACTTGTCAGTATGACGGCGTTCCTTTAATATGAACTGTTCCATATGTCCCGGTCCAATTCCGCAGTTAAATCCTAGAGCATCGATATACGGATTATCATCTGCAAGCTTAACTAGCTTAGACGAACTAAGTCCACAATTACTATATCCAAACTGGTTGATTGCAAACTGTGTTATAACAAATGGTCTGTCTGTCACAACACTATCTGCTATATTAATTCCACCAGTCGCAGCACTTCCTATATAATCTATGGCATCAGATATATTAGATAAATCTGCAAATGTCTCGAACACGAATACATTAATTCCTTCTTCAAGAAATACCTTCGCAATATCTACATATTCATCTACTACTGTCTGCTTGTCAAAAAGATTATCATTAGGTATAGGACCTATATCTGCGGCAATATATACTTCCCTGCCACATTCCTTAACTGCCTGTCTTGCATTGGCAACAGCTGCTTTTATATTAGCTTTAACCTCATCAAAATTGCATTCAAGATTAACAGTATTAGCCGCAAATGTATTGGTTCTTATAAGCTTTGCCCCTGCATTAATATATTCTTTGTGAATATCTGTGACACGTCTGCCCATAGTAATATTAACAGACTCTGGCAGTTCATTAGTATCATAAACTCTTGAGTAATATGTACCAAATGCTCCGTCCGTTATTAACTTATGTGCTTCTAAATAGGTTTTAAGCTTTTCCATACAACTCTCTATTCCTCTCTACGTTCTTTTCAATTCTTAATCAATCGGTATTCCTTATAAATACCATTTCAATTAAACCTTAATTAATCAACCGATACTTCTGTTATTAATATATTTCAATTAAAATCACATCTTATTCATATATAATATTGTTAATTAGTAAATCCCATATTGCTACATTGGTGCCGGTCACACTTTAAGTGAATAACCGACACCAATCTGGCATATATTAATATATTTTTTATATTCTACATCTGATTAATGTGTAAGGAAGAACATTAGGGTAAATAATATAGCTATTACCCATGTAAATGCTTTAACTTCCTTAGACTTGCCAGAAAATACTTTTATAAGAATATATGATATAAGACCAAATGCAATACCATAACTTATATTATATGCAAATGACATAAATGCAATTGTAAGGAATGCTGGAACTGCAACTGATATATCATTCCAGTCAATCTTAGCTACACCACCCATCATAAGTACACCAACGTATATAAGAGCTGCTGCTGTAGCACTACCTGGAATTAATGCTGCTATAGGGCTTAAGAACATTGCCACAAAGAACAAACATCCTGTTGTGAATGATGATAAACCTGTCCTTCCACCTTCTGCAACACCTGATGATGACTCAACGAATGTTGTAACTGTAGATGTACCACATACAGCACCTACACAAGTTGCAAGGGCATCTGATAACATAGCCTTCTCAAAATTAGGAACCTGTCCATTCTCATCAAGCATATCACCTCTTGAGCATGCACCATAAAGTGTTCCAAGAGTATCAAACATATCTACCATACAGAAAGCAAGAGCTGTTGTAGCAATTATAAGTACAAGGTCTGCTGTTGTATGATTAGCAAGATAATGTGAGAAATCAAATCCCTGTGTAAATACCTTGCCAAATGACATTGAAGCCCAGTCACCAAATGCAGCAAATGGATTAAGAGTCATTCCCTCAAAAAATCCATCATAAAAGCCTGGTATAGTAAATCCTAATACATAGTAAATAACTGTTCCACCAAGAATACCCCAGAGTACTGAACCTTTAATCTTTCTTACTGAAAGAACTGCTATTATAACAAGAGCAGCTATAGTTACAATCTTTGGCATAATTGTTGCCCAGCTTGCATTACCATTAAGTACATTAAATGAAGCAAGATTTACAAGTGTTGACTCATCATTAACAATAAGTCCTGCATTCTGTAAACCAAGAAATGCAATAAAAAGACCGATACCAGCTGGTATAGCCATTCTTACTGCGTCAGGTATAGCAGCAAAAAGCTTTGCTCTTATTCCTGTTATTGTAAGAATAATAAATACAATACCATCTAAAAGAACTAATACAAGTGCGTTAGCATAGCTTAACCCAAAATTAAAGCAGGCTGTATACACGAAAAAAGCATTAAGTCCCATACCTGATGCCAGACCTAGCGGAAGGTTAGCAAGAAATGCCATTGCAAATGTTCCAACAACTGCTGAAAGAGCTGTAGCAATGTATATAGCATTGTAGGATACTTCTGGAAGTGCAGAAAACATACCTGCATTAACCATAAGGATATACGACATTGCCATAAACGTTGTGATACCGGCAAGAACTTCAACCCTTACTGTTGAGCCGTGTTCTTTTACCTTAAAAAACTTTTCCATTATTAAGTCTCCGTTTCTTAAATTATTACGTATGCTTATATAGCGTTTACACTCGATTATAACATACATTTATTAACTTTGACCAGTCTATTTTTATAATTATTTAACAGACTTTAATAGAAAGTTTAATATTATTCAACCATATCTCCAATGTTCTTTAATACATCTTCAACATTATAAGGCTTAGTAATGAACTTCTTAGCACCTTCTTTAAGTGCCTTAATAACCTTATTCTGCTGTCCTGCGGCTGTTATCATAATAACATTAGCATCCGGATCATAGTCCATAATCTTCTCAAGGCACTCTATACCATCCATATTAGGCATTGTAATATCAAGCGTAACAACATCCGGAGCATACTGCTTATAAGCAAGCTCACCTTCAAGACCATCAGAGGCTTCTGCAACTATACAATATCCAGCATCTTCAAGAATATTTCTTAACATCATTCTTGACATACCTGAATCATCTACAATAAGAACTGTGTGCTTATCACCCTCGTCTACCGAACCAGCCTTAACAGCAAGCTTTCTTGTTACAGGCATCTGCCCTATAGTAACATCACTATCTACAGCAATATATAATGATACTTCACAGCCATTGATATATATAGGCAGAACATAAGCATTACCCTTGGCAATCTGATTCTCATATGCGAACTGAGGAAGAATTTCGATATCAATATTCTCATTAGATAATGCTGATGAGAAAAGTCCATCTATACAATTAATGAATTCACCTACTGCATCGTAGCTTTCAAGTCCGAATTGGAAATCATCTGACTTAGAATATCCCTTTGCAATATCAATAAATGCCTGTGGGTCATTCTTTACAGCAAAACCTATCACTGAATTAACATCACCTTCACATCTCTGTCCAGCAAATGCCCTATATTCAAAATTATTTACATGCTCAATCTTTCCAATATAATAATTGCTTGTAACAAATCTTGTAATATTTCTTAATGCAAGTGCCGCAATATCTGTTATATATGGCTTTGAAGCATATGCAAACATAGGCACAATCTTATCAATATCATCATTCTTTAAAGCCTCAAGTTCTTCAGGTGCAAAACCAATGCTCTTTCTGAATTCTTCAATGTGTGTTTCAATATCGTTCTGTGAAAGGCCACTTACCTCTTCAAGCACCTGCATAAATTTGATATAAGTGCTTCCCTGCTTATTAAGCATATCCTCTAGCTGTTCCTTAGTTATATAGCCTTCTTCAACCGCTATATCACCGAACTTAGCATCCTTTTGTGTCTGGAGAATATTAATCTCCTCAGCCTTTTCCTTAGTAAGAATACCTTCTGATACAGCAATAAAGCCAAGCTTTGCCCTTACATTTTCCATCTTGCTAATAACTTCATCCAACTGTTCCTTAGTAATAACTTTATTGTCCACAAGATATTTTCCAAATAACTGACTAAACATACATATCTCTCCTTACTATATTATCACTATTCTAATTTTAATATATTCTAATTCATTCTTAATAAAATTTCAATTATTTATTAAGAAAAGTACAAAAAATGAGTACTGCAACCAAAAGGTCACAATACTCATATAAAAAGCTATATATTCTGTATATAATCTGTCAATTACTTAATGAGGCTTTCTTTAATCTTAACAACTGCCTTATGAATGTTAACTGGTTCATCCATTGTGCAGTTAGGACGATGAATATCATTAGTAAAGAATACTGTGAATTCACCCGGATGTAATGTAACAAACTGCTCATTCTCTACAGTATCATAGAAAATATTATCCTTACCTGCTGGTTCTTCACCTGTAACACCTGGAAGAAGTGGTGAATAGCCCTGTACTTCCTTTCCTGTGAAAAGATACTGGATATCGATATAATTTCTATGGCTTTCTGCTCTCTTATTCTCAACTGGAGCTGTTGTCTGGTCCTGAATAAGTACAAAAATATTATCTCCGTCAAGCTCATATCTTCCCACTGGAAGCTCTGCTGTTTCTGGCTTAGCAAGAAACTCTAAAGCTGTAGCAATAGCTGCTGGATACTGATAATTGCCTTTCTTGGCATTAAGTGATGCATAAATCATTGTTAAAAACCCCTTTCGTGTCTTTTAAAAAATTTCTTATATAAACTGTAGCACTATATGATACAAGTTTCAACACTTTTCTAACAACTTTCCAACCTTACACAACAAAACACGGATATCCGCCATATCCAATCCTGAGATTGAACTACAGCATAATACCCGTGTCCTATTCTACTTATCTAATCAGAAGATTTTATTATTAATTATTATTCCTGAATAGCATTAAATGCCTCATCAAGGTCTTCGATAATATCATCAATATTCTCTGTACCGATTGAAAGTCTGATTGTGTTAGGCTTAATTCCCTGGTCGAGAAGTTCTGCTTCGTTGCACTCTGAATGAGTTGTGCTTGCTGGATGTATAGCAAGTGACTTAACATCAGCTACATTTGCAAGAAGTGAGAATAACTCAAGGTTATCGATGAACTTCTGTGCTTCTGCTGCTCCACCCTTGATTTCAAATGTGAAGATAGAACCACCACCGTTAGGGAAGTACTTCTTGTAAAGTTCCTGCTGCTCAGCATTAGTTGAGATAGATGGATGGTTAACCTTTTCTACTAATGGCTGATTCTTTAAGTACTGAACTACCTTTAATGCATTCTCAACGTGTCTTTCTACACGAAGTGATAATGTTTCAAGTCCCTGAAGGAAAATGAATGAATGTATAGGTGAAATTGTAGCACCTGTATCACGAAGAAGGATAGCTCTGATGTATGTAACAAATGCTGCTGGAGCTGTATCCTTTGCAAAGCTTACGCCGTGATATGATACATTTGGCTCTACTAACCAAGGGAACTTATCTGCTGCTGAAACCCAGTCAAACTTACCACTGTCTATAATTACACCACCAAGTGTTGTACCGTGTCCACCGATGAACTTAGTTGCTGAATGAACTACGATATCAGCACCATATTCGATAGGTCTTACAAGGTAAGGTGTTGCAAATGTATTATCAACTACAAGCGGAATGTTGTGTGCGTGTGCAATCTTAGCTATTCTTTCAATATCTACTACTTCTGAGTTAGGATTGCCAAGTGTTTCAATCTGTACTGCCTTTGTGTTAGGTCTGATAGCTGCTTCGATAGCATCATAATCAAATGGATCTACGAATGTAGCTTCAATTCCATAATCTGGAAGTGTATGTGCCAAAAGGTTATATGTACCACCATAAATATTCTTAGCTGCTACGATATGGTCACCTGCGTGTGCAAGTGCCTGGAAAGCATATGCAAGTGCTGCTGCTCCTGAACCAACTGCAAGTGCTGCTACACCACCTTCAAGTGCTGCAATTCTCTTTTCAAATACATCTTCTGTTGGGTTAGTAAGACGTCCGTAAATGTTACCTGCATCTTTAAGACCAAATCTGTCAGCAGCGTGCTGGCTGTTATGGAATACATATGATGATGTAAGGTAGATTGGAACTGCTCTTGCATCTGTAACTGGATCAGGCTGTTCCTGTCCTACATGTAACTGTAATGTTTCAAACTTAAGATTTCTGTCTTCGTAATGTTTCTTTGCCATAATAATATCCTCCATATCTATTGTCTAATAAGTCTTAGCATATAATTCATATATGTGTTTGTTATCGTTGTCATTATATTACAGCCATTAACCTACCAAGTCAATAGTAGATATTATTCCTAATAAATATAACACATTATAGTTTTTACCTATAACCAAACACACAAAAAAGCGGCAGCCAAAAAGCCACCGCTAATTATTACAACCATCTCTCATTACACTACTCCAGCCAAACACCGCCCCCCCCCTCGTTAAATTAATAATCTCCCGATCGCATCCCGCCGTCTGTCGCACCCCAGTTGTGCAGGCGTGTTATATTACAAGCTGGGTGCTTTTGCAGCCGTCGGCACTTAGCGGCTGTCCTTTAGCCGCTTACGTGTCCGCTACGGCTGCAAGCAGTGCGAACGTGTCCAGCGGCAATAAACAGCCTTCGCAACGTCCGTCTGCCACCCCACACCTACGGCAGCACCATGGAAGATTATCAATTCAACGGACAAGTAATCCTGAACATCTCCTCTATTATATGATGAAGCAGCTGTGCCGTCTCACTATCCGCAAGCTTATAATATATCTCTTTACCTTCTCTTCTGCTTGTTATAAGCCCGCTCTTTTTCAACAGCTTAAGATGATGTGAAACCGCAGGGTCACTCATATTCATAGCTGCCGCGATATTACTTACACATTCCTCGCAATGACATAAAAGCCATAATATCCTGATTCTGCTTCCATCACTTATCTGCTTGAATACTTCTGCCACTACTACACATTCATCTGTGTCTGGCATTCTTTCAAGAACTTTTTCAATATTCTGTCCGTGGTCGTGTGGAAGATTTACTTCTGACATTTCCCATTCCTCCTAATCTGCATACTGTAATCTGTCTGTCTTATTCGCAGGCTAATCTTTATATGAAAGACATCTTGTTGCATTAAGAACTGCAAGCACCATAACACCTACATCTGCAAATATAGCCATCCACATATTAGCAACACCTGCTGCTCCAAGTGCAAGGCAGGCTATCTTTATTGCAAGTGCAAATACTATATTCTGGTGAACTATTCTTAATGTCTTTCTCGAAATATTCATTGCTGTAGCAATCTTTGCAGGGTCGTCATCCATAAGAACAATATCAGCCGCCTCAATTGCCGCATCTGAACCAAGTGCACCCATTGCTATACCAATATCTGCTCTTGAAAGTACTGGTGCATCATTAATTCCATCACCGACAAACGCAAGCATTTCATCTTTACCCTTGCTGTTAAGAAGCTTCTCAACCTCAATAACTTTATCTGCCGGCAAAAGCTCACTCTTAACTTCATCAACACCAAGCTTTCCTGCAACCTGTTCTGCAACTTTCTTAGCATCGCCTGTAAGCATAATAACCTTTTTAACGCCCGCTTTCTTAAGTGCTGCAATCGCCTGTTGTGATGTAGGCTTGATAACATCTGATATTACAATACAACCAGCATATATGCCACCGATAGCTACATATACAAGTGTGCCAAGAGCATTTTCTATGCTATCTTTCCCGGCACTGCTGTCAATGTTGTACTTATTCATAAGCTTTAAGTTACCAGCTAATACTTCTTTACCGCCTATATCAGCTTTTACGCCGTGTCCGCTTATCTCCTCTATATCTGTAACCTGTCCGGTTTCAACTTCCATACCATAAGCATCACGTATACTCTTACTGATTGGGTGGCTTGAATAGCTTTCTGCATATGCTGCCGATTTAATAATATCTTCCTTAGTAAATCCATTGGCAGTTATAACATCTGTAACTTCAAATACACCTTTAGTAAGTGTTCCTGTCTTATCGCATACAACATATTTGGCTTTAGATAAATTCTCAAGATAGTTAGAACCTTTGATAAGGATACCTCTAGAAGAAGCTCCGCCTATTCCACCAAAGAAGCTGAGAGGAATAGATATTACAAGGGCACAAGGGCAACTTATAACAAGTGTTGTAAGAGCTCTTATAAGCCATTTTGACCATTCAGCAGGATTGCCCATAATAAGACTTACTACTGGTGGAATAACCGCAAGCACCAAAGCTCCTATACATACCGCTGGTGTATACACCTTTGAAAATCTTGTGATAAAATTCTCTGAACGTGATTTCTTCATGCTTGAATTCTCAACAAGATCTAATATCTTAGACACTGTAGACTCGCCAAATTCTTTAGTTGTCTCTATCTTTAAAAGACCTGTCAGATTGACACAGCCGCTTATTACCTCATCTTTCGCTTTTACACTTCTTGGAAGGCTCTCACCTGTAAGTGCACTTGTATTAAGTGTAGACTCTCCACTTATAACAATGCCATCAATTGGGATTTTCTCACCAGGTTTTACTATTATTATTGTTCCGATTTCCACATCATCCGGATCAACCTGTTCTAACCCACCTTCCTGCTCGATATTTGCATAGTCAGGCCTTATATCCATAAGCGCTGTGATATTCTTTCTGCTCTTGCCGACAGCGTAACTCTGAAAAAGCTCACCTATCTGGTAGAAAAGCATAACTGCTGCACCTTCTACATATTCACCAAGTGCTATTGCACCGACAGTAGCTATTGCCATAAGAAAATTCTCATCAAATACTTCACCATGGAATATTCCGTGAACAGCCTTCTTTAAAATGTCATATCCTATTACAAGATATGGAATAAGGAAAAGCACCAGTTCCACATATTTATTAACCGGAGCAAGATAGCATATAAGCTTAAATGCTACTAAAAGAACGGCTGATATAATAATTCTTATTAATACTTTTTTCTGCTTCTTAGTCATATTATCCTCCATTCCTGCGAAGCATTCTCCTAATTAACATTAACTAATTATTAATTAAAGAAATATCTCGCAATCAGATTCAACCTTCTTACAGTTCTTTAATACGTCCTGCATTACAGAAGCCACATCTGCTCCCTCATCGAATTCAACCTTCATCTTCTGTGTCATAAAAGAAACTGTTGCATCTTTAACACCTGCTGTCTTCTTAGCTGCATCTTCCATCTTTAATGCACAGTTAGCACAATCAACCTCAATACCATATGTTTTCTTCATAACAAACCACCTTTCTGTGTCTTAACCGACACTGCAGACCTGTTATCCAGCCCGCTTTGCTTATAAATTTAATATTATGTGAAGCACTTATATATTATGCTTTACTTCATATAAACATTTAAACAAATGTTTAATTGTTTGTCAATAGCTTTTACTTATTTTCCAATAAGTTATTGTTACAATTTTCTCAATAAGTTATTGTTTAATTTTTCTCAATCAGCTATTTTACTCCAAATTTATCTACAAAAAAAGCCTGACAAGATTATCCAATGTAATCCTGTCAGGCTTCTGATATCTCTCATAATTCTGAATCATTATATTGATAGTTAATTATAACTGTAAATCTTCGTAATCTTCTGGAAGAAATCTATGATATATAATATGACATCCTTCATCCTTAAAGCAGTAATAATATCTGTCATCTGCTTTATCTGCAAACTTTATAAGAACATCAAACTCACCATCTTTGATATACTCAATAGTAATTCCATCATAACTGTCATTAAAAAATTCAATTATATCTTTCATAGATGTACTATGGCTTCTAATAAGATCAACAAGCTTTCTTATAAACTCATTCTCGTCAGTATTATTGTGAATATATTCCACTCCATTTTCATTAATCTCAAAGCAGAACCTGTCTTTTTTATTACTGAATGTGACACCGCCAAGAATATAAGTATATTGCTTGAAATCCTCATCATTGCCTTCAAGAAGCTTTACCATATCACTATAGCTTGTATCCCTAATATCACACCCAAACATATGACATAATGAGCTTAAAGGATAATATAATCTTATATTCTCTTTTCTGTAACCAAGCTTAGCTTCTTCTTCCCTGATTAAATCAATAAGATTGTGCTGTAAATTATCATATCCATTGATAATATTATTCTTCATCCTCTATTTCTTCCTCGCCATCGTGAACATCTTTCTTAGGCTCTTTAAGACCAGGAATATCAACATTATGCTTCTTGCAATAATCCCAGAGAGCTGCGTGGATTGATTCCTCAGCAAGAAGCGAACAGTGTACCTTTACTGGTGGAAGTCCATCAAGTGCTTCCATAACTGCCTTGTTAGTTACTTCCATAGCTTCGTATATTGTCTTGCCAATAACCATATCTGTAGCCATACTGCTTGTTGCAATAGCTGCACCACAGCCAAATGTCTTGAACTTGCAATCCTTGATTATCTTAGTATCCTCATCTATATCAAGATATATTCTCATAATATCTCCGCACTTAGCGTTACCAACTGTACCGACACCACTTGCATTCTCTATCTCACCTACATTATGAGGATTGCTGAAATGCTCTATAACTTTATCTGAATACTGCATATTCTAATATCTCCTTTACTAACCTTTGTACCTTAACGACAAAATAAGGCATTTTAAAATTCATATCATTATTGTATGTTTTACCATTTTTCGTACAATATGTCAACCATACAAATGAATACGCAGGCGAAAACATATTTCACCTGCATATTTAACCTATTCATCAAATAATATTAATTATATTATCTCTTCTTTAACCCGTTACCGCTGAATTTCTTTATCTGTGTAACAAGCTCTGCGGATACATTAGCAATCTTATCTGTAGAACCTTTACACTGTTCCATAACCTGCTCAAGATTATTCATATTCTCCTTGGTAATCTGTCCACTGCTTGCATTTTCTTCTGCAAACTGTGCAAGATTATCAACACCATAAGCTATTGTGTTCTTATGCAGCTCTAAGTCAGAGGCTTCTGCCGCTATGCCGCTTACAGCACTTCCAACTCTGTTAATCTCTGAATTAAGAGTTGCAAATATAGCTTCTGTATCTTTAATCTTGGCATCCTGCTTTTCAAATGCTTCCGATACCTTCTTAGCTGTTTCCACACTGATATTAGAATTCTCAATAAGTCCATTGACAATCTGGTTAATATGCTCTGTAGACTCTCTTGACTGATCTGCAAGCTCTCTTATCTGCTCTGCTACAACTGCGAAGCCCTTGCCATTCTCACCTGCTCTTGCCGCCTCAATACTTGCGTTAAGAGCCAGAAGGTTAGTCTGGTTAGATATACCGGCAATAATCTCAGTTACCTTTCTAATCTCCTGGGCTGAGGCATTAGTACGCTCTGTTTCATTACTTACCTCGTCCATAGCGTGTCCGCTTTCTTCACTTATTGTAATAAGCTCTTTCATAATATCAGCAGCTCTGTTGTTACACTCATTAAGTGTATCTATGCTTTCCTTAAGCCCTTCAATATTAGTCTGTATATTATCAACAGCCTTGCTTATTGAGTCAGTCTTTACCTTAATATCGGCTACCTTATCAGCCTGTACTGTAGTATTATCTGTAATTGTTGTTACCGCTGCATTGGTGCTGTCGGCAACTGTGTGCATTGTATCAAACATTGCAACAAATTCTTCTGAAACCTGTTCAAGTTCAACTGTAGCATTTCTTATTGCAGCAACTGTTCCTGTAATACCCTCAAATGCAACTGTTACATTGCGGACGATTTCTCCAACTTCATCATTTCTTGCTGAAACCTTCTTAATCTTTTCAGCAGTCTTATCATCACTTGATGCAGTACCTGCTATTGCTCCCCTTAATAGAACAACTATGCTTCTTAAAATATTAAGAATTAACACAACAAATATCGCAAATACAACTGTAATTAATACAAAAGCAGTCAATACATTAATAATATTCTTATTAAGCAATATAAATATTATAATCATAACGATTAATATTTGTGCTATAAAAGCTGCTGCCGCAAGTATAAGCTTTTTTATAAAATTATTATCTTTCATTATATTAGTGCCTCCTTTTCTAATGCAGAGCCTCTCCTAACCCTGTATCACTATATTTTAGATATTATACACTGATTTTTGACAAAATGCACTATATCAACCTCTAAAATCAACCATTTTCTTTACGTTGCATAAATATTCACATCTCATTAAGACCCGTGATACACTACATAAATCTTTCATCGAATTCATTTGCCGGATAAGGCTTTCCAAATAAATATCCCTGTATATAGTCGGGATTTATTCTTCTTAACTCATCAAGCTCCTCCGGTGTCTCTACACCTTCTATACATAATGAAAGTGACAGACTGTGTGTCATCTGAATTATATATGTAAGCAATTCATAATCATAATGGTTCTTAAGAGCTTTTACTGTAAATGAACGGTCAATCTTAATGTAATCCGGCTTTAAATCACTAAGGCAGTGCAGATTAGAATATCCTGTACCAAAGTCATCAAGAACAACCACAACACCATTATCCTTAAGCTTTGACCACAATTCATTAAAATGTGGATTGGAGTCTAAATAACCACTCTCTGTAAGCTCTATTCCTATATTATATGGCTTTATTCCGTTGTCATTGATAGCTGCCATAATATCTGTGAACACATCACTTTTAATGACCTGAATATACGATACATTGACATTTATACGGAAACTTTCTATCTGCTTTGTCCATATAGCACATTGTCTGGCTGACTGTTCTAATATCCATTTGCCTACCGGTATAATAAGTCCGCTTTCTTCTAACAGCGGAATGAACTCAACCGGTGATATAAATTGTGGGCTTCCACCATCTGGGTCAGGCATGAAAAATCTCATAAGTGCTTCTGCACCTATAAGCCTGTAAGTCTTTGTATCAACTATAGGCTGGTAATATACTTCAAAACCTGCAAAATCATCATCTACGGCATTATGAAGTGCTGTATTAATAACCCTTCTTCTATTGTAATGCTCAAAATCTTCATTCCTATATATATAATATGTATTCTTTCCACTGTCCTTCGCCTGCTTTAAGGCGAATTCAGATAATTTTATATATGAATCGTCCTCATCTTTTATGTGTGATGCATCAATAACTCCCGCAGATAATGTATACATTATTTTGTAATTATTGTCCTCTATAAATTTATTGACATTCTTTTTACAATTCATATAGATTTTAATTGCTTCTGTTATATTGCTGCCGCTAAAATCAACAATCATAAACTCATCTGATACAAGCTTAAAAAGTTTCTGATTAGAATTAAGGGTATTTGCTATGCAATCTGCCGTCTTCTTTAATATGTAGTCTCCGTAAGCCATACCATAATTGGTATTAATGGCACTGAAATTATCTATTCCTATCCTTATTATAAAACCTTTAGGTGTTAAAGCCGCATATGCTTCCCTGATATAATCAGCAAGTCCCACATCCCCTAACAGACCACTGACGTTATCTGCCTCAGGCTTAACACCAATCTCATTAATACAGCCCATAAGATAATGTGGTCTTCCATCTTTAAACAGCACGCTTCCCCTGCAATTAATCCATATTGGATTGTGGTTCTTATCTAACCAGCGGTATTTCATATTATGAAATACTTTCTTGCCATCCTTTATATCCTGAAGTTCCTTACTAAGCATTTCGTAATCATCTTCATATACGAACTCTTTATGCTTTGCCGCTGCATCGTAGAATTTGTCTTCTGGAAGAATAAACCTTTCCACTGCATGTTCCGAAATCACATAATAATCATCTATCAAATCATACACATAAATATAATCGTTCATACATGGATTTAATATCGCAATTGCTTTTTCTATCTGTTCTCTTGATATCTGCAACACATTATCAATCATATACCTACGTCCTTTCACTTATTACATTGATAGTACATTTTTGATAATTAAATGTCAATAAATGTATCTATAAAGCCGAATAATTTGTTTAATCATCTATTATTTATGCAAATTTTCAATTGGCAAGTTTAATTAAATGTGTTAGAATTTATACAATCTATGTTATGTATGAATACGGATATATTAACACAATTATACATATGGAGTTATATTATTAATATTATTATATTGCTGCATCACATATCAATTATTATAATTATATATGTACAGCCATATTATATGAATATAACTATATAAAACATTGTTCATATCACTATATCATAGATAAAGTTATGCAGAATAATATATATAACACACCATGATATATATTACTTTATGTACTTTAACATAGGAAACGAGGTTTAAGTATGAGCGAAATTGTTGAATATACTTTTGAAGAATTAAAGAAAGAAATGGAGCTGCTATCACCACTATATGATGTAGTGCGACTTGTCAATCCATTCAAATGTGAGATTATTGATATTAATGATACTTGTCTTACACCATCTGATACACCGATTTCCTGTTATGACTCTTGGAAATGTATATTTCAATGTATTAACTGCACTTCTGCAAGAACACTTCTTACCGGTAATATACAATCCAAACTTGATGTAAGCGATGATACTGTATACCATGTCACTTCGCGGCCAGTAAGAGTCAATAACTCCCTGCTTGTTCTTGAAACCGTCCAGCATTTCTCATACACTTACCGACAGCTTGAAACCGACAATACTAACAACGCTTTAATATCTCTGATACAAAATGCCAACAGGAGCCTTCTGCTTGACGAGGAAACTGGTGCTTACAACCGTTCTTATCTTTCAGAACATCTTCCTTATGAATTATATAAGGCAGAGATGAACCACCAGTCTAATGCAGCATTTGTAAAGATTACCAATCTTGCTGACACAATAGCCGAATATGGTGATATCGCTTCTAATGGAATTGTATGCTGTCTGTTCAATTTAATTACACATACTTTTAAAGACATATCTGACGGCGAATTGATGCTTGTTCGCTACGACAAAGATTTATTCTTTATATTAGACACTAATCTTAAGTACACAGATTTTGAAAATAGAATTAATAATCTTATAGCCGCAGCCATTCCAGAACATATTCTATTCAAAAGTAATAAGATACCTTTTGAGATTTCAACAGCCTGTATTAATCTTGCTGATGAAAATATTAATACTCAAGATGAATTAATTAATACACTAAATAATAGATTAAATAATTAACAACTAACAAGTATTACTAAACATTAATAAGGAGGATTTAATTATGAGTAATGTTACAATTTCTGAATCAATTAAATATATAGGAGCTGATGATACTACTTTGGATTTATTTGAAAGCCAATATATCATTCCTAACGGCATTTCCTATAATTCATATGTAATTCTTGATGAAAAGGTAGCCGTTATGGATACAATAGATGCAAGAAAGTCAGAGGAATGGTTTAATAACCTTTCTAATGTTCTTGCCGGAAGAAATGTTGATTACATTGTAATCTCACATCTTGAACCTGACCACGCCGCTAATATCAAAGCACTTTCAGACAAATATCCAGATGCTAAGCTTGTACTTAGCGCTAAAGCCAAAGCTATGCTTCCTCAGTTCTTTGCTATGGATAATCTTGATGACAAATGCATTATAGCTGCAGAGGGACAGGAATTATCATTAGGAACTCACAACCTGAAATTCATTATGGCTCCTATGGTTCACTGGCCAGAGGTTATGCTTGAATATGAAACAACTGAAAAAGTACTCTTCTCTGCTGATGCTTTCGGCAAATTTGGTGCATTAAGTGCTTCTGAGGACTGGACTTGCGAAGCAAGAAGATACTATTTTAATATAGTAGGAAAATATGGTGCACCTGTACAGACTTTACTCAAGAAAGCCGCCGCACTTGATATAAGGACTATATGCCCTCTGCATGGCCCTGTACTTAAAGAGAACCTTGAATTCTACATTGGAAAATATCTTACATGGAGCAGTTACGAACCTGAAGATGATGGAGTACTTGTAGCCTGTGCTTCTATCCACGGCAATACTAAGACAGCCGCTGAAAAGATGGTTAATATCCTTAAAGAACAGGGATATAACAAAGTTGCATTTACCGACCTTACAAGGGATGATATGGCAGAAGCCATTGAAGATGCTTTCAGATACAGCAGGCTTATTGTTGCTGCAGCATCTTATGATGGTGGTGTATTCCCACCTATGGAGGACTTCCTTAACCGTCTTTCCCACAAAGCTTACCAGAACCGTAAAGTCGGAATCATCGAAAATGGTTCGTGGGCACCTACTGCCGGCAAATGTATTAAGACAGCATTTGAAGGAATGAAGAACATAACTATATGTGGCGATACAGTAACTATCAAGTCTACTATGAAAGATGAAGATATTGCCAATATGTACAATCTGGCAGAAGCCATTAAGTAATATATGATGCTAATATAAAACAGCCGGTTAATGATAGCTATTTAATCTATCATTATACCGGCTGTTTTATATTATAGCTGTTTAATTACCTGTTAATTCTGTTCTTCTTCACATCAGCAACTACAAGTCCTGCAACTAATACTGCAGCCATTAATGTTTCAAGAACATATAAGAATACTCTTGTTGTATCTCCTGTTGCAGCTGAATCCTTTGCTGTATCAGCCACATCTGCTACCTGTCCATTATTATCTGCTGTATCCGGGTCAACAGCCTTTATTATTTCTGCTGTATCCTGTGATAAGAAGTATAATGAGCAGTAGGTAATTGTATACTCAACATATCCGTCCTTAACAACGAGCCCCTTATTAACACCGCCTACTGATTCAACTCTGTTCTGTTCTTCATTGAAGTAGTAGAGGTATACTATATCTCCGTCCTTATATTTGTTACCAACATATGTCTTGATTGTAGCTGGGCCAGGTAATGCTCCGTGATGACTGAATGAAAGATACATAAGATCATCACGTCCTGTAATTTCCTTAACCTCATTTTCTCTATCTGTATCGAATGAAATTGTTAAATCAATATCCATATCTGGCTGTGTAATTGTATCACTGTTGAACTTCCACTGATACTGGAGTCTGTTATTCTCATCTGTTACACCAACTGTAATGTCTTTCTGGTTTTCCTTCATCTTAGAGAATACATTAGAGCTGAGTGTAGGAGCTGCTTTGGCACTTACAATGCTTACCTCTGAAAGAGATGAATTAGTTAAACGCTCTGTAAGTTCGTTGTTTACATTTTCTACATTAGTAAGCTTATCCTCAGAGATAACTTCTGCTTCAACATTCTTGCCTGTTGTATCGCCATTATCAGATGGCTGCTCTGGCTGAGCAGGCTGTTCTGGCTGTTCTGGCTGGCTTGGCTGCTCTGGCTCACTTGGCTGTTCTGGTTCGCTTGGTGTGTCACTAGGTGTACTTGGTGTATCACCTGGTGTTGAGTAATCTGCCGAGCGAACTAAAGCATATGTATTCTTTTCTACAACGATAGTTCTGCTTGGAACTAAAGATCCGCTTCTCACTAATTTACCATCTACTAATGAAAGCTTTACATAAGTCTGTTCATTATCAAACTTAGCATTTAATACAGTTGGATCAGTAAATCTATATGTAAATCCATCTGCTAATGCACTGCTTGCTGATACATATCTTACTGCTAATGTTGGATCCATAACCTTTTCAAAATCAGCATTGTTTGATGTAATTTCAACTGCTGGTCTTTCTATAGTAACATCCTTAGCTTCAACATTTTCAAGCTTGTATGTTGAAGTTGTAGCTGAACCTACACTTCTTCCGATGTTAGAATCATAGAAGTTAACTGTTATGCCTGCATCCTCAGCATTCTTAATCATATTAATTGTCTCAGCATCAAATGTAACCTTATCTGTGCATACATTAATTGATGATGATATATTTTTCTTAGCATTGTATTTAACGATATTCTTTATTGTCTGAACATCAGGATTAGCAATATATGAATATTTTGTACCATCATAATCTCCACCTGATACTGTTGCAGTCTTTATAAAGTTATCATTATCTAAAGATATTGTGAAGTATTCACTATTAGAATCACTTTCTGTAAAGCTCTTTGTATATCCGTATGTTCTCTGTACCACTGGAATACAGCTTCCATCATCTACAGCATATACGTTAAATCTTCCATCACCTGAATTGTAAAATGTGCTTCTAAAGCTTACGCCCTTAATTGATGGTATAGTTCCTACCTTATATACATATTCAGGTGTTCCGCCTGCAAATGTAGTTGATAATGTGCTTGCATCTTTACTTAATGTAATCTTAGGTATATCTACAGAAACAGCTTCATTATTAAGGAAATAGCCATCGAATTCAACAGTCATTCCAGATATCTTACTAGCTTTATCAAAAGCTGTCACAGAAATTCTACGTCTTGCTGATATAAGCTTTTCTGCTGCTTCTTTTGATAAGCTAATCTTATCACCTGCATAGTATGCACTGCTATAATATGTATAACCATTATTATTTGAAATAATACCATTTACTACATCATCATTGAATACATTATAGCAGTCATAATCTGTATAGCTGCCATACTTGTTAGTTACTTTTTCAGTATCCATTAACGAATCCTTGCTGTCAGCAACAAAGAAACGAATCTGTCCTGCATTGTTATTGCTATAACTTACAGATGATGAACCTGAATATAGATATTATTAACACATATTATGTGGCAATCATAATGTAACTATCCTTAAAATGTCACTTTCTTAAATATATGCACGAAATATGTTATCTCTGCGGCAGCTGTAATTATCCACGAACATGGATATAACAAGAACAATGATGGTATAGTGTGGAAATGTGCAAATATTGTATACACCCATGCTACTCTGAACACACACGAACCTATAATAACCACTATTGTTGGAACTATAGTCTTGCCAAGTCCTCTTGATGCCGCTATCGTACAATCCATAAATGAGGATACAGCATACGATAAGCCCATAATCATAATCCTCTGCATACCTGCATCTATAACTTCTGGCTCACTTGTAAATAATGACAGGAACTGTCTTCCAAATATTATAAGAAGTCCTCCAAGTATCGCCGCCGCTAAGAAAGCATAAGCCATACTTATAAGGTAGCTTTTTAACATTCGTTTCTTGTTACACGCTCCCATATTCTGTCCCATAAAGCTTGAGCATGCAGTATAAAAAGCCATCATAACATTATATATAAGCATATCTGCATTAGCGGCGGCGGCATTTCCTGACACCATAACCGCACTGAATGAATTAACACCTGTCTGGATAAATAGATTAGCCATAGCAAATATAGCATTCTGGATACCTGCTGGAATTCCAAGCATAAGTATTACCTTTGACACACCTGGATAAAGCTTTAATTCTCTTACTCTTAACCGGCATCTGTCTGTGTCACTTCTTCTTAACAGATTAACCACTACAAATATTGCTGATATGTACTGGGCTGTTATACTAGCAAATGCGACACCATCCTCAGCCATACCTATCCCTATAACAAGTATAAGGTTAAGGCATACATTCACAACGCCTGCAAACGTAAGATATATAAGAGGCTTCTTAGTATCTCCGCTCGCACTCATAACCGCATTACCAAAGTTATATATAGCCATCGCCGGCATACCAAGTGCGTATATTCTAAAATAAAGTACCGCCCCATCTATAAGCTCTGTCTTAGTATTCATAAGTGACAGGAAGAATTCAGCACCCAATATACAAAGAACCAGCGCTGTAAGTCCTACAATAAGACAGAGAAGAAATGATGTATGAATAGTCTTTCGTACATTTTCTTTCTGACCTGCACCAAGCTGCTGTGCAACTCTTACATTCACACCACAGCCCATACCTATAAGAAATCCTGTAAATAATGTTACAAGCAATGATGTAGAGCCAACTGCTCCAAGTGCCTCGTAACTTGAAAATTTACCAACAACTGCCACATCTGACATATTAAACAGAACTTCCAAAATCTGTGCCAGCATAAGTGGAATACTGAACTTTAGTATTTTAACCGGTATCGAACCTGTAGTCATATCCATACCGCTTAGTGCTTTTGTATTATCGTTACCCATATATACCTCGATATTCTTTATTTTATTAAGCAAATCAAGCCCTTCAGACGGATACTGACTATAACACATTTATAATTCTTTTTCAATAAATAATTATATGCTTTAATTAGTAATTTTTATGTAGTTTTATTAAATATTTTGTCGTATAATGCTTTTTAGTACCAAAGGCCTACTGGCTAAGAATTGAGGTTATATATGTTTAATTTTAAATCATCTGATAATAAGACAACAATACAGGCAGCTGTATGGAAAGCTGAAAGCAAACCAATCGGCGTAATACAGCTTGTACACGGAATAACAGAATATATGGGAAGATATGACAAAGTTGCCCAGTATTTTACAAGCAAAGGATACGTTGTATGCGGTATTGACATTATAGGACACGGCCACTCACTACAGAATGGCAGCAGGAAAGCATATCTTGGCAAGAAAGGAAGCTGGGAATATGTGGTTAAAGACGTTCATACCTGCTACACCGAAATGAAGAAACGCTACCCTAAACTTCCTTATTATATTGTTGGTTTCTCTATGGGCTCATTCATCGTAAGGGATATGCTTTTATCTCCTCACTTAAGGACTAAGATTGACGGATGTTTCCTTATCGGAACTGGTTCTCAGCCACGTTTTATTCTCAAAGCAATAAGAAGTTATATCGACCACGCCTGTATGCAGGCTAACGGACAGAATTGCAGTCCGCTTATACAGTTCATTGCATTTGGAATGTACAATAATAAGATTAAAAATGCTACATCGCGTGCAGACTGGCTTCTCTATAATGAAGAAGAACGTGATAAATATCTTAACGACCCTCATATTCCAGCACAGATTACAGCAAGCCTTATGTATGAACTATTATCAGGAATGATTAACTGTGTATCTAAAAAGGCTAAGACAGCAAGCTTGGCACCTGTATATATTCTTAGCGGCAGTGATGATGCTGTAAGTGAATATGGAAAAAATATTAAAACTACCGTAAATTTAATGACTAAACAGGGATTTAATATAAAAGATATCGTGATATTTAATAATATGCGCCACGATATTTTACACGAAAAAGATAACATCAAGGTTCTTGATTATATATATGAAGCTATAACGCACTAAATAACTAGATATAATAGATACAATAAATATATATAATAAATACATATTGTATAAATATACGCAGTAATATCTATAGCAATATATTAGATATATAATAAATGTATATTGTGTTAAATATATTTAGTAATATTTATAGCAAACACATAATAAGTATACAATAAATACATATTATATAAATATACACAGCCAGGCTATACATATATAAATGCCAGCAGGCAGTACATACCTTTTATCTAAGGTACTGTACTGCCTGTGTTGCTGCCATAGCACCATCTGCTGCGGCTGTTATTACTTGTCTTAATATTTTCGTTCTGACATCACCTGCCACGAATAAACCTCTGGCTGATGTAACACAATCTTCACCTGCTATTACATATCCTGAATTATCAAGTTCTGCAATACCCTTAAGAAGCTCTGTCTGTGGGCTCATTCCAACGGCAACAAATAATCCATTAACGTCAATGCCTGTATCATTATCAAGTATTATCCTCTCAAGATTATTACTGCCTTCCACTTTCTTTACTGTTCTGTTAGTGCATATGTGCACATTCGTACGTTCCTTTAACTTTGCAAGAAGTGAAGCCGCTCCACGGAATTCTTCCCTTCTGTGTATAATATATACGTTGGCACATATATCTGAAAGATAAAGTGCATCAGAAAGTGCTGTGTCACCGCCACCTACTACTGCGACATCTTTATCCTTATAAAATGCTCCGTCACATACGGCACAATATGATATTCCTTTGCCTGTATACTGTTCTTCATTCTCTGCCTGTAACTTTTTATGGCTACAGCCAGCCGCATATATTACGCATCGGGCTTTCTTAGTGCTTCCGTCTGATAACTCTAATTCCCATATGTCATCAACAGGGGTAAGTCTGGTAACATTATTATCTTCTATTGTTACTCCAAGCGAAAGTGCGTGTTCCCTGAAACTTTCGCCCAGGTCATAACCGCTTATTGCTGGAATACCAAGATAATTGTCTACTTTACTGCTGTCAGCTATCTGTCCTGTTCCCATAAATTCTTTCTCTATAACAGTAACTGATAATCCAGCCCTGACAACATATATAGCAGCAGATAGTCCTGCCGGACCACTTCCTATAATGATAACATCTGAAATATCCGTTAGATTACTCATAATAAATCTCCATTCCTATCGCACTGAACTACTATTTATTCGCTTCTTCGCCGTGCACAATGCCTTCTTCGCCATGCACGCCGGCTTTTCGCCGTGCACAACGCCTTTTTCGCCGTGCACGTTCCATAAAGCAAAGCTTTATGGAACTGCCGGGCTTTCGCCCTATCGTAATAAACTATTAACCATCGCTTTGTGCAAGCACAGCAATGGTTAATAGTTTATTACGGCACGGCTCAATGCTTTATCATATTATTCTCAGATCTTCTTTATTTGATACATTGCCTTCAATATGGAATGAATTAAGCACTGGTTCATCTATATTCATAAGTGAAAGTATCATATAACTTGCTTTGCTGTCATATGCAAGTCTCTTATCCTCATCAGATGGTCTTGATGGTGACTCTGGATGTGAATGCCAGTTGCCAAGAGGAACTAAACCATTAGCTCTCATATCTTTAACTGCCGCTAACTGTTCCTTAGGATCCATTGAAAAATGCTCATTGGAATGGTCAATATTAGTAAGAAGATATATCTTTTTTATGTGCTTATCTCCATTTTCTATTGTTCCTCCAATAAGACCACAAGCCTCCTCTGGAAGATTCTTCTTAGCATATTCAAGTATTGTATCAAAATCACTCTTATTAAATGTAATCACTTTGTGACGCCTCCTTAATTGTCCTTATGATTGGATATAATTATTAGTGGTCTTCACAAACTACCTGCTCATAATCAATAAGTTCTGTGATAGTTGGATGCTTTCCACATACAGCACAGCCATCAGTATCAGATGGTAACTTAATCTTATGGAATTCCTGTGTTATAGCATCATATGTAAGGAGATGACCTGTAAGTAAATCCCCTACACCAAGTATATACTTGATTGCTTCCATAGCCTGAAGGCTTCCGATAACACCACCCATAGCTCCGATAACACCAGCCTGCTTGCATGTAGGTACTGCATCCTTTGGTGGTGGATTTTTAAATACACATCTGTAGCAAGGTCCTTCTCCCGGAACATAAGTCATAAGCTGACCCTTAAATCTGATTATTCCTGCGTGAGAGAATGGCTTCTTAGCCATTACACAGGCATCATTAATAAGGAACTTAGCTGGGAAATTATCTGTTCCATCGATTACGAAATCATAGTCCTTGATAATATCCATTATGTTATCACTTGTAATGAATTCTCTATATGTGTTAACTGTTACATCTGGATTCATAGCATTAATTGTCTCTTTAGCTGACTGAACCTTTGCTTTGCCTACATCTGCTGTCTGATGTATTATCTGTCTCTGAAGATTACTAAGATCTACCTCATCCGCATCTGCAATTCCTATTGTTCCAACACCTGCTGCTGCTAAATACATAGCTGCTGGTGCTCCAAGTCCACCTGCACCTATTATAAGCACTTTGGCATTAAGAAGCTTCTTCTGTCCCTTAGCACCAACTTCTTTTAAAATGATATGACGTGAATAACGTTCTATCTGCTCATCTGTTAAAGCCATATATACCTCCTTTTAAAGTAGATCTTACTCCTTTTAAAGTAATTCTTACTTGAATCTGATATTTTAATACTATCTTGTGACATTATAGTTAATTACACTATTATAATTGTCTCTGTCCGCCACCCATAAAGTATAAGAATTCAACATTATCACCATCTTTTAACTGGTATGTTTCTTTCTGGTCTCCTGGAATGAATTCTTCGTTAATTGAAACCGTAACATATTCTGGTGTTTCTACATTTTCAATTTCAAAAAGCTTTGGAAGTGTAATTCCCTCTTCATATTCTTTCTTTACTCCTGATACTGTTAACTGCATATTAAACCTCTTTCCTGCCTCTTAGGCATAAATATTATTTATTAGAATTAATTAAATATTAGCATCTATCCAGCTTGTAAGTTCATCTTTTCTGAATACGCCTGTATGTCTTGCAGTTTCCTTTCCATCTTTAAAAAGAACAAGTGTAGGTGCTGCTGTTACTTCATATTCAGAAGCTGCATCTGCATCAAAGTTAATATTAACCTTGTATACCAAAAGGCTTCCTGCTCTCTCATCTTCCACTGTTCCTACAACAGGTGCAAGCCTTTTGCAAGGAACACAACTGTCTGAATAAAAATCAATAAGAACTGGAACTGAACTATTTAATACCTTCTCTTCAAAATCTGATAACTTTATTCTCTCAGCCATAAATCTTCTCCTTATTCTTCAACTTTTTTAACAATGAGTGTATATGTCTCATCATTATTATTAACAAGTTTAAGGATTTGATGTCCCTCATCTTTAATACTTCTTGGAACATTAGCTACCGGCTCTCCGTCATTCATACGGATTGCAATAACTTCACCATCATCTAATTCATCGATAGCAACCTTTGCCTTTACAAATGTAAGTGGGCAAACCTTATCTGTAATATCTACTGTATCGTCAATCTTAATTCCTTCAATCTCCATATTAGTCCTCCTTTTTCTTAAACCGTATAAGTTCAAAAACCTTATAGTGTAAACATATATGAATTTATAATTTTTGACTATAAATTTTATTATTTACCCTCGTAAGCAGCTTTAATAGCTTTTCTAAATTCATCCTCACCTACTCTTTGTAATGTAAGTCTGAATCTCTCTCCTGGGTTAGCATTCTTTTCAAAGAAGCCGATTGCTGCATCTGTTACTCTGAAAAGTGTCTCTTCATCTTTAATAAGTGGAAGAAGCTGTTCGCCTTTGTATATCTGGTTACCAAATAATCCACCAAATGATACAATATAACCGTTCTGGCCTTCCCAAGCTTCTGTAGGACAAGCCTTTACACAACGTCCACAGTTATTACACTTAGTTCTATCAATAGTAACTGTATTATTAGCACAGCTTATAGCACCCATTCTACAAGCTTTCTCACACACGCCACAATTGATACATTTATCTTCTACCCAGGTTACGTCCATACCACCTTTAACACCGATATCGTTCTCCTCTGCCTTAAGACAGTTATTCTGACAACCTGTTACGCCAAACTTGAACTTATGTGGAAGTTCTCTTCCGAAGTAATGTTCATCAAGCTTCTTAGCAAGTTCATATGTATTAATACAGCCGCTTGGACAGACTTCATTACCCTGACAAGCAGTAACTGTACGAACTCTTGGTCCACATACACCCGGCTTAACACCACCATCTGCTAAAGCTGCTCTAACTTCTTCAATATTTTCAAAATTAATAAATGGAATTTCAACACCCTGTCTTGATGTCATATGTACATAACCTTTTCCATATTTATCAGCTACGTCAGCTACAGCTCTGATATTCTCAGATGTAAGATTACCACCAACTACCTGTATTCTTAATGAAAAATATCCTTTCTGCTTCTGTCTCATAAATCCGCCCTTTTTAAGTGCTGCATAATCAATCTTAGCCATAATTCTACCTCATTTCTATTCTTTTCTTAGTCGTTTTTTGATATTTAATTAGCTGCTTTTAACGCCTGTGTGAAATCTTCTATAAGGTCCTGCACATCTTCTATTCCTACGCTTATTCTCACCAGATCATCATATACACCAGCAATCTTCTTCTCTTCCTCTGTGCTGTGAGCACTGATTGTTGAGCTTGGATGTATAACCAATGTCTTAGTATCACCTATGTTAGATACATTAAGCGGAATCTTTAATGCGTTAATAAACTTAAATGCTTTCTCTTTGCTTCCTGTACGGATTGTTATTATGCCACCAAATCCGTTGTTAAGTTCTTTCTTAGCAATATCATAGAATTCGCTATTCTCAAGCCCTGGATAATTAACACTAAGATTACCATAATTATCATTAAGATACTTAGCTAATATCATTGCATTGCTACAGACACGCTCCATTCTTATTCCAAGTGTCTCAATTCCAAGAATGTTATAAAATGCATTCTGTGGTGATAAACAAGCTCCTGTGTTACGGTATATTCCATTTCTTAACTTGGCTGTATACGCATATGGACCATATTTCTTAAAATCTTTCATACCAGGATATTTTATAATATCCCATTTAAAATTACCAGAATCAGTTATGACACCACTGATTGAATTACTATTGCCATTAACATACTTCGATGTTGAATTAACAACTATATCCGCACCATACTCTATTGGCTTAATAAGATATGCTGTAGCAACTGTGTTATCAACGATAAATGGAACGCCTGCCCTATGAGCTTCATCAGCTATTAATCTGATATCTGTTACATCAAGTCTTGGGTTACCAATTGTCTCTGCAAAATAAAGCCTAGTATTCTCATTCGTAGCTGCTCTGAACTGTTCCACATCATTATTATTAACATAATGTGTCTTAATTCCAAAGCTTTCTAAATCCCTGAATAAATCAATGCTTCCGCCATATAAGCTTGCACTGCATACAATCTCGTCACCACTTTGTAATATATTAGTAAAGGCATTCGTTATTGCTGCCATACCTGATGAACAGGCAACACTCGCAACACCGCCCTCAAGAACTGTCATTCTTTTCTCAAATGCTTCTATTGTTGGATTGCTAATTCTACTGTATGAAAATCCAGGTGCCATATTATTAAATATCTTCTCGAGTGTCTCAGCACTCGCATGCTCAAATGCACTTGACTGATATATAGGTGTCTGTGTCGCACCAGTATTCTTATCTCCTCTGAAATCGCCATGAAGTAAAGCTGTATTAAATCTCATATCATTATCTCCATTTCGTATAAACTACAAACCTACTTGTTTAATATGAATTGAATTTTAACCCTTATGTTAATATTTGTCAATAGTTATTTCATATAAATTCGGTATGTAAATATGAATTGAATAAATTAGCGGTTTATGATACTCTATTCACATATATTTATTATAAGGAAAATAACAACTATGACCAATAAAACCAACTCAAAATCAAACAGCCGTTCAAGACATATATACATATATATATTGCTCTTTGGACTTTTAATAACAGCTTCTTTTCTAAGCGTTATGCTAGGAAGCGTATATATCAATCCAGCAGATATACTAAAATGCTTCTTTACCCCCGACAAGACTTCTGTGACTTACATATTAATAATGAACATACGTCTTCCTCGTATGCTTGGTGCCATTATTGCCGGTATGGGACTTTCTGTTGCTGGTGTTATCCTTCAGGGCGTTATGAATAATGCACTTGCAAGTCCTAATACAATAGGTGTCAATTCCGGTGCAGGCTTCTTTGTAATGCTTGCTATGATGTTATTCCCTCATTCAGGATATGCCACATCTATAGCTTCATTTGTAGGTGCACTTTTAACAACACTTGCCATATATGCACTTGCATATATGGCTGACAGCTCACGAACAACCATTATACTTGCCGGAATAACTGTATCTTCCTTTCTTAATGCAGGTATTAACACTATCAAATTAATAAATACAGATATAACCCTTAATATCACTTCTTTTCTTATGGGTACTTTATCCGGACTTACATTTAACAAAATAGCACTGCCAGCAATTGGAATTATAGCTGCTGTACTTGTATCCTTCATTCTGGCCAAGCCGCTTAATATACTTTCATTAGGTGATGACTATGCCCGCTCTTTAGGATTGAATGTTCCACTTACAAGATTCTTTCTTCTTGTATTATCAAGCATAATGGCAGGTCTTGTTGTAAGCTTTGCTGGCCTATTAAGCTTCATAGGTCTTATTGTTCCTCATATATGCAGGACTTTATTCGGAAGTGATGCAAGATACCTCCTGCCAACAAGTGCTTTGCTTGGTGCTTCATTTGTACTTATATGTGATATCATTGGTCGTCTTATAGCTGCTCCATATGAACTTCCTGCTGGAATAATTATGGCTTTTATCGGAGGTCCATTCTTTATGTACCTTTTATTAAAGAAAAAAGGAGGCAGACGAATAAATGCTTAAATATGAACACGTTAATGTAGCCGTATCCAGAACCAATATATTAAATGATATTAATATAACATTTCCAAAAGGACAGATAACAACGATAATCGGTCCTAATGGATGCGGCAAAACAACCCTTCTTCAGTGCCTTAATGGCTGTTCTAAAGTTACAGCAGGCACTATTACAGTAGATAATGAAAATATCCTGTCACTGCCATTAAAAGAAAGAGCCAAAAGAATAGCATTTCTTCCGCAAATAAGAACCGTTATCCCTGTACTTCCTGTAAGAACATTAGTAGAACACGGCAGATTTCCTTATCTTGGCTTTACAAGACGTAAAACAGATAAAGATAATGAAATAGTCAATAATTCAATGGAATTCACTAATGTAATGCCTTATTCTGAAGATAATACCGACACACTTTCTGGCGGAATAAGGCAGCGTGTATTCTTCTCTATGATACTCGCACAGGACAGCCGGATTATAATTATGGACGAACCTGTCACTTATCTTGACCTTGAGGGCAAGAGGACTTTCTTCTCTATGGTTAATAAACTTAAAAAATCAGGCAAAACAATCATTCTTGTACTACACGATTTATCTGATGCAATAAGAATATCTGATAATCTTGTTATAATGAACGACCGTAAGATTGCAATAAGTGACACACCCGCCAACTGCCTTAAAACACATATTATTGAAGATGTATTCCACACAACCTATAAAAAATTCTCTGATGATGAGGGTGACTATTATATTTTTATGTAATTATACATTTATATAATTATCCTTATATATACTGCCATTCTTATCAATGTACCATTTCTGCACCTGCCAGCTATTCATACTATCTGGCAGACTGCGGATTGTATTACTGCCTATGCCTGTATACCAGAGTTCATCATTAGGTGTCCTCTTAATAAGAGTATCACAATAGGTCGTTGATGAAGCTTTAATATACATAAATCTTTGCTGCTGCCACTGTGCATATAGATTAACTGTGTCCTCTGAAAGCTTTGTAAGTTCAGTTACAGCTTCCAGAGGATAATACATATCACCACTCCCATCAGCCTCAGTATTCCACCCATCAAACTTAAACAGCTTTCTTGACGGACTCTGCCCCGATAATGAAACCTCCGAACCGTACACCGTATTAATATCCTGTGGCATATTGCTTACCACTGACGATGTATTAGATATATATTTTATAACTTTATCCTTCGGCTTCCACCTGGCATATACCGTATAATCACTGTAGCTGGCTTCTTTTAATACATTACTGCAAGCCTTGCCCTTGCTATCCCACAGCATAACATATTCACTATCTGTATCAAATGTAAGCTCGTCCCTGTTAGAAGTTATATTAGATGCTTTACTATAACCATACCACCCCTCAAATATATATCCTTCCTTAGCCGGAATTGATACATCTCCTCTGTCAGCTCCCCAGTTCGTATCAGTAAGTGTCCCTGCTTCCTCCTTATCAAGCAATCCACCATCTGCATCATAATATATGGTATTACTATCCAGAGAACATATCGTAATCTCTCTTATAAATTGTCCTATCTTACCAAGTTCGTGTTCAGGTGCACCAATCCCAAAATCAACATCCCTGTTAAAATATGTCCTTAACTCATAATCTGCACTGTCACCATTAGTATGAATAGTATAATCTAAATTACCTCCTGTATCATTACCTCCACACACTATGTCGCTCACTGTTGTGTCAGCATTAATCTGACAATTTGACCTGTCATACTTGTTGCGGTATCCCGTATTCTGCTGTCCAAAATTAACTCCTATATCCCAATATTTCAAAGTATTCCACCCATATGCAGTAAGCTTAAAGCTTACTCTGTAATCTCCCGCCGGAAGCCATGTATATGGTCCATATATTGTCGTATTAGTGCCTATTGTCCCTGTTAAATCCTCACTCCATATAAGCATAGCATTGCGCCAGTCTGATGATATTGTATAATTCTTTGTCTTAATCTTGTGATCGTAGCCGTCCCAGTATGTAAATTCAATACTATTATTATTCAAATCAATAACATCTTTTTTATGTAAAAATGCTGATGTATTAACGTCCGCCATACACTCTGTTACGCCGCATATAATAAACAGCAGTATTGCTGTAATTCTTATAAATGCAGTCTTTAACGGCTTACATTTTAATATTATTAAACGCAATTTATTATTATTCATATATGTATTAAGTAAAAAAATCCTATAATTATATCTTTTCGTTCTTTTTTGCAAATTCTATTTCCTTTCCGCATCATTCACTAAACTATAGTTAAACATTTATTGTAACAGCAAATATCATTACTGTAATTAATTATGGCTGTTACGCTATTTTTTATTATTCTTACATTATAACTATGTTATTTCTTATATTATTAGGATAACAGTGTTTCTTCTCAATTTTCACATTGTTATAATATTTATTATATAATTAATATATCGGGATTATTATTATTAAATATTGGGATTAACTGGGACATATATTGTATTGGTGTATAGAATCAATTCATTAAGTATACTTTATATAAAGAATATCATATAAATTTATAATATGCAAGTGTTTTTATAATTAATATATTAAAAGAATACTACTTTAAATGTTTTATTCATAGCTTTATCCAATATGGAACATATACTATTATGCAACAAAAAAGGAACTCTCGCTGAGTTCCTTAATCAAGTGCAGTCGGCGGGACTTGAACCCGCACCCAAGCAATATGGACTAGATCCTTAGTCTAGCGCGTATGCCAATTCCGCCACGACTGCTTATTTGTTATATCGGTCACCCGACTTGATTAATATTACATTATTGTATGACATTTGTCCAGCATTTTTTTACTATATTTTATATACCGTATTGTATGACATATTTTTTGATATAAACTAACAGCAATTAATCTATTATCCTGCTAATTGACTATTAACAAAATTTTCTTAATATGCTATTATCTTCATATTAACAGACTATAGAAAGGATTGGCGGTATTGTTATGAAGAAACGATGTTTACGCTTATTAAGCTGCATATTTATAATAGCAATGTTCTTTGGCGGACTGTGTTTCTACAATGTGCAGACTGCTCTCACTGAGATATCGTATGAAACAGAAGCTGATTTCCACGATTTCCAGCTTATTACTACGCCAAAATCTTCTATAAATGATTACAGACCATGTACATCAGAGATGCTTGGTAATCAGACAGCTATTACTTCAGAAAATGTGTTGCCAAGAACGGGAACACGTCTATTAATACGCTCAATTGTCGCTGTTATTTTACATAATAACTTTAATATTGACAATTTCTATCACATATATTCATTTAATTATTCTTTGGATATCAATCCATCTTATTCAACGATTATTGTTGATTATATCCATAAAAAGGACGGTTCAAAATAATTATCTCAAAGTGAATTCATATAATATGCAATAAATAATTATGTATAAAATGTATATATTTGTAATAAACCAGCCTCAATGTATATTACAACAATTTAATACATTTTATAAGAAGTGGAGATATTATGAACATTTTAACATATATAGGCATAGCTATAGGCGGTCTTATAGCTGTTGGTTCTACTTTAGGCATAACTTTAGGCATTGTAGTAACCATAATCTATAAAATATTCAGAGCAGTTAAATATAAAATCTCTTTATTTGACTAATCTGAACAGACTAACTGTGCAGTCAGCTAAATATACAGTTAGCTGACAGTACAATATAATTTGGCTAAACATTAAATTTAACGAATTGAAATATTAACTTAATTAAATCAGAAAAGGAGTATTATATGGTTGGAAATATAACTGTAGGAATTGTTGTTTTATTAATTGTTGGCGGTATTATATTCGGATGCCGAATAGACCATCAGGCTACTAAAGAAGCTGATGAGAAAAATAATTCAGCCGTTAAATAACCGTGGTATTTAATAAAACGCTATGAAATCACACAATGATAACATAGCGTTTTATATTTTGATTATTTTTTTCTGAGTATTTACTTATTTTCTTTGTTTTTAATGTAGTTATCAAACTATCTACTGCATACCATTCGCCATTTTATACTTATAAAGCATTTCAGCGTGATTTTGTTCTTCTATCTCTATATCTGCAAGCACTTTTCTTATAGATGTTAAAGTACACGCAAATACATTGGAATTATATTCACCTGATACAAGCTTTTCTGTTCCTATGCTGTCTGTTGCAAGAAAACAGTCATTCTTTTTATCCTCTGACTCTTCACTCTTTGAATAACTGCCCTTTGGCTGATAGTCCTTTCCTGCTGTATCATTACAATCGCAGGATGGCACTTCACCATTTAAAATCTGACCTATCGTCTTATAATGTTCCTGCTCCTTTTTCTTAAGCTCTTCAAAAAGCTGTTTTAACTCATCGTCCTTTGCAAGTCCTGCATACTTCTCGTACTTATCAATACAATTCTTTTCCTGTGTCTGAAGATCCTTTAATACCGACATTTCTTTTTCAGTCAACAACATACATATGCCTCTTTTCTTAATCTGGTTATTTTGCGATGTGCATATCAGAAATCAATTCTGCCACCACTATGAATTAGGATTGTTAATTTACATTGCAATCTCTTATACATATGTATTATGTGTTGATTCTCATAATCATATACCTTACATACTTATATTTTTATCAATATTTTTTCAATCAATTAAGAACATATCCTTACATATATATTTCCCATATTTTGTCTTAAAAATATTATTGTAAGCTTTTAACACTGCATCTTTTGATACACCATCTTCATACATATTTACAAGAAAATCAGCCTCAACAAGTATCTGGTAATCAATCCCGTCAATATTACTATATGTATGATGATGTGCAATCAGATACTGCACTCTTTCTGAAATGTCTGTTTCAAATCCAAGTCTTTCAAGAAGCTCTTTAGCAAGTGCAGGTCCTTCCTTTTCCTGCAATCTGCCGCCACACTCTCCATATTTTTCTTCACATGTATGAATCCCTATGTCGTGTGTCAGTGCCGCTGTTTCAATAATAAACAAAGTCTTGTAATCTACATTTTCCATCTGGGCAATCAACCTGGCATAACTGTGAACTTTACAGAAATGCTGTATTCTCCTGGAATCCCCCTTATATAATTCAATCATAGCCATATGTAACTTATTTAACATATTAATATTCTGTGTAACAGCACTTTGAACAGCTGAGTTTTTCATAGTATTATTCTCCTTTTTTTGATAAATATTGTATATTATTATTTATTTTCAATATTTTTAATATCCTAAATATTATTAAAATTATACTCGCAATATTCGTATTAAAATATATCAAGCATATTATCAAGATATATCTCTTCTCTTACATTTATCTGGTATTCCGGCTTAGTCATATAATAAAGAAGAAATTCCAGCACCAGTGCACTTCCAAGGCTTCTGCCCTCTATTTTAAAATTGGTAAATCCCATAGGCATATATATATTCCTGATATCATCTACACTTATAAATGCCGGGTTGTGCATTGCCTTGGAAAATCTATATCCCTCGCCTGCCTCAGGCGACACACATATATGCCCGTTGCAATTTTCGCCCAGATTCATACGGCTTACAGTCTCATAACAGGCTTTACGGTCATAACAGTCAATCCAGCAGCACTCGTTACATAAAAATTCAATCTTATCTTTCTGTTCCTGTGTCATCGTCCCCAGCTTATCAAAGCATTTATTCAACCTGAAATCTGGCACAACATAACTAAAATCATCTCTGTTTACCTCGTTCAGCAAATCATTATAATCTGTTAGTACCTTGGTTGTAGATGAAACGAAACAAAACTCTGGATATTTATTTTTTAAATAGTCAAGCAGAATATCTGAGTGAACTATAATTCCATTTTTAAATGCAGTATCTCTTATCGAATTATCTATAGAATAATCTTTAGACGCATATTCAGATGTAACCTTATAATCACTATGCAATTTCGAAGCCGCCTTTAATAATTCACACAACTTATTACATTTCACATCTGCCAGATGTTCCTTCCTGATAAGCGAATTGCTGAATGTAAGTCTTGCCGATATTCCATATTGTGCCATAAGTGAAAATACTTTTTCTGCCTCACTATCTCCAAAGCCGGCACGCCCGCCGCCCCATATGCAATCCGCTGGTGCACCATATATAGAACCTATATCACACCAGTCATAAAAATACTCCCTGTGCTCATAAAACAATGACAAGAATACTTTATAAAACTCATAGAATTCAAACAGACCGGGAAGGTGATAATGTACTATCCATCTATCAGTCTTATCTATATTATTATTAAAATCGCTTTCAATATTCATATTAATATGCTTCTCCCTGATTATTAACAAGACAATTTATTCTGTATCATCAGCCATTTATTGTCAATATTATACCACTTTTCCGCTCACATTTTCTGCTTAAATTTCACATATCTATTATACACGCAAAAATCCCATAGGTTTGTACTCTTTTAAGCATATAACCTATGGGAATTATATATAGATATTATTATATTAACTATTTATCTTTAAAAAGTGCATATAACATAAGCACTGCTATGCTTATTATAACAAGCTTCATATAAAGGCTTATATCACTATACATATTCATCATAATATTATTAACTGCACCATTACTATATCTGTCTGTAATGTCACCCGCTAATAATATCATCAATAATAATGTACTAATTATCAAACTTTTATTACGATATATTTCTTTGTCTTTCTCATCTAATTCTTTATTAACATTCTCTATTGGTGAAAATCTTAATATTATAAGGCAGGATAATAAATACATTATCCATACAACCGAATTATTGACTTTTAAAGCTTCAAGCATAACTGTAACTAAATATGTCCCAAGAAATACTATATTACATACTAATGGAGTTCTTGCATGATACCCTCCTGTATATATTCTTAATGTAGCATAGATTGTAATAAATATTATGCTTTCAACCAGTCTTGATATTAATATGCCGACAATAAGGACTGTCAACATTCCTGCTATATTGCAGATAAGCACCTGCATACCATATTGGTATACAGGGAGCTCATCTTCATTAATTATGTTCTTCTTCAAAAAAAGAACTGCAATACTATCTGCTATTCTTCCTAGCATTATCCCTATCCCCTTACCTCTCAGTAATACATTGGTATTATCTGTTCTTCTTTAACTTATCTGCTGCCTGTGGTTCTTTTGGCTGATAGCAGCTCCATATTGAAGCACTGTTTACAGCCTTCTTAGCAGAATGCTGTGCCGCCTTAGCAACACAATTTAATAATACATTGCTCTTCTTCATATCTTCCAACTCCTTTCCTACCTGACGTCTGACGTTACAAGTATTAATATATCTGATGCTGATAAATCAGCTCTCATTCTATCCTCAACTCTCATCCCTTATTCGAGTTAGCACAAAAGCTGATTTAATATTAACATTTATTTCCATCATTTCAATAAGCGTGTCGTGAATTATATCTTATATGTCGTGAATTTATTTTTCCCTGTAAAGAATTACACTACAGCAAAGAACACAAGTACCTATTATTGAATAATTAATTCTGCCATTATATTTCTTTACAACATCATTTACATTTTTAAGACCATATCCATGCATTAATTTATCCTTTTTGTGTGTCTTAAATAAAGTATCTTCTTTGAAGGCTTTTACCATATCATCTGATATGCTGTTATATATTTTTAAGGAACATACATCCTCATTCTCATCTATAAATACCTCAACTCTCTTATTATCAACAAATGTCTGAGCCTCAATTGCATTATCAAGCAGATTAGAAAGCACACAGAATATATCTACATTTTTAATGAGCTTTAACTCTCCGTTGACAACAGCCACAAAATCTATGTTTTTCTGTCTGCAATCTTTAGATTTCTTTGTAAGGAACTCGTTGATAATTATATTATTAGTATACATTTTCTCAACAATTATTTTATCCAGATCTCCATCAAACTGGCTTAAGAATTCTCTTGCCTCCTCAGTACGTCCATCCTTAAGCATAAGATTAGCAGCAATCAGTGTCTTATTAAGTTCGTGTTTTATTCTTGATATACGCTCGACATTCGTTTCTATATCCTCGACATTTTCTAATCTGCTTTTATATGCCTGTTCCATTATTGTCTGCTCCATAAGAGCGTATGTACTGCGTTGTATAATCTCATACAATGCCACACACAGGATAAACATTATTGTTACACATATCATTATTATAATTGAGCGCACTATCATTTTCTCAGCATCACTATCTGTTGACATCATCTGCACTTCATTGGTGATAATAACTGACATTATCATAGCCGCCATAATTATTACCGTGTCCTTAATATTCACTCCATAGCTGTATCTTCTTAATATTCTTACAAGTATTACCGCAACAATCCATATTGTTATCTGTATAAGAATAACCAGCAGGCACTTTTCCATAGAAGCTGTTCCTGTGAATTCTATAAAATGCACATTATACAATGCTCCCATTATACTGCCCAAAAGTACCGTAACAAATATTATAGTTGCTATAATAAACATTGAAGCATACATTTTCTGAAATATATTGCCATCCATAAAAAGGCACGCATATATGACAAGCATTGCCCACAATATGCCAACACCAAGTCCCTCAAACGGAACAACCATATACTGGATTTCCAGATATGCAAATATTATCGAAACACCTGATATTACTGCAATCTTGGAATTAATCTTTTTATTAACGTTCAATGTACCGCATAAAAAATATATAAGCAAAATGCTCTGATTAATATTTGCAAGTGTTTCAACTATAAACGAAACTTTATCCATATTTTCTCCAATCTTTTTTATCATTTACTATGTATATTCTATCCAGCATTCGCTAAACTGTATATACCCGTAACGCTTACTATATCTGCATATTCTTTCAGCTTTTTCTATCACTTACTCTTACTGCTCACTATATCCCATAATATACGCCTGCCAGTCACGTATAATCATTTCCTGCTTATTGCCAGTTATATACAGCTTTGTACCATTATCAATTATTACCTCATCATCTTTAATATTTACAATATGCTCCATATTAACAAGACTTGACCTGTTAATCTTAACGAAGCCTTTAGCCGCCAATTCCTTCTCTACTCTTGAAATCTTATCCCTTACAACCCGGCAGTCATCTGTCATATATATGTTCATATCATGATTGGACATTTCTATGTATAATACTGTCGAAAGATTTAACACAAGCGTATTCCTGTTATTCTTAAAGGTATACAACACATTTTTATCATTCATATATGATATTATCTTATCCATTGTAACTTTTATATCCTCTGCATCGTGCTTTTTTCTTATAAATCCTAATGGTCTGCACACAAATGCCTTGATTGCATATTCTTCATAATTCGTAATGTACACAATACCGGCATTCCTGTTCATTCTTGTTATAATCTTTGCCACGTCCATACCATACACTTCGCCAAATTCTATGTCTAAAAAATATATATCGGCTTTATCACATTCCTTATTTCTAAGGCTCTCCATAAAGTTCTCATAATGGTCATAATAAACGCAATTGAACAGCTCATCGTATTGGCTTTCCAACACTTTAAGCTGTTCAATAAACTGGGATGCGTACAATCTATCATCATCACATATAACAAACTCCATAATTATCCGCCTGCTTTCGTACATTAATAATATAATGATGTGAGTAGCAAAATTACTTTCTGCATGCATATCATAATAGATAATATTATACATAATCTTAGGTTGGTTCGCAATAATGTGGGGTGAAGAATATTGTAATAATTGCAATGATAGTCTGATAATGACTTACCGTGGCATATATGGTAGTTTTTTCTCTCTGGACGAGAGGATATTGTTAGTATATATGTTTATATTTAATATTTGTTCCTATGAAGGCGTGCTAACGCACTGTTCATAGGCTGGTGGGTGGGAGAAGATGCTTACACCGTGCAAGTTCCAGAAGCCTCTGGCTTCTGGAACTGTCGGGCTTCGCCCTATCTGACTTAGCTTCAAAGTGCTGCTTTGTGCAAGCACAAGCATCACTTTGCTGTTAAGTCAGGCACGGCTCATTATATTACATATTCCCATACTTCATCCTTGAAGATGATTTTTCTGTAAGTATCGAATTTTGTCCACTTGTTGAAGAATTCATCATTGAGTGGTTTGTTAGCCGTTTCGATGGCATTTAAGTCATTTATAAGGTTGTTGTAGTCATCCTCACCATTGAGCCTGATTTCAAAGCCACGGCTGTTGATTACTGGTGTTCCTGTGTATGTATATTCTTCTAACTTTGTGATTGCTTCTATCTTCTTATCTCTTACTGTAACTGCTACTTTATCACGAAGAACGATTACATCAATGTTATCTGGATAGCTGTATGTCTCACCGCTTACGTTAATTACATCTCCGACCTTGTATGTCTTGCCTGATGGGCTTACCTTTGTAACTGTGGCACTTTCAAGGTTATAATAATATTCTTCAAATATATCTGCATTTCCTTTAAGGCTTCCATTTACAAATGCACATTTTACTTCTTTGTTATCATATGCACTCGAATCTGTGACAACACCGCAGGCAGATGTCATATTGCTTATTCTATCTATAAGAATAAGTTCGCCAAGCGTCTTATGTTTTGCAAATTCATCAATAACAACTGCTTCCTGAAGTCCAATATCGCACACTGCTATCTCATTCTTGCTAAGTCCATTAGCTGGAAGGAAATTTCCTGTATTGACGTCTATCTTGTACTGAATGTTCTTTAATACACCAAGAACCTGCTTAGTGCCAATCTTAACAATGTAATCCTTACCAACTGTAAGTTCTGCATCGTCCATCCAGAGTATTGTTGCTGTAAGTGACTTGCTTACTGGAAGTGTTGTTCCGCTTGAAAGTACACATCCTCTTGATACGTCAACTTCTTTGTCAAGCTGGATTGTAACTGGCTGTCCTTCCTGTGCTGACTGACTATCCTTATCACCAATAAGAATACTCTTAACCTTAGCTGACTCACCACTAGGAAGTGTGATTATATCATCACCAACTGATACAACGCCTGATTCAATCTGACCCTGAAATCCTCTGAAAGTATGGTCTGGACGGCATACTCTCTGAACTGGCATATAAAAACCTTCTTCCTTCTTCTTTTCGCTTACATCCACATTTTCAAGGTAAGTAAGAAGTGCTTCGCCTGGATACCAAGGTGTATTATCAGATTTAACTGTAATATTGTCACCCTCTGTTGCTGATACAGGGATAATCTTTACACTTGCAAGTCCAAGTTCTTTAGATAATTCATCAATCTGCTTAGTTATCTCGTTAAATCTTTCTTCTGAGTAACCAACTAAATCCATCTTGTTTACTGCAAATACGAAATATTTAATTCCCATAAGGGCACATATTCTTGCGTGTCTTTTAGTCTGCACAAGAACGCCCTGCTTAGCATCAATAAGAATTATTGCAAGGTCAGCAAATGAAGCACCAACCGCCATATTTCTTGTATATTCTTCGTGACCTGGTGTATCAGCTACGATAAAGCTTCTCTTATCTGTTGTAAAATATCTGTAAGCAACATCGATTGTGATACCCTGTTCACGTTCTGCCATAAGTCCGTCAAGAAGAAGCGAGTAATCAATAGCACCACCTCGGCTTCCTACTTTACTGTCAAGCTCTAAAGCCTTTTCCTGATCGGCATATAAAAGCTTTGAATCATATAATATATGTCCTATTAATGTAGACTTTCCATCATCCACGCTTCCGCATGTAATAAATTTTAACAATCCTATCATCTTAGAAATACCCCTCTCTCTTTCTTCTTTCCATACTACCTGCTGCTTCATTATCAATTACTCTTGTTGTTCTCTCAGAAGATACTGCACTAAGAGTTTCATCAATAATTTCATCAAGTGTTGTTGCATTAGACTCAACACCACCAGTAAGAGGATAGCAGCCAAGTGTTCTGAATCTTACATTCTTGTATTCAATCTTTTCGCCTTCTCTTAACTTGAAACGATCATCATCAACCATAATTAACATTCCGTCTCTTTCAACAACTGGTCTTTTATCCGCAAAGTAAAGAGGTACGATATCTATATTTTCTCTCTTTATGTACTGCCATATATCAGTCTCTGTCCAGTTAGAGATTGGGAATACTCTTATGCTTTCACCCTTGTTAATACGTGAATTGTATAACTTCCACATCTCTGGTCTCTGGTTCTTAGGATCCCATGCGTGGTTTTCATTACGGAAAGAGAATATTCTTTCTTTGGCTCTTGACTTTTCTTCATCTCTACGTCCACCACCAAAAGCTGCTGTGAAACCATATTTATTAAGTGCCTGCTTTAATGCCTGTGTCTTCATAATATCTGTATACACTGAACCATAGTCGAAAGGATTAATTCCTTTCTTAACACCATCTTCATTGATATATTCTAACATTTCAATGCCAAGCTTCTTAGCTGTTTCATCTCTGAACTTAATCATTTCCTTAAACTTCCATGTTGTGTTAACATGAAGAAATGGAAATGGTGGCTTCTCCGGATAGAATGCTTTCATTGCAAGATGAAGCATTACTGAACTATCCTTTCCTATTGAGTAAAGCATAACCGGCTTTTCACACTCAGCCGCCACCTCTCTTATTATATATATTGCCTCAGCTTCAAGCTGATCAAGATGTGATAACTCTGCCATTCTTTTATCCGTCCTTTCTAGTATTTATTAGATTCCTTCTTATTAATTACTATCGTTTCCCTGCTTCCGTCTGTCTTATCTATATTCCAGTTAAGGAAGTCGCCTTTGGAAATAACGCTCATCTTACTTCCCATACCTCCCATATCTGCTCCAAGATAAAGTGCGATAGCTTCAAACTTACATTCCTTGATACAAGATGAACATCCCCAGCAGTCCTTAGGATACTTCATATATGCTTTCTTATCTTCTCCCATCTTAATAAGACTTCCCGGACAGACGATACTGCATTGTCCGCAGCCAGCACATTTCTCCTTATTAATTACTATGCTCATATGTCTCACCTCTTCCCACAAGATTTCTATATTTCACTTCTATCCTTCCGTCTACCTTTCTTGTATTAACATACTTAAGCCATTCATCTGACTTCTCTGGGTAATCAAGGTTCTCCGCAAAGCTGTGCCATCTTGTTTCTTTTCTTGCTTTCAAATGTTCTATAAGCACCTGACAGACTGTAAGTCTTTCCTTTAATTCATATACAAACATAAGCTCATGATAATCTTTAGCGTTAGCTTTTTCTGAAAGAGTTTCTATCTGTTCAATCTTTTCTTTGGCAAGCTTAAGCTGCTTTTCATTGAACTGGTAATGACTTCCTATACCACCAGCATATGTATCCATAACCTTCTGCATAGCTTCCTCAAGTTCTTCTGTCGAGAAAATGGTATCTTTATCCTCACGCCTAAGATATTCGTTATATTCTTTTATTCTTTCATCAGTAAGCTTGTCTGCATATTCATCAGCTGTACTCTGTGAAAATGCATTCTCTGTGATGTCCGATCTATTCAATTCCTTAACAATATCTTCTGCCGCAATTTCACCTTCTGCCATAGCACCTGTCACATACTTCTGAGGACAGCCTCCTGCAACATCTCCTGCCGCATAAAGACCATTGATTGTTGTCCTTCTATTAGTATCAACCCAGTAACCACTCGCCGTATGTCCGCCTACAATATAAGGCTCTGTTCCTTCTATCTCAACATTCTGCTCACTTGGGTTCTTTCCAGACTCTATCCATTTAAGTGTCTGGCTTGGTGCCATATTAAGGTATGCTTTCTTTAATGACTCATCCTGCTCACTGCTTATTCCTTCTGTTCTTAAGTAACAAGGACCTCTGCCCTCAATGTTCTCCCTTACAGTTCCGTATACTCTCTGTGAAGTTGTAAGTCCATACCGGTTCTCGTATACCTCACCTAAAGAATTCACCTGCTTTGCACCAACTCCCTGTGCTATTGTTCCTGTAGGAGCTATTGTATCTTTACATCTTAAAGCTATAAAACGCATTTCAAACGTTGTCATCTCTGCACCTGCATTAATACCCATAGCAAAACCAGCACCTGTATTAAATGGAGGATACCACATTTTATGTCTTGAAAATCCTGGATTGTTAGGCTTGTACAATCCAGCCGCTCCACCAGTCGCACATAATACCTTCTTAGCTCTTATCTCATAAGCTTCACCAGTATCAATATTAAAACCAACAGCACCAAGAATTGTATTATCCTTTACTATGTAATCAGTTATATTAAGTCTGTTAATTACAATTACATTTTCAAGACTATTTACTGCATCTGCAAGTATTGGCTTAATATTCTCACCGTTAATCTTAATATTACGGTTGCCTCTTGCAACATATCTGCCATTCTCATCTTTAAGAATTACAAGTCCAAGCTTTTCCATCTTGGCTGTTACTTCGTTAAGTCTTTCTGACATTGTAAGAAGTAAATCTTCCCTCACAATATCGTCAGCATCTTTCTTTGCATATTCAACATAATCCTCTGGCTTTCTGCCTTCAACTATGTAAGCATTTATCGCATTAACACCAGCCGCAAGACAGCCGCTTCTCTTTATATTCGCCTTTTCTGCAATTATAATTGAAGCATCTGACTTTTCCCTTATTGTAAGTGCCGCATAACAGCCTGCTGTTCCACCACCTATAATAAGCACATCTGTTGTTAATCTGTTTAAACCATTAATCTGCATAAACTTTCCTTTCTCATTGTAAAACTTGTCCACAGGTCTTTATCAGATATATACTAATCTGAAGCTGTGCGTATACACACAAAGCATTTAACCTGGCAGAAACATAACTTTAATCTGGTTAAATATAGAATACGTCATCATCCCTCATACCCTTGTTCTCGCAAAGATATGTCTTTTCATCATCAACTGCGTATATTCTATATATAAGAACGTGAACCTTTTCCCCAACCTGTAGCGGCTCTTTCTCAAGTGACCACTCTCCTGTTATCATTGTTCCTCCAATATTAACAGTTACATCAAGATGATTGCCTCTGAAAAGAATATCCTCAACATAACCTTCCTCAGCAGCACTGTTGTACTGCTGGAGCTTTCCATACTTAGAAAGCTTCACAAATTCAGGTCTTATTATTGCTCTTTTAGCTCCCTGTATCTCATCAAAACCTTTTAATTTTGAATAATCATTAACCTCTGAAGCTTTTCCAATGAATTCAACAACAAATGGTGTTGCTGGAGATTTGTATATCTCTATCGGACTTCCCATCTGCTCTATCTTTCCGTGGTTAGTAATTATAATCTCGTCAGCCACTTCAACAGCTTCGTCCTGATCGTGTGTGACGAATATACTTGTTATTCCAAGCCTGGTAACCATACTGCGAAGCCACGTTCTAAGTTCTGTCCTTACCTTTGCATCAATCGCCGCAAATGGTTCATCTAACAGAAGCACTGATGGATTAGGTGCTAACGCTCTTGCAAAAGCTACTCTCTGTCTTTGTCCACCTGATAACTGGTTAGGATACCTTTTCTCAAGACCTGCAAGCCCTGTTATATCAAGAAGCTCTGTAACTCTTTTCTTAATCTCATCTTTTGGAACTTTCTTAAGCTTAAGTCCAAATGCTATATTATCATAAACTGTCATATGTCGAAAAAGAGCATAGTTCTGAAATACGAAACCAATCTCTCTTTGATTAGCTGGTACATCATTAACTCTCTTTCCATCAATATATATATCTCCAAAGCTTGGTGTTTCAAGACCTGCAATCATTCTTAATATTGTTGTCTTACCGCTTCCCGAAGGACCAAGCAATGCAACAAGCTTTCCCTTTTCTATTCCGAAATTCACATTATCAGATGCACGAAAGTTTCCATACTGCTTAAAAATATTCTTCATCTCAACGTACATTACTTTTGCCCTCCTTTCTTATAATCACTTTGTCTGTGTTCAAATATATTCCTTAATACAAGAACTATAATCGCTATAATTACTAATATTGATGATACTGCAAATGCCGATGTTATTGATGTATCTGTACCCGACATATACAGTGCATCTATCTCAAGTGGAAGCGTGAATGTCTCTCCTCTTGTCTTTGATAATGCATTAACCGCACCGAACTCTCCTAATGCTCTTGATGTACATAGAATTATTCCGTATATCAACGACCATTTTATATTAGGAAGAGTTATCTTAAAAAATATTGTAAAACCATTAGCACCCATTAAAGCCGCCGCTTCCTCCTCGTCCTTTCCGAGTGAGTTAAGCACTGGTATTATCTCTCTTGATACATATGGAAATGTAACAAATATTGTAGCAAGCACAACTCCCGGTATCGCAAAGGCTATTCTTATATTGCTTCCTGTAAACTCATTAAACCATCTTATAACAGGATAGAAAAAACCAAGTCGTCCAAATGTCATAAGAAACGCAAGACCTACAATAACCGGTGATATAGAAAATGGTATATCAATAAGTGTTGCAAGCACCTGCTTGCCTTTAAAATCAAATCTTGTAAGTAACCATGCCGCTATAATTCCAAATAATGTATTAATAACAACTGCAGCAACAGTAGCAATAATTGTTACCTTCAACGCACTCAATACATATGGAGTTGTTATTGATTTAATGTAAAAACTAAAGCCCTCTTTTAATGAACTTGCTATTATTGATAATAGAGGCATAATCAGCATAACTGTTATAAACAAAACAGTGATAAGAATACATATGCTTCTTGTTCTTCTTTTTCTTTTTTCAGGCTTATCATTCTCGCTCATATTTAACCTCCATTTTCTCTACATTGTACGCTTTGCCTGCCTCATCTGTATTATATTAATGATAAGAAGTATCAGAAAAGATATTATAAGCATAACAAGTGCAATCGCTGTCGCCGAAGCATAATCAATATAATTAAGCTTCTGCATTATTACATAGGATACAACCTGTGTATGTTCCTTGGCACTGTTGCCTGATATGTATATAACGCTTCCATATTCTCCTATTCCCCTTGCAAATGCAAGTCCGAAGCCTGTAAGAAGTGCCGGGCTGATTTCTGGAAGGATTACTTTAAAAAATGTCTTTGATGGGCTTGCACCTAACATATATGCCGCTTCCTCATATTGAGAATCCATCTTTTCAAGAACAGGCATTACCGCTCTTACAACAAATGGAATTCCTACAAACACAAGTGCTGTAATAAGTCCAAGATGTGTGTAAGATACCTTTATACCTATTGAAGCAAGCGGTTTGCCAAGTATTCCGGTTTCAGAATACATTTTCGATAATGTAATACCAGCTACCGCTGTTGGAAGTGCAAATGGAAGTTCTATAAGTCCGTCAAGCACTCTTTTTCCAGCAAAATCGTATTTAACAAACGTCCATGCAATTATTGTTCCAAACACGCAGTTGATTACTGCCGCTATGAATGAACATCCAATGCTTGTAACAAAAGCATTGACGACATTCTGCTTAGTAACCAGCCTTATAAATTCGGCTGGTGGAAGCTTAAGTGAATATACCATAACCGAAGCAAGTGGAATTAATACTATAAGTGATAACATAGTAACTGTAATTCCAAGTGTTAAATGAAATCCCGGTATAACACGTACTTTTTTATCTTTACCGAATTTTCTGCTATTCTTTATTTCATCAAACGCTGTATCATAGTCTGGCTGTTTATTATTATCAATTGTTCTATCAGTTGTTATAGATTTCATCAAACCAGCCTCCATCATCAAAATATATCTTGTATGCCTGAGTCCAGCCGCCGTAATCAGCTATTGTATCAAGCTTTATTGTAAGATTGAATTTACCACTATATTCATTCAATACCTCTTCATCTGTTGGTCTGTATCCATAATCTGCGGCTATTCTTTGTGCCTGCTTTGAATACAGGAATGATAAATATTCGCTTGCAAGCTCCTCTGTCTTGTTGACTTTAACATTATCATCTACAACTGCCACACTTGGCTGTGCGAGAATACTTACAGATGGTGTGACAATCTCATATTCATCAGGATATGAAGCTAATGATGTAAGTGCCTCATTCTCCCATGCAATAAGCACATCGCCTTTTTTATTCTCAACAAATGTTGTTGTTGAGCCCCTTGCTCCGGAATCCAGCACTGATACATTAGCATACAGCTTTCCTAAGAATTCCTTCTGCTTATCTTCACTGTTATTCTTATCTCTTGCATAGCTTAATGCCGCAAGGAAATTCCAGCACGCTCCACCACTGCTCTTAGGATCTGGTGTTATAACCTCAACACCATCTTTAATTAAATCATCCCAGTCTGATATATTAAGCGGATTGCCCTTTCTTACAAGAAATACAATCGTTGAAGTATACGGAGATGAGTCTTTATCATATTCGTCCTTCCAGCCTGCATCAATAAGACCTGTATTCTCTATAAGGGATATATCGTGTTCAAGTGCAAGTGTAACAACATCTGCATTACAGCCTTCAACTACTGAGCGTGCCTGACTTCCTGAACCTCCGTGAGATTGTATAACCTTTATCTGCTTTCCGTATTCAGCCATATAGTAATCGGCAAAGACTTTGTTATATTCCTCATAGAACTCTCTTGTAGGGTCATAAGAAACATTAGTTATTGTAAGTCCATCTCTCTTACTGCCACAGCCTGCCGCTATATATGTCATCGTAATACACATAATAAGAAGCATACATAATTTATACCTTTTTTTATTAGAATGTCCGTTATGTTCAAGATATTTCATAGGTCTGCTCCTTTCTTATGGGCTTTAAATTTATTATATACCCACCATTCATACATACATAGTGTGTTAGTATGTTTATTACTTAAAAAATATTGCCAGACACCTTTGCTGCTGTCTGGCAACCCTTGGAAATTATTGATATAATAAACCTTATTTCCTATAAAGTCAATATGTTTATGTGTTTATTTTAAAATTATTTTAAATTGATGTTTACAGCCTCTCCTGTCACTATGACTGCCGGTGATGTTATGCCTGCTTCTCTTACCTTTAATTCAATATCAGCAAGTGTACCTTTGACTATTCTGTATGTATCATCAAATCCACCTGTAATAACTGCCGCTGGAGTGTTCTTAGGCTTACCTCCGCTTACGAGTGCCTCAGTTATCTGTGCAAGATGTGTAAGTCCCATAAGGTATACACAAGTTCCATTCATAGAAGCCGAATTTCTTATTTCTTCATAAAGTGAGTCCATATCTTTGGTATGTCCTGTGACAACACTAAAGCTTCTGCTTACATCCCTATGTGTAACTGGTATGCCTGCCATTGCAGGAACTGCTATTGCTGATGTTACTCCTGGTATTTCTTCTGTTTCTATGCCATTTGACTTAAGATAGAGCATTTCTTCTCCACCACGTCCGAATACATATGGGTCACCACCCTTTAATCTGACAACAAGCTTTCCTTCATTGGCTTTCTTTAAAAGGAGTTCGTTAATTTCTTCCTGTGCCATACTGTGTCTTCCATTTCTCTTGCCAACATATATCTTTTCACAGCTTTCAACACAGAATTCCATAAGGCGGTTATCAATCAGGTCATCATATACAAGCACCTGTGCCTTCTTTATGGCATTTAACGCCCTTACAGTTATAAGATCATAAGTTCCACAGCCTGCACCAGCAATTACAACCTTGCCCTTGCTGTAAGAATATTTCCCATCTGCCTTTGTTTCAGCATTTGTATTATCTTTACCAGTAATCCTCTCACTTACTTTATTAATAACATCCTGTAATTCGTCCTTGTCAAGCTCTCTGCCAAGCACCATACATTTTCTTGCAGCTTCCTTGAATATATCAGCTCTCATAGAGGCATCATCTACATTCTCTTTAATACTATCCCTAATTGAACCAAGATACATAAGTATATCTTCAATATCCGCAGGAAGCTCCTGTGCTATTCTATTCTTAATATCTGCCGCAACATAAGGACTTGCTCCCTGGGTAGATATTCCTATAGATAAATCTCCTGCTTTGTATACAGACGGAAACAGAAAATCACAATTATCCTTATCGTCTACCGCATTTATAAAAATGTGGTATTTGCGGCATACGCCTGCAACATATGCGTTAAATTTTGCATCATCTGTAGCAGCTATACAGAATGAACATCCGTCCAGATCTGAATTAACAAATTCTCTTTCAATAATATTAATGCCTTCAATGCTCTTTATGCTATCGCTTACCTTTCTTGCAACAACTGTAAGTTCCGGCTCATATGCAAGAAGCTTGCTTATTTTATGCTCTGCTATTCTGCCTCCTCCGATAACAAGACCTTTCTTTCCTTTAATGTCAATAAAAAACGGAAAATAACCCATAGTAATTCCTCCTGAATATTTTACCTATCAATGTACAATATATCCGCTAACTGCTTGTAGGCTTCACCCCACTTCGCATTAGGTTTTAAGTTATAAAGCTTCTTATCAAGAACATAGTAACGTCCCTGCTTTACAGCAGTTAATGACGACCACGCCGGATTAGATGTAAGAAGCTTATCTATATTACGGATAGCCGCATCTGTATCGTTGCCCTGTGTTGTAACAAATATGTAATCAGGGTCGGCTACTACAATTGCCTCAAGGCTTAAATCATCAAGCAGTGATGTATCTGAGTCTGCTATATTAACACAGCCCAAATCCTTTAATATCTCACCGCCTACTGAGCCTTCGCTCTGCTTTGCCTTGACACTGCTTGACGAAGTTCTTATAAATAATATCTTTGGATTGCTGCCATCAACTCTTGATTTTATAGTATCTATCTGCTCTTTAACATCTGTTCCATTAGTCTTATACAGATCTCTCCTGCCTGTTATCATAGTACATTTGTCAAGCATATTAAGATACTGCTCAAAATTAGATACATCAAAATATGCTACTGTTATTCCTGCATTTTCAAGTGTCTGCATAAGTGCTATATTAGAATCTGTATTACAGCTTGCAATAACAAAATCTGGTCTTGAAGCTATAAGAAGTTCCACATTAGGATTTAGTATACTTCCAATATTGACAACATCACTTGAAAGCCCTAAATCAAAATTAGTCCATGTATCATTAGCTGTTGCCACTACACTTCCACCAGCAGACATCCATACATCTGCAAAACTTCCTATAAGTGTTGCTGTTCTTTTATAAGAAGTTACTGTAACTGTTCTTCCATAATCATCTATAAACGTATATGGATTGTCAGCTGAAGCACCTGCACCGGCATTATAACCAGAATTATCTACATTAACATCTTCTGTTGCAGTTCCACAGCCTACAAAAGCAAACACCATAACTACAACAAGTGCAAGTGATATTAACCTTTGTATTTTGTTAGTTATTTTTCTTTTTGTCATTAATTAAATCTCCGTTCTTAAATATTGTATATATAATGCTTGGGTGAAAAGCCTCCAGCTTATGATACCTACGGATTGTTCCGTACTGCACACATACAATTCTACACTGGTATTATAGATATTTAATAATCTGTTGTAAGATAACTCGTAACCGCATATACAACATTTCCATTATATATAAGCCTTGACCAGCCGGTATCACCTATTCCTGTTCGCAATGCTATATCTCCATTATCAAGCACATCTACAATATCACCTGATACTTCTGGGATACTTCTTAGATTAACCGGCTCTTTAGCAGTTACCTCCTCATTAACACTGTTAAAGATAATTCCCAATTCAGCTGTATTAAGGCTCTGCTGTGTCTGTCCCGACACTGATGCCTGTGTGCCATAATTATAATTAAAGCTTGAATTGTAATTAAAATAAGCAACATTTACGTCAACATATCCTGATATTCCATCTATTTTGGCATTATTAGTATACTGCCACATAGCACACGCACCTGTGTATGAAGGATGTTCTACTGCTGGATATGTTCCCTCTTTATAAGATGCCACCCATATCGGATATCTGGCTTCTATATCCTGTATATTCCATTCCTTATTATTAACAATCTGACCCTTGCCAGCATATAACATGGCATCGTAGCCTTCTCTGTCCACAGTATCCATAAATGCAAGTGCATTGTTAGTTCTTTCTTCATTACTAAGATTATACATTCTGCTTGAAGGATTATTATAATCTTCACAATTGTATACAACAGGGTATGTTATGTCATAGGCTGATATATAATCTATGACCCAGCATGCTTCCTCTATTGCTTCGTCCTCGTCAACCGCTGTCGAAAAGAAATACACACCTATATCTATGCCCGCTTTCTGTGCTCCCTCAAGATTGTATGACGCATATTCATCTTCGCATATAGTTCCATATATATCTGTACGGTATCCAACTCTTATCATCGCGTAATCAATTCCGCTTTCTGCGACTTTATTCCAGTCAATCTTTCCCTGCCATTTGGATACATCAATGCCATTGGAATATGCCATATTATCATTAGAAAATGTTGTTATATTAAGCTCTATCCCATTCTCACTTAATTCCTGTGACATATTATCCGACTGTGGGTCACCATCTGCTAATTCAACATATGAATTATCTGCATCCGCACTGTTACCAGGAATCCCATAAGTGCTGTCAGCTACCTGTATTGTATTACTCACTAAAACATCTTTGCTCGCCTTTCTTTTATTAGTAACCTTGATAACAGGTATGCTTACACATACCCCGGCTGTTACTAATATCAATACAACTACCAGTACTGCTGCTATGTGATGTCCTTTACGTTTTACAAACTTCTTTATATTCTTCATAGCAATCCCCCATTTATGTTAAATCTTTATTTTACATTAACTCAGAATATCAAAATATAATTACCACCAATTTCATTACAATACTAATATTACACTAATTAGTCAATAACATATCTTCTGAATATGTTAATTTTAATAATAATTTTATGATTATTTTGCACAAAAAAATGTTTTGAATATAAATCTTGCATACACTATAAGTGGTGCTATAATGTTTGTTAAAGAAATAACAATATATACAGACGAATACCGTTCAATAATTCCAGCTTAACTGGACATTATATTATCCGGCTGTATAAGAAATGAGGTATAATTATGAAAGTAAATAGTAGAAAAGTTGCTGTAATTGGCTGTGGTTTTGTTGGTTCATCATCTGCATTTGCACTTATGCAGAGTGGTCTGTTCTCAGAAATGGTTCTTATTGATGCAGATACAAAAAGAGCCGAAGGTGAAGCTATGGATATAAGCCACGGCATATCATTTGCAAGACCTATGCAGATATATGCTGGTAATTATGATGATATTACTGATGCCGCAATTATTGTTATAACTGCTGGCGCTAACCAGAAGCCTGATGAAACAAGACTTGACCTTATCAAGAAAAATGCGGCTATTATGAAATCAATTGTTGGCGAAATCAAGAAACGTGATTTTGGTGGAATTCTTCTTATTGTATCTAACCCTGTAGATATTCTTACACTTATTGCACTTAAAGAATCTGGTTATCCATCTAACAGGGTAATTGGTTCCGGAACTGTACTTGATACAGGCCGTTTCAAATATCTGCTTGGTGAACATCTTGACGTTGACAGCCGAAGCGTTCACGCATTTATTATTGGTGAACACGGCGACAGCGAGCTTGCTGCCTGGAGCAATGCAAGAATAGGCGGTCTTAAGGTTAATGACTTCTGCGAGCTTCGTGGTCACTTCAACCACGAGCAGTCTATGAAGAAGATATTTGAAAATGTCAGAAACAGTGCTTATGAAATTATTGAAAGAAAACATGCCACATACTACGGAATTGCAATGGCTGTCAAAAGAATATGCGAGGCAATCGTTCGTAATGAGAAATCCATTCTTCCAGTATCAAGCCTTATGACAGGCGAATACGGACTTAATGATGTTGTCCTTAGTATTCCTGCTGTCGTCGATGAAACCGGCGTACAGAAGGTAATTCCTATTGAATTGAATGATGAGGAGCTTACAAAATTAAAAGACTCTGCCAATATTCTTAAAGATATTGCAAAAGATTATATCTAAAAGATTATAAACAGATTTTATTAAAAACCTGCTGTAATAAATGTATATTATAATACATATATTACAGCAGGTTAATTATTACCCCGTTATTAATCATACAGCAGAACAATCCACCGCATTTTTATCAATTATAACGTTATTTATGAAGATTTAAAATCAGAGTTACAACTACTCTGCACTACCACTATCTGCCTTCAAAGTATCCGCATTCCCTGTTTCTGGTGTTGTGTCGTTGCCAGCCTTATCTGACGATAAGCGGTTGTTTACCATATCTCTAAGGAGCTGGTATATAACCGATGTGAGCGGAATAAAGAATATCATCCCGAGAAGGCCGAAGAACTTGCCGCCTAAGAACACCGCCATTAATGTAAAGAGTGCCGGAAGTCCTACAGAGCTTCCTACAACCCTTGGATATATGAACTGTCCCTCGATAAACTGAACAATCTGAAATACGATTACAAACCATATAGTAAGTACCGGATTGGTGAATAGCACAAGAAATGCACCAACAACACACGCTAAAAATGTTCCTATGTATGGAACGAACTGGAACACTGCCGCCATTATGCTTATAAGTCCGGCATATGGCATTCTGCATATGCTAAGTGTAATAAACATAAGCACGGCAAGTATACAAGCCTCAACGCACTGTCCTGTAAGGAAACTTGCATAAGTCTGTGCAAAAAGATTAGTAACACCTGTAACCTTAGAAGATACCTTCTTTCCAAATACAGCTTCTAAAAGCCTTTCTGTCTGTGAAAGCAGGCGTCTTTTATCCATAAGCACATACACTGCAATTATCACAGATATACTAAGATTAAACAAAGATGAACCTATCTGTGGAATACCCGTAAATATGCTCTGGAAAAATGCTCCGGCAACCTCTCCAGACTTTTTAAGTATGCTGTTCCAGTCAATCTTTTCAACATAATCATTAATAAACGTAAGATGTTCATCATATTTATCCAGAATATCAGTCACTACATTTACATTATTATCAAAATTCTTTATAAATCCAGTAATCGACTCTATCAGATCCGGAATAATAGACCACATTATAACAGCGAATACAAGCACAACTATAACTATTGTCACAACTAGGCTTATCCCGTTGCGTGCCTTTTCTTTTTTTAAGAACTTTACTTTCTTTGACAGCTTCTCTAACTGTCTTGACAATGCTTCCATTGGCACATTAAATATAACCGCAAGCATACAGCCTAGAATTATTGGATTCAGAATCTTAAAAAATGTTCCTATACCACCAAATATATTCCCTATATTAAGTGCTACAGAAAGACTTATTGCCATAACTATACCGAATACAATTATATTTTTATTCTTCTCTCTTTTTTCCATTAATACTTCTCCCAATTATTATATGAACTTCTGATAATGTAATATATTATGGCTTAAAATATACAATAATGCAATATTTTATAGGATAATTTACACTTAATTTACACTTTAAAATTTATACTGTTATAAGTTCCTGCACATATCTTGACCTCTTCTGATGTCTTGCCCCGCCATCTATATAGATAATATCTAACTCGTCTTCTGCCCTTGTCATAGCAACATAGAATAACCGGCGTTCTTCCTCATAATCATCAACCTTACCCATATAAGCATATGGTGTCACCTGTTCATTCGCTGATATTATTATAACCTTCTTCCATTGAAGTCCCTTAGCACCATGAAATGTGCTAAGATACACACCCTCATTCTTATCCGTTCTCACCCTGTATTCCCTGTCAGTTATATATCTGTACCATTCAGACATATTATCAAACTTTAACGCTTCCTTTTTCATAGCCTCTGACTGATTAATAATATCCCCGCTGTCAAGTCCTGTATACTCTGCATACTCAAAAAGGTCATTTTCATACCCCATATCATCGTATATATAATTGATAAACTGTGTCGGATTATCTATCCTCGAAAGACTTCTGAAATCAAGAAACATATCATTGATTGTATCGTTAATTCTTAAGCAATCCTGTCTGCTGGCATTCTTTGTACAGGCTTCGTATATTTTATTCCTGTCAAATTCGCAATTGTGCACAAGGTTGCTTCTTATATATCTTTTGGGTCTGTTAATTATCCGTCTAAGATCCGTCTGTTCCGGCACACCTCTTGAAAGCCTGTAATATGCAAGCATATCGTAAAAACATATGCCAAGATGAATATCATCCACATTATCCCTTGTAAAAAATGGCATACCTATCGTTTCTAATGTATTGACAAGCACCGAGGCCTCTTTCTTCACCCTGTAAAGTATTGCAATATCGCTTAAATGTCCGCCTATCTTTACATAGTCATTAATAAGTGACACTGCCATATCTGCCTGCCTGCCATAAGATGCGGTCTGTCTTATATGCACTTTTCCCTCACCATGCCTGTATGCTGACATATTTTTGACAATTCTGTTTTCATTATTTCTTATTACTTTGTCAGCACCTTCTATTATATATGGAAGACTTCTGTAATTAGTACCAAGAATTATCTGTACAGACCCAGGATATTTTTTTGAGAATTCCTTAAATATTGAGCTGTCAGCTCCTCTGAAACCATATATTGACTGGTCATCATCTCCAACTACACACACATTTTTCCTTAAATCAGCAACCATATATATAATCTCTGCCTGCAATGTGCCTGTATCCTGAAACTCATCAACCATTATATAGTCAAATATTCCCTGCCAGTATTCCAGCTCCTGCTTATTAGAGCTTAAGCATTTGTGACAATATAATATCATATCGTCAAAATCAAGCTTCTTGTTATTCTTTTTAAATTCCTTGTACTGGGAAAAAGTTATCTCAAGATATGCCTTAGAACTGCTTTTACTATCCTGAATGTCAGCCGTACCGACCGCCATACTATTTATGTATTCATTACATTTTCTATAATACTCATCAAAATCATCAGGAACCCCTGATACTCTCTTATATAAAAGCTGTCTGTGAAATTCAGTAAAGAACTTTAATCTTCCGGCTTCCGATAATATATCTTCAGCCTTCAGATTATATGCTCTTGCAAGTACCGAATAACACAGGGAATGTATAGTTGAAAATCTTATGCCATCACTGCCATACTGCATTTTATACCTGTCTGCCATCTGCACTGCCGCAGCCTTGGAAAATGTAAGCACCAGTATTCTATATGGTCTCACACCCGATTTAATTATATTATTAGCCCTTGCCACTATAACCGATGTCTTTCCTGAACCCGCAACAGATATGATACACACCTGTCCATCAATTGTGTTAATGGCTTCCTGCTGTTCTTTACTATATTTCAATCAAATTCTCCTAAATTCTGAACTTTTCATACCACATAAGCACCATACTTACCATAAGTATAACTGATGATACCCATATTGTATGTATTCCAAATGTTTCTGATAAATTACCGCCTATTCCTGCACCAAGTGCAAAGAAAAATATAATTCCAAAATAATGAATTGCTTTAAATAACTGCTCTTTTTTTCTTTCTCTTACGAATACAGAAAGTGCATCTGTACCACTTCTTAAATTACCTATGCACATTGTGCTTGCATATGCAAAGCCGTTGACTTTTCTGAATGCCTGAACCTGCATAGCACACGAAAATGACACCATAATTGTTGCCACCATATTAAAAGTCTCTGGTATAAAACCTACAATTGTAAGTATTATAATTTCTATTAGAAGAACTAACTGTCTCCAATGGATTTTCTTTGCCATCTTGTATCTGGCATTAATCTGTTCTGTCACAAACACTCCAAGTCCGAATGCTAAGAAAGGAAACAGATACTTAATTCCACCGACTATATTTCCTGTCATAAAATTCTGACTCATAAGGACAACATTTCCTGTCTGTGCATTAGAGAATACTTTATCTCTTGTGAAATATGTATAAGCATCCTGAAATCCACCTGACACCGCAAGAACTGCACTATTCAGAAATGTTTCTGACATCTGGATTTGTTTCTTGGTTATCATAATAATACCAACCTCTTTCCTGTATTATCTGCGATATATCACTACAACATCACCATTCTGTATAAGTGTATCGCCAATAGGTATTATATTCTCTTCTCCTCTTTTTACAAGGGCAATTATAAGATTTTCTGGAAGATCCAACTGGCGTATTGTTCTATTGCACCAGTTATTATCCGAAGTTATGTTAATCTCCTCAAGCGAATCATTATCGCCATTCTCATATGCTGGAATACTGAGTATCAGATTATCCCCGCCGCATATCTTAGTATTGCCTCTTGTAATAATTGTTTCCCTGCCTCTTTTTATCATAAGTGCAATTGCACCTGTCGGCATATGTACTTCACTTATAAGCTTATTCTCCCAATTATGACCTTTAGGTATGAACATACGCATAAGCGTAATTGATGATTCTTCTTGATAATCATTGAATGTCTTACGTACATCTGATGTTTCATCAATCATATCCAACCGTCTTGAGACTGCTGGAAGAAGCGTTCCCTGAATTGCAACTGACAGAAGTGATATCATAAACACTATATTAAACAAATCCTTTGACATAACGCTTCCGCCCGCCATAATCACTATAGAGAACACTATTGAAGATGCTCCCCTAAGACCTGCCCACGACACTAAAAGGCACTGACGTACCGAGCATTTGAACGGCTTAAGTATCGCAAATACTACGGCCGGTCTCGCTATAAATGTAAGAAATACCGCAATTGCTATAGATATTGGTATAATTGTTAAAAATCTGTGAGGGTAGGATAACAATCCTAGCATAAAGAATATAACTATCTGTGCCAGTGTTGTTACACCATCAAAAAATGGAACAATATTACCTTTATTGCGTATCCTGCTGTTACCAAGCAGAATGCCAAAAAGATATATACATAAGAATTCATTGCCGCCGACTAACTGTGAAAGTCCTAAGCCTAAAAGCACAACAGCAAGAATAAATATAGTATCAAGTCCATTTACAATTATATCCGTCCTGGTAAGAACATATATGGCAGCCACCGCAAGACCTATGCCAATAAGCACACCATATACAATCTGTGCAAATATAACGTATGGAACTTTTATAAGATTATCACCATTAAGAATATATATTCCTATAACAGTAAGCATATAAGCAATAGGGTCATTACTACCACTCTCTATCTCTAAAAGCGAAGCAACACCATCTTTTAAATTAAGCTTCTTACGTCTTAATATTGCAAATACACTCGCCGCATCTGTTGCTGACAGAACTGCTCCAACAAGAAAGCTTTCCGCTATTGGAAATCTCAATACAAAATAACAGAACAGCATTGTAAATGCCGCTGTAAGAATTACGCCACAGGTAGACAATAGAACAGCTTTAACAGCAACAGGTCTGGCAGTCTTCCATTTAGTATTAAAACCACCATAAAACATAATAAACCCAAGTGCAATATTACATATATATTCTGTCATAGTAAAATTGTCAAATTCAATTCCAGCTATTCCATCGCATCCAAATAACATACCTATACCTATAAAAAGTATAAGTGCAGGCATGCCGAACCTTCCCGAAAACTTGTCTGCCGCAATACACATAATAAGCACCAATGCTACTAATATTATTTCTAATGTCATACAATCTCCCTTTTAACGCCTGCCCTCATAAGCTGTATACACTTCTTTAGATATGAAGGACTTATCACTCTGTTATCTTACTTCTTCATTCACACTTTCCGAACTAATCTGTTTATTTAGTATATTTTTATCTATTGTGTCAAAGATAATATGTTCCTATAATATCAGTCTGGCAATTATTTGTCAAACATACAATTGTTTATATATTCTTTTATAATTCCGACAACTCCGTCAGCACCAATTCTTGTTTCATCTATACACATATCGTAATATGCCGCATTTCCCCATTCCTGATCAGAACAATATTTATGAAACTCTGCTCTCCTGCTGTCAGTTTCATTAACAACAACCTTCGCCTTTCTTTCAGAAATATTATGGACATCTGCTATATGCTTAATTCTCTCAGCCTTATCTCCGCTTAAGAATACGCTTACCTTGTCTGGTCTGTCAGAAAATGCGTAATTAGCTCCCCTGCCTATTATCACACAATCACCGTCACCTATTATTGGATAAAGGGCTTTTCTTGCCTCGCTAAGCAGTACATTGTTCTCGTCACTGCTTATAGAATGCATTAAAGCATTTACCGGTATCTCGGAGAAGAAATAAGGGAATTTATCATATATCCCTTTTTCCTTAGCAAGCTTAACAATATGTTCCTTATTATAAAATGTAAGTCCATACTCATCAGCAAGTCTCTGACCTATCTCATCACCCATACATCCACACTGTCTTGCAATTGTAATAATCATATTTATCCTCCATTCTCATTATTATATATATAAAATTTTTTCACACACAGAAATAATCTTCAATATTTTGAAACCTGTGTGTCACAACTTCTTATTCTTTTATAAGAAGTTCGCAAATACACTTGCACCAACTACTGTAAGTATACCTGCAACAGCAATTGAAAGACTGCTCATAGCACCTTCTATCTCTCCCATTTCAATAGCTTTAGCTGTTCCTACAGCGTGTGCAGATGTTCCTATCGCAACACCTTTAGCTATCGGGTCTGTAATTCTGAATACTTTACATATAAATTCTGCTAATATATTGCCAATTACTCCGGTTACAACAATAACTGCAACTGTAATCGTTACATATCCGCCAAGTTCTTCTGATACACCCATACCAATTGCAGTTGTAATTGACTTTGGAAGCAATGTTACATATTGCTCGTGGGTAAGTCCAAAAACCACCGATAATACAAGCACTGTAACAAGGCTTGTGACAACTCCCGATGCTATTCCTAATATAATTGCCGCACAATTACTTTTTAAAAGCTCGAACTGCTCATAAAGAGGAATGGCAAGACACACCGTGGCTGGTGTCAAAAGCCAGCTAAGATACTTCGCACCGGCATTATAGCTTTCATAATCAACTTTACCAATTATTAATACAACCATAGTTACAATTATAGATATAAGCAGTGGATTAAACAATCCCAGCTTTAACTTCTTTTTAAGAAATGTTCCTGCCATATATGCGATAAGACTTATTGCTACTCCCGCAAATGCTGAATCAAGAAAAAAACTATTCATTATTATCCCCTCTCTTAGTACGTCTTACAATAAACTGTGTAACGTGTCCGCTTACACCCATAACAGTAAATATTGTTGCAACTGTTATTATGCATATCGGAACTAATATCGGCTTTAAATTAAGCCATGATGATATAAGACCTACTCCTGCAGGAATAAACATTACAGGCATAATTTCTATAAGAAATCGTCCTGCTTCCTTAACTGCGTCAAGCTTAATCAATCCTGTAAGAAGACCAGCAAATAAGATAACCATACCATAGATACTTGCCGGTACTGGAAGTGGTATGAACTTATTCATCAATTCACCCACTAACGAGATTACAAGAATAATCAAAAACTGTTTAAGATACTTCATAAATAAACCTCTTTTCTTTTGTGCTCTTATTTCATATATATTTGAACGGTCCAGTGCACAAATTCGCCAACTATTATATCTCTGCCTCGTTATATATATCAAGTGTATCCGCCAGAAATACACAAAAAATACAATAACACATATAAAAAAGAATATGTAAAAACACATTCCTGCACCGAGCACGGTCGCTTGCGATAAAATACATCTTCGTGCGAGTGTGCATAATCGGCATATAGTGCCTTTTATGTAATAGGGAATTCTATTGGAATTTCCTATTACATAAAAAAGCCGCAGCTATCAGATTATCCTGACAACTGCAGCTGCAACAAGTATACATTAAACCGTACACATTATATTATTATTTTCCCTGCTCTTTTACGAAATCTTCGTATAAAGGAGACATGCTTCTTAATCTTTCTACGATACCCTTTAATTCATCTACAACATAATCAGCATCTTCGATTGTTGCATCTTCACCAAGTGAAAGTCTTAATGAACCGTGTGCTATCTCGTGAGGAAGTCCGATTGCAAGAAGAACATGTGATGGGTCAAGTGAACCTGATGTGCAGGCTGAACCTGATGAACCACATATTCCCTTCTGATCAAGCATAATAAGCATTGATTCACCCTCAATAAATCTGAAACAGAAATGAACATTTCCAGGAAGTCTGTCTGTTCTGTCACCATTAACTCTTGAGTATGGAATTTCTGCTAACACTCTGTCAATAATGTGATCTCTTATTGCTGAGATATTCTTAATATTCTCTGACATATTAGTATTGGCAATGCTTGCCGCCTTAGCCATTCCGATAATACCTGGTACATTGTGAGTTCCTGCTCTTCTGCTTCTCTCCTGTGAACCACCGTGAATAAATGAACCAATCTTAACCTTGTTGCTTACATATAAGAAACCAATTCCCTTAGGACCGTGGAACTTATGTCCGCTTGCGCTTAACATATCAATATTCATTTCCTGTACATTAATAGGAATATGTGCAAATGCCTGTACAGCATCTGTGTGGAATATCACTCCCTTAGAATGTGCAATTGCACCTAGTTCCTTGATTGGCTCAACTGTACCGATTTCATTATTAGCAAACATTATGCTTGCAAGTATTGTTGTATCTTTAATTGCCGCTTCGAATTCTATAGGGTCAACCTTTCCGTATTCATCAACATCAAGATATGTCACTTCATATCCGTGCTTTTCAAGCCATTCGCAAGTATGAAGAATTGCATGATGTTCAATCTTAGTTGTAATAATGTGATTACCCTTTGACTTAAATGCCTCTGCTGCTGCCTTTAATGCCCAGTTATCAGACTCGCTTCCGCCACCTGTAAAATATATTTCATTAGGCTTAGCCGCACCGAGAATAGAAGCTATAGTTTCTCTTGCTTCTTCCATATCATTCTTAGTCTTCTGTGCAAAACTATATACACTTGATGGATTAGCGTATGATTCTGTAAAATAAGGCACCATAGCATCAACAACTTCCTGTCTTACTGCTGTTGTAGCCGCATTATCCATATAAATAAACTTACTCATTATTATTATCCTCCGCATTTTGTTTCTGAATATCAACCTATCTATCCAATATGAAATATTATAAAGCAGACATAGTAATTGTCAAGAAAATTTTACAGCCGCTTCCTTTTCTTTATTTCTTTAACGTTATTATATCTACCCTATACTCACGAACCCGTGCTATCGCACTCTCTCGTCCTGCTTCGCACGACTGTTCGTTCGTTAATGGCACAAGAAAAGTAAATGTCTGCTTCGCAGCCGCTTCCTTTTCTTTTGTGCTCATTATATGATAGTTCCTCCACCAAGAACATATTCACCATCATATAATACAAGTGCCTGTCCTGGTGTAACTGCCCTTTGTGGCTCATCAAACTTACACTCAAGCGTGTTATCATCAATCATTCTTATTGTACAGTCTGCACCCTCATGGCTGTAGCGTATCTTTCCTCTTGCTCTCATTGGCTCTTTAAGGGCTTCAATTGCCATAAAATTAAGATTCCCAGCATACAATGTATCAGTAAACACATCTTTATTCTCACCAATAACAACTTCATTGGTATCAGGTCTTACTGCAACAACAAATACAGGATGTCCCATAGCAAGTCCAAGCCCTTTTCTCTGTCCAACAGTATAGTGGATAATTCCATTATGCTTTCCGATTACATTACCATCAACATCAACGAAATTGCCCGGAACTGACTTATAATCAGTAGTTCTTTCTATATATCCTGCATAATCATTATCAGGAACAAAACATATCTCCATACTGTCCGGCTTATTTGCAACCATAAGATAATTATCTGCCGCAATCTTTCTTATCTCATCTTTAGTATAATCTCCAACTGGCATAAGAGTATGTGCAAGCTGACTCTGTGTAAGATTATAAAGTGCGTATGTCTGATCTTTCTTAGCTGTAACCGAATTCTTAATTGCATATCTGCCATTATCAAGCTGGCTTATTCTTGCATAATGTCCAGTTGCTATATAATCAGCACCTATATCAAGGCTTCTTTTAAGAAGCGATTCCCATTTGACATATCTGTTGCAGGCAATACAAGGATTAGGAGTTCTTCCCCTCTTGTATTCATCAACAAAATAATCAATTACACTTTTCTTAAATTCATTCTTAAAATTCATTACATAATAAGGTATATCAAGCTGTCCAGCCACGCGTCTTGCATCATCTACAGCAGATATTCCACAACAGCCATTCTCTGTTGTTTCTACTGCATCGTCCTGCCATATCTGCATTGTAACGCCAATGACGTCATAACCCTGCTCTTTTAAAAGATATGCGGCAACAGATGAGTCAACACCTCCTGACATACCTACAACAACTTTCTTCTTCATATATTCTCCATTTCAATCCATATTATCCGGTTATTATACATTTATCTGCAATACTGCATATCTCATCCCAGTCATCTGCCGAGTCTTTATCATATACAGCACACACCTTCAATCCAGCATTATGTGCCGCCCGAACGCCTCTTAGAATATCCTCATACACCCACGTATCAGATATATCCATTCCTGCTGACCTGGCAACCTTTTTATAGCTTTCCTTATCACTCTTTCCTATGCCGACATCATATACTGTGTATATTCCATCAAAACATTCATATATTTCTAACCTTTTAAGAAGAATTTCCACACTGGAAGTATCGGAAGCACTGAATATTACAAGCTTGCTTCCAGCCTCATATTCTCTTCTTATAAGCTTTATCATTCCCTTCTTTGCAGGAATATCACTTGCATAATGCTTATTCATAATATCAACTGCTGCCTCTGTTATCTGTTCTAGCGATGTATCAATCCCAAGAACATTTTGCAGATAAGCCGCATATTCCGAAAGGTCCATAACTCCTGTTATCTCATCAAAATTCTTTGGAAGCTTAGCACCTCTTAAAATGGCATATTCCCTTGCACTATTCTTCCAGAACGGCATAGAGTCAACAAGTGTTCCATCCATATCAAATATTATGTTCTTATTATAATTAAACAGCTTTCTTGTCTTCTTATAAAGCTTTCTTGTCGCCTCCGAGCAGTCATCACTTGCAAATATCGCCGATACAACAGCAATTCCGTCCACGCCTGTATCCTTTAAATAATCACAGTTGTCATAATTAATGCCTCCAATTGCAACTATCGGCATATCAAGCATAGCTGTAAGCTTAAGAAGATTATCCCTGCTTAAATCTTTGGCATCTTTCTTCGTGCTTGTATGAAATACAGCTCCCATTCCAACATAATCAGCACCAAGTCTTGCCGCATTTGCCGCCTGCTCTGGTGTCTTTACTGTCATTCCTATTATCTTGTCAGGTCCTAGAAGCTCTCTTGCTGTTTCGTAGCTTGCATCACTTTGTCCTATATGAACTCCGTCAACATCTGCCTCTAACGCCGCGTATATATCATCATCTATAACAAATGGCACACCATATCTTCTTGCTATCGGTTTAATTGCCAATGCTTTTTTTACAATCTCCTCGTGTGTCGAATCCTTTTCTCTTAACTGCAAAAATGTAGCTCCTGCCGCAAGGACTTTCTCAATCTCTTCATAGAAATCCCTGCCATTAAGCCATTGCGTATCTGTAACGGCGTAAAGCTGCATATCTTCACGGGTAACTTTCATAATAATCTCCATTTCTGCGTACACTTTTTTTACATTAGTATAATATAATTCTTTTCAATTTAAAGCAACTGTCTTATAATAAATCTTTAGCAAAATATCATAAACTTAACAAGCCCTGTTATGGGCAGGATAGGAGATTAATTATGACTAAAGATTTAACAAAAGGTAAAATTATGCCTCTCCTTGTTGGATTTACAATACCGTTAGTCCTCGGTAACTTATTCCAGCTTACATATAACGCTGTCGACAGTATTATTGTAGGACAATTCGTAGGTAAAGAAGCCCTTGCGGCTGTTGGTATATGCAACCCTGTAATGACTCTTATGATTTTATTCTTAAATGGTCTGTGTATGGGTGCGAGCATACTTATGGGTACACAATTCGGAGCTAAAGATTACAACAAGCTTCAAAGACAAATAAGCACAACAATGCTTTCAGGCACTGTATTCTCTGCAATATTAAGCCTGTGCTGCATTATCTTTTCAAGACCTATTCTTAAATTGTTACAGGTTGACCCATCTATTATGGATTTAACTGTTTCTTATATGAGAATTATATTTTTAGGATTGATATTTACATTTTTATATAATTTCTTTTCAAGCACATTAAGGGCATTAGGCGACAGCCAGACTCCTTTATACTTCCTTATTGCAAGCTCACTGCTTAATATTTTCGGAGATTTGTTCTTTGTAATTGTCCTTAAAATGGGAAGCAACGGCTGTGCAATATCAACTGTAATAAGCGAAATGATGTGCTGTGTATTCTGTATTATATACATACAAAAGCGTGTCGAGATATTAAGGCTAGGCAGAAAATGGCTTGTATTTGACAATTCACTTCTTAAAAAGACAATAAGCTACGGCTGGGTATCCGCTATGCAGCAGGCAACTGTCCAGTTAGGAAAGATTGGCATTCAGGCAATCGTCAACACTATGGGCGTGTCCGTAGCCGCTGCATTTGCTGTTGTCAACAGAATTGATGATTTTGCGTATACTCCTGAGCAGAATATCGGCCACGCTATGACTGCACTTATGGCTCAGAACAAAGGTGCTAATGAAAAAAAACGTATGAAAGAAGGCTTTAAATGTGGTATGGTGCTTGAATTCATATATGGAATTATTCTTTTTGCCGTGTGCTTTATACTTGCACGACCACTTATGCTTCTGTTTGTTAAAGATGAAGAAGTTATTCTGCATGGTGTTAAGTATCTGCGCCTTATCTCATTTATGTATATACTCCCAGCCGCTACTAACGGCATACAGGGATATTTCCGTGGAATTGGCGATTTAAAGATTACACTTTTAAGCAGCTTTATCAATATGGGCGTACGTGTTATAGCCGCTATCCCACTCGTTCTTGTAATGGGCATAGGAATTGAAGCCCTCCCATTATCATACCTTGCCGGCTGGATTGGTATGCTTATTGCTGAACTTCCGCTGCTTATAAGGAATTACAGGTCCATTGCAAAATAGGCTTCACTGAATATAAACTATGAATAAAAAATGATAAAATTTTGATTAAAATTTGAACTCAATAATACAGACATCTTGCCGCAACTACAGATTAATTGAACTTGATTTATAGTATTTACAGTGATAGAATAATAATATCTTTTTGGAATTAGCAACAAAAGATTAAATTATACTGATTACTCAGTTATAGTAACAATTATTCACTAAGCAAAGAAACAGGCGGGATTTAATATCCCGCCTGTTTCTTTATAACTATTCACAGAATGTAAGCCTGTTTCCTGTTAATCCAAGCAAAGGCTTAAACTCTGCATTCTCCTTATAATTTATAATAATACATTTTCTAACTTTAACTTAGGTACGTGATGAACCTGATTGTCATCTCTGTAATACTTAAGATTCGCTCCCTCAGATACTTCATCAATAACAACCTGTTCCTTAGGATATCCCAATGCAATAACAAGTCTTGCTGTCATACCCTCTGGAATTGAAAGTTCTTCGTTAAGCTTAGGAATATTAACACTTGCAAACATACAGCCTCCAAGATTAACCTCATTGGCGGCAAGAAGTATTGTCTGTGCCGCTATTCCCTCATCTCTTGATGCTGATACGCTTGAAGCACTGCATATTATTATGTAGCCTGCTGGTCTTTCACCCTCAACAGGGCCATCCCAGTCTGGAAGCGCACCTGCCCATTTTAATGTGTCAAACACTTTTTTATTGCTTTCCTCATCACACACAACCTTATATCTTAAAGGCTGGTTGTTAGCACCTGAAGCTGTATTTCTTGCTATATCAACAAGATTTACAAGCTCGTCCTTTTCTATTTTCTTATTCTCAAAAAAACGTCTATATGAACGGTTCTTTAATACAAGTTCCTTAAATGACATATGACTCTCCCTTCTGATTATATTAAATTTATTACTGTACCATACAAGCCTGCTTAATCTGCTTTACTATATGCTCACTATGAAGCTTAAAACGCCTCTGTTCTGACGGAATGAACCTCTCTGACATTATGAAATCAATGAATTCCTCATATGGCATATACATATAGTCCATAGTTTCACCCTGCTGTAATTTAACGTGTTCCTCATCGTCACATACATTAAGATAACCATAATATATACAATGTCTTGCATCATCAGTATACCTATAAAGTTCAATTAAATCCTCTGGCAATTTCTTAATTCCCGTTTCTTCCAGAAGTTCCCTTACCGCTCCTGTCCTAGGTGTTTCACCGCTGATAATAGAACCTCCTGTAACTTCCCATTTTAAAGAATTCGTCTTGTTACGCGACCTCTGCGTTGTAAGCACCTTTCCTGTCTTTGTAACTGTATACACCATAACAACTATGTGGTACACGCCTTCTGGAAGTGACTTTGCCATACTTCTGCGAACTTCAAAACCTAACTTATTCTCATTGGCATCATAAGCGTCCCACATCTCCTCATCGACCATTTCAATGAAGCTGTCATAATACTGCTCCTTAAAATATATCATTTCTTCTATCTGCTGTTTGGTATATAATATGTTCTCAGGTGCAACGACCCACACTGTTCCTGAATCATCTCTCCTTCTTGCAACTGCAATAAGAACACCTGAATATTCATCAACAGCAACATCAACACCTACAAGATACACTCTCTGGTCATCTGTTACCGGTTTGAATTCCAGATCCTTATCATTGATAACGTATCCGACATTAATCGGATACACAACCGAGGGGTTATCCTCGTCTGTACTTCCCAATGGGTGGTCTACTTTTACGGCTACTAATTCTTCTCTCACTGTTCCTCCTCCAGGTACTAACAATAGACACAAAATGTTGTTCTTACTTATTATCTAACCACTTATAATGATAAATGTAATTTGCCACTAATATTATATATTATTTTACATTTGTTGCAAGTATTTTACAATAAAGGCGATATCATTCTTAACATACATACCCCAAGTCTTAATGGCTTAATAACATCTTTAGTATAATCAGCTGTCACTTCGTGTCCTGCCTCAAAGTTATTTAACATATCCTGCTTTACACTTAATGCCGTCGCTTTATTATATATAAATACTGCATTTTCAAAATGAAGATATAAGCTTCTGTAGTCCATATTGATTGTGCCAACAACAGATACTTCATCATCACATACCCACTGCTTAGCGTGACAGAATCCTGGTGTATACTCATATATTCTCACGCCAGCCGAACACAGTGGCTCATAATAAGACCTTGTAATTCTGTATACAAGCTTCTTATCTGGTATTCCCGGTGTGACAATTCTTACATCAACACCTCTCTTAACCGCAAGCCTTAACTCTCTTTCCATCTCATCAGTGATAATAAGATACGGAGTTGTGATATACACATAGTCCTTGGCATTTTTTAGAATATTAAGGTACACGTCCTCACCAATTCTGTCCTGTCCTAATGGATTATCTGAATATGGCTGTACATAACAGTCTTTCATAACTGCCTTATATGTACCATCTGTCGCATCAAGATATTTATTATAATCATTATCAGTATGTTCTATGGCATTCCACATAGTAAGAAAGCTTGCTGTGAGACTCTTTACCGCATCACCCTGAAGCTTAATTCCTGTGTCCTTCCAGTAACCATATGGGTGCGTTATATTAAAATACTCATCTGCAAGATTATATCCACCTGTAAAGCCTACCTTGCCGTCAATAACGGTTATCTTCCTGTGATCCCTGTTATTCATAAACATATTTACAATAACTTTAAGTGGATTGAATACACGGCACTGTATGCCCTTCTGCCTCATCTGTTTTATGAACTCTTTATTAAGGAAAAAAATACTTCCTAAATCGTCATAGAATATTCTTACCTCCACACCGCTCTGTGCCTTATTTTCAAGGATATGCTTAAGCCTTGCAAAGCTTTCAGCATCTTCAATAGCGTGATATTCCATAAATATAAAATGCTCTGCCTTTTCAAGTTCAACAAGCTGTGCCTCAAAGCTTACATCAGTAGTTGGATAATATTTTACATCTGTATTGCTGTATACAGGATATCTTGCTGTATTGCTTATATATCTGCACTGGTTAGCTACGCCCTTGTCCTTGCTGGCTATATCATCTATTATGCCATTATCCTGCTTTAAGAGGGTAAGCACATTCGTTTCAATATTATTAAATGAACGTCTAACACCTTTAGTTACAATAGAACGTCCAAATAGCAGATATATACATATTCCAAAAAACGGAACTGCAGTTATTACGATAAGCCAGGGCATTTTCTGTGCCGCATTAACGTGTGTTCCAAATATTTTAAGGGCAATAAACATTGCTATAAATGTAAGAAGCAATGTTATGGCAGTTGAATATGTATTCAGCTTCATCATTAAAAATATCATCCAGCCAGTCTGTATAAGAACAAGAAGCCCTATCAGTATCAACCTTGTTGCACTATTTTTTATGCTTGATTTTTTCTCTGTACGCATACCATCACCATTCCTGCATATATTATCTATAATTCAATCTGTGCATCATCACAAATCTTATGTAATAGATAATTATACACCTATATTGTCTGTCCTGCAAACTGTGTCATATATAATTTATAATATCTTCCCATTTTGTTAAGAAGTTCTTTATGATTGCCTGCTTCAACTATATGCCCCTCATCCATAACAACGATTATGTCAGCATCCTGTATTGTAGACAATCTATGAGCTATTATAAGACTTGTCCTGTTCTCCATAAGCTTAAGCATTGCATCCTGAATATGCTTTTCAGTTCTTGTATCCACGTTAGATGTCGCCTCGTCCAATATAAGGATCTTAGGCTGTGCAAGAAATGCTCTTGCTATTGATAAAAGCTGTCTTTGTCCCTGTGATATATTCTCACCCTCTGCCATAAGCTCTGTATCGTATTTTAATGGCATTTTATTAATCATAGTATCGCAGTTGCTCATAGCCGCAGCGGCATACATCTGCTCATCAGTTGCCGCTTCATTGGAATACTTAAGATTGTTCTTTATTGTATCTGCAAATAATACAGTATCCTGCAATACAATCGCTGTGTTCTTACGGAGTGTGGCACAATCTATGTCCTTTATATTAACATCATCTATTAATATCTCTCCGCTGTCAACGTCATAAAATCTCATTAAAAGATTGACAACTGTTGTCTTTCCGCTTCCTGTTGAGCCTACAAGTGCCACCTTCTGTCCTGCCTTAACTTGAAGATTAAAGTCATATAGCACCTGCTTGTCCTTGGTATATGAGAAATTGACATCTTTAAACTTAATAACGCCCTCAAGCTTATCCATATTCTTATCACCACTCTTATCTTCAAGCGGTTCGTCCATAACTGCAAATACTCTCTCTGCCCCCGCTATGGCTGTCTGTATCTGTCCATATATCTGTGCAAGCTCATCAATTGGTCTTCCAAACTGCTTCGCATATACGATAAATGCAGATATAACACCGATAGATATAATATGGTTAATGGCAAAATATCCGCCAAATGCCGCAATAATAACAAAGCTTATATTATTGATTACATTCATAACTGGTCCCATTGAACCGCCAAGAATCTCTGCTATAATTCCAACCCTTGTAAGTTCATCCGACACATTGTTAAAGTCTTTTATGACATTTTCCTGCCTGTTATATGCAACAACTGACTTATAACCTGTAACCATCTCCTCAACCGTTCCATTAAGATTACCTAAAAGCACCTGTCTTTTCGTAAAGAACTTCTTCATGGCCTTAGATAAGAACTTAGTTGCAATCACTGTAAGAATTACAGTAACGCACGATAACAGTGCAAGCTGTGGACATAATACAGTCATCATTATAACTGTTCCAATAATCGTTAATACGCCTGAGAACATCGAACTTAACGATTGCGAAACTGTTGTTGATATATTCTCAATATCGTTAGTCATACGGCTCATAATATCTCCGTGGCTGTTACTGTCAAGGTATCTTACAGGAAGATTAACTATGTGCCTGAATAAATCTTCTCTCATCTTCTTTACGATATTCTGGCTTAATACCGCACTTATCTTGGTCTGTAAAAATGTACATATACTATGTATTATGTATACAACCACCATTGTTATAAGTATCGGAGTTAATTCCTTAAATCTGCCAGAAGCTATAATATCAATTGCATTACTCTGAAGCTTTGGTGCATATACCGAACATATTACTACAACGATAACAGCCGCCAGAAGCCCTATAATCATAGCTTTCTCAGCCGCAAAATATGCTATCAGTCTTTTTAAAGTACCCTTCTTGTCCTTAGCCTTCTCGACAGTAAGATTGCGGTTGCCAGGTCTTCTGCCAAAGGCTTTATAATTATTCATCTGTGCCTGTCTGCTCTGCTCCATTCTATTCATTTCCTTTCAGCTGTGACTCATAAATATCTTTATATATCTCACTTGTCTTTATAAGCTCACTATGGCTTCCAACATCTGCTAATCTGCCATTATCCATTACAACAATTCTATCTGCATTCTTTACAGAAGCAATTCTCTGGGCAATTATAATCCTGGTTACATCATATTTCTTTGCCGACAGCTCTGAATAAAGATCAGCCTCTGTCTTTAAATCAAGTGCACTTGTAGCATCATCAAATATAAGTATCTCTGAATTCTTAAGCACTGCACGGCTTATGGCAACTCTCTGCTTCTGGCCTCCTGAAAGACTGTGTCCACCCTGACTTACCTGTGTATCCATACCATCTGTCCTGTTGTCAATAAATTCTGTTGCCTGTGCTATGTCAGCGGCTTGTCTTATCTTTTCACTGCCTGCACTATCATCACCCCACGCAATATTTTCTGCTATTGTAGTGCTGAATATCTCCGGCTTCTGTAATGCTATTGACACTTTATCCCTTAAAACCTGCAAATCATAATCTTTAACATTGACACCATCTATAAGTACTTCCCCCTTAGTCACGTCATAAAAACGTGGTATAAGATTTACAAGACTTGACTTGCCACAGCCTGTTGCGCCCAGTATTCCGATAGTTTCACCCGGATTAATAACAAGGTTAAAGTTCTCGATAACATTTTCATTATCCATACCTGGATATGCAAATGACACATTCTTAAATTCAACTTTTCCCTTAACGGCAGTTTCTTTATTATATGTACCGCTCTTTATTGCCGGATCACAGTTAATTATCTCCATAACACGCTTCTTTGAGGCAATTCCCCTTGAAGCTGTCTGAAATATCATCGTCATACGCATAACCGCATTAAGCACCTGTGAACAATATGTAATCGCCGCCATTACATTACCAGGCGTTGCACTTCCTGCACTTACCTGTATTCCACCAACCTTTATAACCGCAACAACTGAAAGATTTAATATAATATTCATAATAGGTGTCATATAAGAAAGCAGTAAAAGCACATCAAGCTGTGTTGAAACAAGCTCATTATTAGCTTTCTCAAATCTTTCTGTCTCGTAATCTTCCTTGACATATGCCTTTACAACTCTTGCACCAGACACATTTTCCTGCATTACATTGTTAACCTTATCAAGCTTCTTCTGTAACACTGTGAACTTAGGATTGGCTTTGGCTATGAAATATACAACACATACTGCAACAAACGGAAGTGCACACGCAATTATTATTCCAAATTCCATATTAAGTGACACCATACACGCTATACCACCGATAAACAGCATACTTGTACGCACAAAACCTCTCAGGCATTGCATTACAAAATTCTGAAGCTGTGTTATATCATTCGTAACCCTTGTAATTAAAGAACCTGTGGAGAATTTATCAGTCTGTTCAAAAGAGAATTCCATAATTCTCTTAAAGACAGCTTTTCTTACATCATTACCAAACTGCTGTGCACAAAGATTGGCAAAGACACCGGACATAATGCCACAGATACCACCAAGTGCCACAAATCCTATCATTTTAAGCCCGATGGTAATTACTGTATTAAGATTGCCAACCCCGCCATTGTTAAGCCCCAATACACCGTCATCAATTATTCTGCTCATAAGCTCCGGCTGTAACAAGTCCATAGAAACCTCACCTATCATAAATACAGGTGCAAGCAGAGCAAAGAACCAATACTTTTTTAAATATTTAAGCATACCACATTCCTTTCTTAAGCTTTATTACTTCTTATAGCTAAAAAGCACCATCAGAATAAATCTGCTGGTGCTTCTTCTATTATAAATACATTTTATAAATCAAGTACAAATATTCACTTAATAACAGCAATTCTTACTTAATCCAATATCTAATCTTCAAATACCTGCTTAATACTGTCATAATGCAGGAATTCTCCTGTTGCTGCTATCTGTTTAAGCTCTTCTCTGGTAACGAACTTATACCCTAAGGCTTCCTCTGTCTGTATATGTATGTCCTCATCTTTAACATCTTTAATGAACTTGTATACATCTACAAAATAATTGTCGCCCTTGCCAGGATTCTCTCTTTTATAGGTGAATACATATCCACCTCTGGCATCTGTAACGTCAATTCCTGTCTCTTCACGAACCTCACGTCTTACTGCATCAATTGACTCCTCACCTGCCTGAGCCGCTCCGCCTGATACTTCCCACCAGCCAGGAGCCCACGCCTTAGTCATAACACGCTGTGTAATAAGGAACTTTCCATCCGGACGTTCTATGACACCTAACACTGTAAGATGATATTCTCCATCTTTAAGCTGCCAGTCATTCTTTTTCATTAATCTGCCTGTCTTTTCTTTGTTGGCATCATATATATCCCACATTTCCATATACGTCATCCTCCATATATTGTAATCAGCCATACAATAATATACAGCGATTAACATTTTCGTTATAACTATGATTAGTATAACACATTTTCAATACTTTTTCTAGTTAGCTGAGTGAATTTTAACCATATGAGCATATTCACCATCTAACTCCATAAGCTCCTTGTGAGTTCCTCTTTCCTTAATCCCCTCATCTGTAAGCATAAATATTTCCTCAGCATTTTCTATTGTAGTAAGTCTGTGGGCTATAACAAATGTAGTTCTATTCTTAGCCAGCTTCTCTAACGACTCCTGTACAATCTGCTCACTTTCATTATCAAGTGCTGATGTTGCCTCATCAAATATAAGTATAGGTGGATTTTTAAGAAATACCCTTGCTATTGATAATCTCTGCTTCTGTCCACCTGACAACTTGACACCTCTTTGTCCTATATCCGTGTCGTATCCATTTTCAAATGCTTCTATAAATTCATGTGCATTGGCAAGCTTTGCCGCTGCAATTACTTCGTCATCGGTAGCATCTGGCTTTCCGTATCGTATATTCTCTTTAATGCTTCCCATAAACAGATATACGTCCTGCTGGACAACCCCGATATTATCCCTTAAGCTCTTAAGAGTAACATCTTTAATGTCTTTTCCATCAATTCTTATGCTTCCTTCTGTCGCCTCATAAAATCTTGGTATAAGCGAACATAATGTAGTCTTTCCTGCTCCTGACGGACCTACCAGTGCCACATATCTGCCTGGTGTAACATTAAAGCTGATTCCTGATAATACTTCCTCGATTCCGTCCTTATATCTAAAAGATACATTGTCGAATGTAATCTCACCCTTAACGTCTTTAAGTTCAACTGCATCTGGCTTTTCCTTTATATCCGGTTCAACTGATAATATCTCAAGAAATCTTTCATAACCGGAATAACCGTTCTGGAACTGTTCTGTAAAATCAATAAGTACCTTTACCGGCTCCGTAAATATATTTATATACAATAAAAATGTTACGAAGTCTGTAATATTAACCCAGCCTCTTGTTATTCCTATACCGCCCACTGCTATTACAATTACATTAATCATAGTTGTAAATGCTGTAAGTCCGGCATTGTACATTCCCATATAATGATAGCTGTCTTTCTTTGACTCTAAGAATAAATCATTGCCTTTTTTGAACTTACCGCACTCTATATCCTCATTAGCAAATGATTTAACAACACGTATTCCTGACAGATTATCTTCTATCTGTGCATTAATCTCACCTATACGGATACGGTTTCTTTTAAATGCACGCTTCATTTTCTTATTAAGGAAATATGCAAATACAAGCATAACAGGCACAAGCACAAATGCGGTAAGCGTAAGCCTTACATCTATAGTGCTTAATATAACAAGTGCACCTACAATCTTAATAAGTGATATTGTTATATTCTCAGGACCGTGGTGTAAAAGCTCTGTTATATCGAACAAATCCGAAGTTATCCTTGATAATAACTGTCCAACCTTCTGGTCGTCATAAAATGAATAAGAAAGCTTCTGGTAGTGGTTAAAAATCTCAGCCCTCATATCGTATTCAATCTTAGCTCCCATAACGTGTCCGTAATTAGATATATAATAATTACACCCCCACTGCACAAGAACAAGCACGAATAATATCACAACTATTGTAAATATTGCCTTAGACGCTTCATCTGCCGGCATATAGGCAACCTTAGAAGTTATATATCTTACAACAAGCGGTATGACAAGTGCCACCGCCGCAGACATCATCGCAAGAATCATATCTATAATAAATGTGCCTAAATATGGCTTATAATATTTTGCAAGCTTTTTAAGATTTTCTTTCATACAACTCACTAATCCTTTCATGCTTTATTCATTACTAATGACTTTAATTTTAGTGTTCTGCTTTCATAATCTGTACCGGCACTCCAAGAAGCACTGCTCCGCCAAGCATATTGCCGATTGTCACCATAATCATACTCTTGATAACAGAAGCTGTGCCAATATCACCAAGTAACATATATCCAATAGAAAATGTACTCATATTAGCAATACAATGCTCAAAACCAGCAACTACGAACGCCATAATAATACAGAACATTATTATAAGCTTGCCGCTTTCTGTCTTTAACTTAGTACCAACTAATACTGCCATACATACAAGGAAATTACAAAGAATCCCCCTTACTAAAAGTTCCATGGAACCTGCTGAAATCTTAGAATATATAAAGCTGTTATAATAATCAACCATTATTGTGTGTGAAGCCTTACTATATACAAATAAACCCGAAAGAATAAATGCACCGGCAAAGTTACCTATATAGCTTACAACCCATACTTTTATTAGATCTCTTACTGAAACCGTCTTATTGTATGCGCCAATCGCCATAACAAAATTATTACCTGTAAATAATTCTCCTCCCATAAATACGACGAGTACAATTGCAATTGAGAATAAAAATGCACCTAAAAGCTTACCAAACTGTGGATAAGTTGGAAGCAGTACTGCCGCACTCACATTCGATAAAATTGTTGCAACAACAATATAGAAGCCTGCCATAATAGAGCGCATAAAATACTTTCCGAAATGGTTGTTGCATAACTCTGCCTTATTCGACGCTGCCTTAGCAATTGCATCGACATCTGAAAATAACATATTAATCCTCCGTTCGTTGGTCTGACAACCTATAATCGGGTCTGCAACAATAGTTACAGACCCGATTATAGAGGATAACACATATAAAATTCTATTTCCATAATTTGTGTGTATTTTTAAAAGAACTTACTACTTTAAAGGCATTACAGCCACATAATTAAACATCATAATAAAGTGGCATATGCTTCCTGCCATAACAAACAGATGAAATATCTCGTGAGAACCAAAATACTTATGGCTGGCATTAAACACCTTAAGCTTAAGTGCATATATGACGCCACCTATTGTATATATTATTCCACCTGCTAACAACCACGCAAATGCCGCTGTTGGAAGTGCATTTATTATCTGTGTAAATGATAATACACACGCCCAGCCCATAACAATATAAAGAACTGATGATATCCACTTAGGACAGGTTACCCAGCATAATTTAAAGATAATACCAACTATTGCAATTCCCCATACTAGTGCTAACAGTGCATATCCTGTCTTGTTATGAAGGACAACTAAGCATACAGGAGTATAGGAACCCGCTATCATAACCGATATCATACAATGGTCTAACTTCTTTAATATTTTATTAATTCCAGGTGTTGCATTAACTGTATGATAAGTTGTACTTGCAGCATACAGCAAAATCATTGTTCCTATAAATATTGAAAGTGAAATAACATGTATTGTATCAGGTGCTGACAATGCCTTAATTATAAGCGGTGTTGCAGCAAATAACGCCATAAGCATTGCTATAAAATGTGTTATTGCACTTCCTGGGTCTTTTATCTTTATGTTAGATACATTTTTCTTAATCTTTTCCATAATAATCCTCTTTTCTGCACACGCTTTCTTAATATGTGCTGTAATTATCTTCATATTACATAGTATTGATTACTACGTTATATATATAATATAACCATTTGTCATAGAAATCAATATCTAATCACATAATTAATCAAAAAAATACTGTGCAAGGACATAAAAAAGCCACTTTTAACGGTCAATCCGCTAAAAGTGGCAGCTTTTTATATTACTTCATAAGCTTAAATGCACTAACTAATTCTTTTAATCTGTCCGCCTGTGAAGCAAGTTCCTCACTGCTTGCAGAACTTTCCTCAGCCATAGCTGTATTCTCTTCTACTACAGCTGCTATCTGGCTTGCTGCTTCTGATACCTGCTTTAATGATTCAGCCTGCTGTTCTGAAGCAACTGAAATCTGCTCGATATTCTCAACAAGTTCTTTAGTCTTCTCAACTGACTCCATAAGCTTAGCCGCTGCATCATCAACCATTCCCTTGCCCTCTTCAACTGCATTAATTGCCTGAACTATAAGTTCACCAGAGCTCTTAGCTGCATCTGCACTCTGTGCTGCAAGATTACCAACCTGTGTTGCAACAACTGCGAAGCCTCTTCCTTCTTCACCTGCTCTTGCAGCTTCAATCGAAGCGTTAAGTGCAAGAAGGTTAGTGCTTGAGGCAATCTCATCAATTGTATTAATAATACTGCTAATATGCTTAGAATTCTCTGTGATAACTTCCATAGCGTGAACTATCTGCTGTACCTGATTATTACTTTCAATAATCTGGTCACCAACAGCTTTAGCCATTTCATTAGCCTTATTAGCATTATGTGCATTCATATCAACCTGATCAGCTACATTAGCAATTGTACTCTGTAATTCCTGTACTGAACTTGCCTGATCCGTTGCACCCTCAGTAATTGCCTGTGCACCATCTGAAAGCTGGCTTGCATTGGAAGCTACCATATCTGCAACACCATTAATCTCTGAAAGAGTTGATGAAAGATCTGTTATAACTTTTACTAAAGCAACTTCAATGTCCTTAAAGTCACCGATGTGTTCTACATTAGGTGATATATTAAAGTTACCACCTGCCATCTCTTTTAAACCTCGTGTTAGGTCTTTAATTATTGCACTTAATCTTCCCGCCATATTATCAAACTTCTCAGCAAGCTGACCAATTTCATCATTATAATTCTTCTTAATATTAACTGAGAAATCTCCCATCGCAAGCTGGTCCGCTACTGCAACCACATCATCTATAGGCTTAATGTACTTCTTAATAAGCTTATTGCTGATAACAATTATAATTACTAAAGTTATAATCGAAATAACAATCATAAACACTACAAGAATAATCGTATTACGCTCAAGATCTGTCTTATTTAATGCACTTGCTGCCCACCAGGTCTGATTAACAGCTTTAATAGGTGCATAATATCTTTCAACCTTAGAACCATCATCCTTCTTAGTTGTTACACTGAAACTGCTTCCTGTATCAATGCCCTTTTGTATCTTGGCATATTCTTTAGCTGGTAAAACATCGCTTAACTTCTTTCCAACATATTCATCTGATTCGCTGTCATATACAAATGTACCATCACCCATAAGTACATCTACATACATTGTATTGTACTTATCGTCTGTTGAACGGAGTCCGCTGAATGTATCAACATTAATATCTACAAGAATTACACCCTGTGTCTTACCATGATATACAATTGGAAAAGAGGCACTTACCATATTGATGCCCTGATCCTTATATGGACTTGTAAAGCTGCTCTGCTGTGATGCTGCCGCACTCTTGTAATAGTCCTTTGAACCATAGCTTGAATACTCACCATAGCTTTGTACCTTTCCACTCTGTGCATCTGATTCACTTACATAGATTGTATAATCTTTAATAGCAGGGTCAAAAGCATTAGGCTCAAAGAATACACCAACACCTGCAATGCCTTCACTAGATGTTACAGATGTATTGGCTACGCTGATCATAAACTGCTCAATCTCTTTGTTCATCTTCTGTAACTGTACATCATATACTTCACTCTTAACTGTCTCTCCAGTATATCCGGTCTTAGCATAATCATCATAACGTTCCGTAATATAATTCTGAAGAATATTAGCAACATCTGAAGCTCTGTCAAGTACCTCCTGTACTGATACACCATTCTGCTGTGCAATTCCATCAAACTCACCACTTATACTACTATTCATAAACTTAGCTGCAATTGTTGCACTAATTGCAATCATAACAGTAAGGCAGGCAACTAATAATATACCCACTGCTACTGAAATCTTATAGGTCAGTTGTTTATTTTTGAACCCCTCGACTGCAGCATTTTTCTCTGTGTGTTCCTTGCTCATATTATTCCTCCGTTCTTCGACACATTAAATATTCAATTGATCGTATCTTAAATATTTAAATACATATTATCACTATGTATTTACAATATCAATCCATTTATTAAGTTTTGTTAAAATTTTGTTAAATATTGTTAAATTGTCTTTAAAATCGCAGGTTAATAATCTCAAATTTATACATTTTGAAGCAACTTGAAACTTGAAATAAACACATAATTAAGAAACAAGCTGGAAGTATATGCCAATATTACGCAGACTTATTAATTAAATAAAATTGCGCTATATTAAGCATATACTTCCAGCTTTAATCTAATTTAATATAACTAACTATCTTAATAGCCTTATAACTAATCTGTTACCAGCTTTACATCATCTGTTATCAACCTTTTCAGGATTCATATCGTGCCATAAAAGTCTCTGCTTTGCCATATCCTCAAATGCAGTTCCTTCCTTGCCATAATTGCAATATGGGTCAATTGATATTCCTCCTCGTGGAGTGAACTTGCCCCACACTTCTATATATCTTGGCTGCATAAGCCTGATTAAATCCTTCATAATTATATTCACACAGTCCTCATGGAAATCACCATGATTTCTGAAACTGAACAGATATAATTTAAGTGACTTTGATTCAACCATAAGCTTATCAGGAATATATGATATATATATTGTTGCAAAATCTGGCTGACCTGTTATAGGACAAAGACTTGTAAACTCAGGACAATTAAACTTTACAAAATAATCATTGTCCGGATGTTTGTTCTCAAATGTTTCAAGCACTCCAGGTGCATAATCCATACTATACTTCGTCTTATTGCCTAACTGCTTAAGCCCTTCATCTTCTCTAGACATATTAATCTCCATTCCAGCATATTGTTCTGTCCACATATTAATTCTTTGGTATATTAATCTACTTGTATAATATTCTTTTTGTATATCAATTCCCCAGTTTATTAATCTGCTTATGCACAATTACTTAATATGCTTCTTAATTCTTTCTGTCATCTGCTCCTCACCCATAATATGAACGATTGTCCAAAGGTCAGGTGTATTGGCACGTCCTGTAACTGCAATTCTTACAGCTTCAGCTATATCAGATACATTTCCCTTGAAATTCTCCGGATTAGCCTTGTAAGCCTTCATATCTGAAGCAAAGCCGTGCTCATCTGCTATCTCCTTAAGCTTGTTAAACCATACTGAATTATCATCATTATGGTCATACTTTGCAAGATAACTCTTTAGTATCTTACTTACCATATCTTCATCAAGCTTGAATTCGTCCATTTCCTCTGCTGACTCACCGTCAAAGAAATAAGAGATAAGTTCAAATATCTGCTTTGCATACATTAAATCTTTTCTTCTTCTCTTAGCACCGACACCCATATAAAGACGGAGAATTTGTAACATCTTTTCTTTATTGCCGAACCATTTCTCTACATTTTCTGGTTCATTCTCCTTAGCCCAGTCATAAAGGAAATCGTAAAGTTCTTCTTCTGAAAGCTTAGATAATTCATTCTTACATATATTATGAAGCTTATCCTTATCAAAGAGTGCACCTGACTGGTTCATCTTCTCTACTGAGAATGGGAACTCATTGATATCCTTGTCCGGGAACTTCTCGTGCCACTCTTCAAAGTTAGAATTAAGAAGCGTAAGAAGATATACCTTCATTGTATATGGATGGTATCCGTCCTTCCTATAATAATCAAGTGAAAGCTCTGGGTCTTTTCTCTTAGATAACTTTCTCTTGCCTCCTGTCTCCTCATCAAACTTCATAAGATGTGCTGTATGTGCGTAAGCCGGCATCTTAAAGCCCAATAAATGGAATAACTCATAATGTATAGGAGCTGATGCAAGCCACTCACCACCTCTTACAACTGTAGTTGTTCTCATAAGATGGTCATCAATTGCATGTGCAAAATGGTATGTTGGAATACCATCTTTCTTTAAAAGCACAATGTCGTGTATATTCTCTGGAAGCTTAATCTCTCCCTTGATTGCATCAACAAATGTAATCTCCTTATCAGGGCTTCCCTGTGAACGAAGTCTTAATACATATGGCTTACCAGCCTTAATATTAGCTTCTATCTCTTCATAAGAGAGGTTACGACAAGTCGCATATTCTCCATAATAACCTGTAAGAACCTTATCTTCTTCCTGCTTTGCCCTTACCTTATCAAGTTCTTCCTCTGTACAAAAGCATGGGTAAGCAAGTCCTCTTTCTACAAGACTCTTAGCATATGTATGATATATTTCAACTCTCTGTCTCTGGAAATATGGTCCATAAGCATTTCTTGGATCTGTATCATCAAAGCCAGCACCCTCATCAAATTCAATATCAAAATATCTTAATACATTAATAATTGTTTCTACTGCACCATCAACTTTTCTTTTCTCATCTGTATCTTCTATTCTAAGATAAAATACGCCACCATTTCTGTGTGCAATTCTCTCATCAGCAAGTGCACTATAGAGATTGCCCAGATGAATAAATCCTGTTGGACTTGGTGCCATACGTGTAACTTCTGCCTTATTAGGAAGCTTTCTATATGGGAATTTCTCTTCATAATATTCAGGAGTATTAACTACTTCCGGAAATAATAAATCTGCTAATTTCTGATTATCCATTTCATCCTCATTTCTGCGCATATTCTCATATAACTTCTATGTATTATATAATTATATACAATGCTATAATGCGCTTATACATTCACATATCATTACGGCAACAGCCAATATTATATATTACACATTTTTATGATATTTATCAACTTATGTTTGATATATATATCAATTTCATATCACCAACACTTTTAATATAGCCATTGACACATAACAATATATTCCTATGTACACTTTGTATGCTATATATATCATATATAATATATATAGTTCGACAGATATATTAAAATACAGGCATTTAAATATTCACATAAATCAGCATAACTTTTTTAATTCAACAATATATTCTCTATAGCATATGCCACACCATCTTCATCATTGCTTTTAGTCACATAATCAGCAATGCTCTTTAAATGTTCTGTTGCATTACCCATAGCAACACCACAGCCTGCGAATTGTATCATATCAATATCATTATCCGCATCGCCAAATGCCGCAATATCTTTCCTGTCTATGCCAAGAAGTCCTGCAAGATATTGTACTCCTGACCTCTTTCCAGCATCTTTATAGGATATTTCTATAAGCTGTTTTACTGAGCTTGTAATATATATATCCTTGTCAGACTCATAAAGCTCATCAATAATCTTACGCTTTAAAATGTCATCATCAAGGACAACATCCATACAATCAAGTTCATTTCTATGCTCATTAATAAATTGTATAATATTCTCTTTTAATATTCTTGTGGAACGTACATATTGTATCGCATTTTCTGTTGCACCGTACTTTACAGGATTGTCAATATACTCCTTTGCCGCATATGCACACCCTCTTATAAATGCCTCATAAGTAACAGGGTACTGCTTGCATACCGACAGTACATTATCAACGGACTGTGGTTTTAGTATATATGACTTAATACATTTTCTATCTGCAATCCTGTATACACTTGCACCATTGCTTGTTATTGCATACTCTATTCCCTTCACATTAAGCACTTCCTCTGGAAGAGTATCAAATGCCCTGCCGCTGGCAATACATACATGGACACCTCTTTTAATTGCCCCGCTTAAAGCTCTTTTGTTAGCCTCAGATAAGTGTCCGTCCGATGTAAGTGTCGTTCTGTCCAAATCCAGTGCAATAAGTTTAACCATATATCCTCCATTAACGCATAACCTTAATCATTTTACGATCTGCGTTATTTATAATGCTCATCAATAAGTATCTAATTCACATTTTACGCTTTACTGCTCCAGAAATCAACAGGTTCATACTCCTGTAATCTTGCAAGAAAACCAAGCTTGTCAAGCTTCTCCTGAATAATGTCCAACGTGTCCTCATCAGGTGCTATCACTGTATGATAATGATACCCTGATGTGACATTCATTAACAGATTAGACTTTCCATTTCCAATCTCTGCCATATAATCTTTAATATCACGCCTTGAGTGCAGATTAAGATCTGCCTTAATAACTCCGTATACTTTGTGATATACGAACACATCTTTAACCCAGCCACCCATATCAACAATACTGTTAAGCTCTGCTTCTGCATCTGCTTCTGTATGAACGACCTTAAATATTCTTGTATGTTCATTCTTCTTACGGATAACATATCCCCTGTTAGTTGATGATATTTCATTATCAGAAGCTCTTATAAGTGCTATATCCTGAACAATTACCTGTCTGCTCACATTAAGCATACTGGCAAGTGCAACTCCCGAAACAGGCTTACTACTACTATTAAGAATATCTATTATTTTTTCACGTCTTTGTTCTCCGTTCATACTATCTCTCCATTTTCATCTATTCAATTGGGTGAAGATTTTTTAATGATATATCCATAATCGGTGCTGAATGTGTAAGTGCTCCGCTTGATACATAATCAACAGAAAGTCCTGATAACTTTTCAAGGTTCTCTTTGGTAATATTACCAGATATTTCAACCTCTGCCCTGCCGTCAATTATATTAAGAGCTTCTTTCATAGTATCGTGTGACATATTATCAAGCATAATTATATCTGCTCCTGCTTCAACAGCCTCACGGACCATATCAAGATTCTCAACCTCAATTTCTATTTTTCTTACAAATGGTGCATATTCCTTTGCCATTCTAACAGCCTTAGCTACTCCGCCAGCCGCTCCTATATGATTATCCTTTAGAAGCACACCATCTGTAAGATTGTATCTGTGGTTATTGCCACCACCAACTCTTACCGCATACTTCTCAAACAATCTGTTATTAGGTGTTGTCTTTCTTGTATCCAGAAGCTTAATACCTGTCCCTTCAAGACACTGGGCAACTTCATTAGTATATGTAGCAATTCCACTCATTCTCTGTAAGTAATTAAGTGCTGTTCTCTCCCCACATAATAACACTTTTATGTCACCTGTTACAACTGCAAGAAGCTCTCCCTTAGTAACTTTATCTCCATCTTTTACTTTTAAATCAACAACTGTATTCTCATCAAGAAGTGTGAATACCCTTGCAAATATCGGAAGTCCGCATATGATTCCATCCTGCTTGCATATAAGCTGTACCTCGCCCTTCTTAGGTTCTGGCATAACACTGTTAGTCGACACATCTTCACTTGTTATATCTTCCTTTAACGCACTGATTATTAACGGATCTGCATTTAATTTTAAAGTAACATTATCAAACATATTTATTCTCCTGATTATACCATATTTTTGCGTTGTTCTTCAACGCATCCGAAGTTTCGAAGAAACTTCTAAGTGACTACGAAGTAGTCATATTATACCATATTTTTGCGTTGCTTTTCCACGCATCCGAAGTTTCGAAGAAACTTCTAAGTGACTACGAAGTAGTCATATTATACCATATTTTTGCGTTGCTTTTCCACGCATCCGAAGTTTCGAAGAAACTTCTAAGTGACTACGAAGTAGTCATATTATATCATATTTTTCTTTTTATGCTGTCTGCTTTCCTGCATCTGCTTCATCTATTTTATCTTTTACAAGCTTTGCATATAATTCATTCAAGGCATTTTCATCTTCATAATCCGTAAGCTTCATATTAGCAACATAGGCATCGGCCGATGCATTAAGTTTATCAGCTAATTCGCTATCTATCATATTATGAGCTGCTCTCTTGGCAAATACAAGGCTTTCAAGAAGTGAATTGCTCGCAAGCCTGTTTCTTCCGTGAACACCATTGCAGGCTGTTTCACCTACTGCATATAATCTGTCCATAGATGTCCTGCTCTCATAATCAACCTTTATGCCACCCATAAAATAATGCTGTGCTGGTACAACCGGTATACATTCTTTAGTGACATCATAACCCTGCTGTCTGCAATGCTCAACTATATTAGGAAAATGCGATTTCAGCTCAGCTTCTGGAATCGTCCTTAAATCTTCCCAGACGTAATCTGTTCCGTCCTTTTTCATCTGCTCATATATAGCCTGTGTAAGTAAATCCCTTGGCAGAAGTTCATTAACAAATCTGTCGCCATTCTTGTCATAAAGCTTTGCACCCTCGCCTCTTACTGACTCAGATATAAGAAAGCTTCTGTCCTTCTCATCTTTAGAATAAAATGTTGTTGGATGAATCTGGACATAGTTAATATCCTTTAATTCAACATTATGCTTAACAGCAATTGCAATCGAGTCCCCTGTAAGATGTCTGAAATTAGTTGAATGTCTATAAAGACCACCTATTCCGCCTGTTGCAAGAACAGTGACATCTGCCTTAACTGTCATAAGGCTGTTATCTGATTTTCTTATAACCGCACCAAGACATTCATTATTATAGCTTATAATGTCTAACATCCTTGTATTCTCTAATAAAGTTACATTAGGAAGCTCCCTTACTCTTTCAAGCAGATGACTTGTTATCTCTTTTCCTGTAACGTCCTCATGGAATATTATTCTGTTACTGCTGTGTGCTCCCTCTTTAGTGTATGTAAGATTGCCCTGCTCATCTTTCTTAAAATCAGCACCTGTCTCAATTAAATCCTTGACAACATCTCTTGACGAACGAATCATTATCTCTACTGATTTCTTATCATTTTCATAATGTCCTGCTTTAAGTGTATCCTCAAAATAACTGTCATAATCACTATCATCCTTTAACATACACATTCCACCCTGTGCAAGATATGAATCACTGCTTTCTGCATCACTGCTTGTTATCATAAGAATTCGCTTATCTCTCGGAAGATTGAGTGCACAATAAAGACCTGAACAGCCGCAGCCTACTATTAATACATCTGTTTCCATAATTTTACTCCATTTCTTTAATTATACCAGTTTGTTATATACCATTTATCTGCAATGTATTTTAATATTAATCATATTATTTTGCTGCCAGCTCAAGCATTTTATTAAGCGGCTTTAATGCACACTGTGCAAGTTCTTCATCAACGAATACCTCATTAGTATCATTTTCAAGAACATCTAATACCTTATCCAGCGTAACTTTTTTCATATTCACGCATACCTGGTCAGGCTTAACTGTATAAAGCTTCTTGTCTGGTGCCTTCTTTCTTATCTCATTGAACACACCATCAACTGTTCCGATAATATATTCATCTGCATCAGTATCAACAACATAATCAATAATTCCTGATGTGCTTCCAACATAATCTGCAAATGCCAGTACATCTTCTGTACATTCAGGATGGGCTGCAAATCTAGCCTCTGGGTGTAATTCTTTAGCCTTTAACACCATATCTTTAGTAATGACAACGTGTCTTGGGCAGCAGCCATTATTAAATATAAAATTCTTATCTGGACATTGCTTCGCAACATAGCTTCCCAGATTTCTGTCTGGTATAAAAAATATATTTTTATTAGGAAGATTTTTAACAATCTTAACTGCATTAGATGATGTTACACATACATCTGAATATTTCTTTAATTCAGCAGTTGAATTAATATAACAGACAACCGCAAGGTCATCATACTTTTCTCTTAAAGCAAGTATCTCATCTTTGTCAGCCATGTGTGCCATAGGACAGTCTGCATTCATATCCGGCATAAACACTCTTTTCTTAGGATTAAGGATTTTCGCACTTTCTCCCATAAATTCAACACCAGCAAATATAATTCTGTCCTGACTCACCTTAGTAGCCACCTTGCTTAAATAAAACGAGTCACCTATATAATCAGCAACGTCCTGAACATCTTCATCAACATAATAATGTGCAAGTATTACTGCGTTCTTCTCTTTCTTTAACTTTTCAATATCGCTTACGATAGACATATGTATTCCTCCAGAAATCGTTATAATTTCACAAAGTATACTACAAAACTTTACAACTGACAAGACAGTTGTAAAGTTTTTCGGTAAATTTTGTAATATTCCAGTAAAACTGATAAAAGATATATGCTTATACACAATAAAAGCACTAAAAAAAGACGTAACAGCCATCCGCTGCTACGCCCTTTTATCTAAACTAAGTATTTACTTATTGAATGTTATAAAACCATAACTTTCAAGTGTCTTAAAATATTGTACAAGTCTTTTATACAAAGGCTCAGCTTTATCACCAAAATGCTCGTGCACAAGCTCAGATATATCATATATCGTTCTTGCACCATCTATATATGGCCATATGAAATTACCCATTTCATCAAGATGAATCTTTGATATTCTTGGCTTTCTGAATACAACCTGTGCTATTTTATTAAACACACCTTTATTCTCAACCATTATTGTTACTGCACCATTATCGTCTGTTTGAAAAGGATATTTATCCTCATTATGCATTGGCACATAATCAAGGTAATTAGCACTTTCTGCCTTTGCCTTCTTAGATTTTGTCTTCATATTCGTTCACACTCTACTTTTCTTTGCTCTTAGTCCATACTGCATTCTTTAATATTAAAAGAACCATAATAACCATTAACACAATAGAACCGATTGTTCCAAGTGAAATGCTTCCTGATAAATCAATTGGATCTGCAAGTCCAACTACTGCAAATATAGCAAGAAGAATACCTACAAGACCTTCACCAGCAATAAGTCCTGAGCAGAAAAGAATTCCACCACTTGCTTCGTTGTCCTTATCCTTATCTTTAGACTTCTTGTCAACAAAGTGACGGATAAGTCCACCAATCATAATTGTTGCTGAAAGCTCTAATGGAAGGTATAAACCAATTGCTACTGGAAGAACTGAAATACCAAGTATTTCAATTACTAATGCAATAAATACACCGATGAACACAAGTGCCCAAGGAAGATTTCCTTGCATAACACCTTCTACGATTGTCTTCATAAGAGTAGCCTGAGGAGCTGCAAGTTCTGTTGTACCAAAGCCCCATGCACTGTCAAGAAGAACAAGAACGCCACCGATTGTTAATGCTGCAATAACTGCACCTAAAAGTTCACCAATCTGCTGCTTCTTAGGTGTAGCACCAAGGATATAACCAGTCTTTAAATCCTGTGATGTATCACCAGCCATAGCTGCGATAATACAGATTACAGAACCGATACCGATAGCACCCTTCATACCATGAACACCTACATCACCTGTAACCTTAAGGCATAATGTAGCAAATAAAAGTGTAGCAATAGCCATACCTGATACAGGGTTGTTACTGCTTCCTACAATACCAACCATACGAGAAGATACTGTTGCGAAGAAGAAACCAAATATTACTATAAGAATAGCACCAAGAATTGTAACAGGAATATCTGGAATAAGCCAGATAGCAATTGTAACAACAACAATACCAATTGCAATAGCCTTCATATCAATATCCTGTTCTGTACGAAGCTTACCTGTGTTCTTATCACCTTTCATTCCCTTGATAGCATCTGAGAATGTTTTTACAATAAGTGGTAATGACTTAATAAGACTTATAATACCACCTGTTGCGACGGCACCAGCACCGATATATTTGATGTAATTACTCCAGATTGCACTTGCTCCCTTTGTTGCATATAAATCAGCAATAGAGATTGTACCTGGATAAAGTATTGTTGAACCACCAAATGTTACAATAGTTACAATAGCCGGAATAAGTACGAACCAGCCTAATATACCACCAGCAAACATATATGATGCAATCTTAGGTCCACATATGTAACCTACACCAAGTAATGCCGGATATACTTCTGCTGAAAGTTCTGTCTTAAGCGACTTAATAGGTGCTGTAATAACACTAGGAATAACCTTAATTCCATCAGTAATGAACTTAAATAATGCTGCAAATCCCATACCTGCAAATACAGACTTGGCACTTGCTCCACCTTCTTCACCAGCAAGTAATACTTCAGCACAAGCTGTTCCTTCTGGATAAGGAAGTGTTCCGTGTTCTTTAACGATAAGTGCATTTCTAAGTGGAACCATAAATAGAACACCAAGAATACCACCGCAAAGAGATATTAACATTATTGTAAGAAGTGATGGAGAATCCATAATTCCATCTTTAGCCCATAAGAATAATACAGGCAATGTAAAAATAGCACCTGCTGCTAACGATTCACCCGCAGAGCCGATTGTCTGAACCATATTGCTCTCAAGGATAGAATCTTTTTTCATGATGACACGTATAACACCCATAGAAATAACGGCTGCTGGGATTGATGCTGAAACAGTCATACCTACCCTTAAACCAAGGTAAGCATTAGCAGCACCGAATACTACAGCAAGAAGCATACCCATAATAACAGATGTTACTGTGAATTCTGGAGTAATCTTATCCGCAGGTATATACGGCTTAAACTGCTCGTCTTTCATAAAAAACCTCCTAAAAGTATAAAAATCATTGATGAATTATTGCCAGACGATATAATACAATAAATCATCAAAAAAAATAGAGATGACAACTTCAATGACAGCTGTCACCTCTTTTAATCTTTAGTATTTTATCACATTAAATTGAAAAAATAAAGTACCAATTATATACTCTTTAAATTTTTATTAAATATTCCAGAAAATGGAATAAACTAATTCCAGAAAGTAATTAATTGCTCATTTTATATCGCGGATATCTTTTATCAAAAATACTTTTAATTAGTGGTGGAATAATCTCATTCCTGTAAAGCACATTGCAATGCCTCTCTTGTTGCAGGTTTCAATAACATTATCATCTCTTATTGAACCACCTGGCTGTGCAATATACTTAACACCGCTCTTATATGCTCTCTCAATATTATCGCCAAATGGGAAGAACGCATCTGAACCGAGTGCAACATTTGTGTTGCCATCAAGCCATACTCTCTTTTCTTCCTTAGTAAACGCTTCTGGCTTCTCTGTAAATACTCTCTCCCATGCTCCATCTTCAAGAATATCCATATATTCATCACCAATGTAAAGATCAATTGCATTATCTCTGTCAGCTCTGCCTACACCTTCCTTAAATGGAAGTTCTAATACCTTAGGGTTCTGACGAAGATACCAGTTATCAGCCTTCTGTCCTGCAAGTCTTGTACAGTGAATTCTTGACTGCTGTCCAGCTCCGATACCGATTGCCTGTCCATTCTTTGCATAGCATACTGAGTTAGACTGTGTATACTTTAATGTAATAAGGGCAATTATTAAATCAATCTTTGCCTGCTTTGGAATTTCTTTATTCTCTGTAACAACATTTTCAAGAAGCTCTTCATTAATCTTGAATTCATTACGTCCCTGCTCAAATGTAACACCATATACCTGCTTTCTCTCAACTGGTGCTGGACGGTATGAAGGGTCAATCTTAATTATATTGTAATTACCCTTCTTCTTGCCCTTAAGTATCTCTAAAGCTTCATCTGTGAAACCAGGAGCGATAATACCATCTGATACTTCGTGCTGGATAAGCTTTGCTGTTGAAGCATCACACTCATCTGATAATGATATGAAATCACCAAATGATGACATTCTGTCTGCACCTCTTGCTCTTGCATAAGCACAGGCGAGTGGTGAAAGCTCTCCGATATTCTCATCTACCCAGTATATCTTCTTCTCTACTTCACTAAGAGGAAGTCCTACTGCCGCACCTGCTGGTGATACATGCTTAAATGAAGTTGCAGCTGGAAGTCCTGTTGCTTCCTTTAATTCCTTAACAAGCTGATAGCCATTGAATGCATCTAAGAAATTGATATAACCTGGTCTTCCATTAAGGATTTCTACTGGAAGCCCGCTTCCGTCTTCCATAAATATTCTTGATGGCTTCTGATTAGGGTTGCAGCCATATTTTAACTGAAATTCGTTCATAACTATTCTCCATTCATTTATTAATTCCTATTATTAATTCTTAATTATTTATTATATTAATAGTTCTTAGTTAGTAGTTCTTATTATTTATTCTTATTGATAATTCTTGTTTCATATTCACCTGTCTTGATATCAATAAATCTTACAAAAAGTGATACTTTATTATCTTCATTAAGATTTTCCCATACCATATTAGTAAATGTATCAATATTGCCTTCTATTCTGACTAATACAGGTTCTCCCTCAAAGCTTGGAAGTGGTGAACCATCATTCATATATGTATGAATAAAATGTCCCTCTCCTGCAATTGGTGCATCATATGTAAATGTAAATCTGTCACACTGGTTAGGATTGCCGTTGTGGCTCTTTAATATTGACATTGCATAATCATATTCACCGTTATCGACTGTCATAAGACCTGATATTCTAGGAGTAAAGTTAGGAGCATCTGGTTCAAATTCCCTTGTTCTTAATGATTCTTCAAATGTCTTTCCTGTACTCATAAGGTCATATACCGTATCTGTCTGGTCACCATTAGTAACGATTGTCTTCTTTCCAAGAACACGTACTGGAGCATATATTATAAGGCTTGGATCTTCAAGCTTACTTGGGTCAAACGCCTCTGTTCTTATTCCTTCCTTGTCCTCAACGAATACTCTGTTACGGCTGTTAGCACTTCTTCCCATAATAAAATATGCTGTAACAGCCTTTGTTCCGTCTGCTGATCTTCCGATAACAATTCCTCTTCCCGGATAAGAACAACCCGATAATTCCTTTTCAAGTGTTGTAATCTGCATAATAATCCTCCATTTCTGTTTTTCATACAGTCTGTAAAAAATGTACAAAGCACATACCGCACTATGTGCAGTCGCCTTTGGCAAGCTACATCTTCGTGCAAGTGTGCATAATCGGCACAAAGTGCCTTTTGTATAATTTATACAAAAAAGCCGACCTTATCTGGGTAACCTTTTAAGGGGCTGCCCAGGCGGTCGGCTGATAATCATATATATACTGTACTCCCTGTGGGTAATCCCACACATATTCCATAACTTTAACCAATTAAAAGCTCTGTATAATATGCTTTCCGCCAGTCGTACAGCTCATAGTTTTAAGATACACTAAGTTGTGGCATTTTTCAACATTATTTTAAATATAGTTTTTATGCTATAACAATTAATATTATTATTACACTACAGATATTTTTAGTAGTTACCCAGAAGCTTGATTGACTTAGCTTCTTCCTGTATTCCTCTTAACGCATTCATAACGCGGGGATCATCAATATTACCCTCGAAATCCACAAAGAACTTATAATCCCACTGCTTATCTGCTGGTCTTGACTCGATTTTATACATATTAAGCCCATTATATATTATGTGGCTTAAAAGATTATAAAGTGTTCCTGCCTCATTGGCTGTCTCGAATACTATACTTGTCTTGTTAGCATTTTTTAAGAAACGTCTTGCATTAGTTATTATTACAAATCTGGTTGTATTGTTAGATAAGTCAGCAATACCTGTTTCTAATACTTCAAGACCATATATCTGTGCAGCTTTCTTACTAGATATTGCAACGTGCGTGTGATCATTTTCTGATAATAGCATCTTAGCCGCCATAGCTGTATTAGCCTGATGAATTCTCTGCCAATCCTTGTGTGTATTAAGGAAATGGTCGCACTGCATAATTCCCTGTGGGTGCGAATATACAGTTGTAACCTTATTAATATCTGTTCCCTTAAGTCCTACAAGAACGTGATCTATATTAACAAATGTCTCAGCAATTATGTAGTTATCATATTCCTGTAATAAATCATATACACCTACAACACTTCCCGTTGTAGAATTCTCAATTGGAAGCACACCATAATCAGCTTCCTTATTCTTAACTGCTTCCATAACGTCTCTCCAGGTAGGAACACCATAATTATCACAGTCCTCCCCAAAGAAATTGCAGGCAGCTTCCTGTGTGTATGCACCCGGAACTCCCTGATATACAATCTTAACACCCTCTTTATTAATGCTTTCTATAGCCTCATAAGGTTCTCTTAAAGTCTGACCCATAGCTTCAAGAAGCTGATACTGTCCTTTTCTTGAATTAGCCATAATCTGTGAAAATAAGTCATCAATGGCATGGACATTAGCCTCATTTTTAACAAGCTTTGTAACAGCTTCAATCTTCGCACGTTCTCTCTGTGTATCAAGAACTTTCTTTCCTGTCTGGATTTTGTACTCTGCAACTTCCTTTGTAAGCTTCATTCTCTGTTCAAACAAATCGACAAGCTGTTTATCAATACCGTCAATCTGCTCTCTTATTACATTCAAATCTAACATTTTTCAACCTCGTAATCTTTATTGCTTTAAACCATTGATATTGTATCATATTTTTTGTAATATGTAAGTAAATAATTAACAACTATTAATAATACTGATTAATTATATAAAATACTACAGAATGGAGATTACAATATGAAAAAGACCATTACAATAATTATTGTTGTCTTAGTAATTGCAGCTGCTGGTGTTGGCGGATTTTTTTATTTTAAGAAGAACCAGACAGTACATAACAACGACAATGCTATTGGCAACACAGCAGGCAATCTTATCAATGGAGGGCTATTCTGCGAATATAATGACAAAATATATTTTGCCAACCCTGACGATTACAACAAATTATATGTTATGAATTCTGACTGTACGAACATTTCCAAAATAAATGATGACAGCGTTGCCTACCTTAACGTATGTGGCAATTACATATACTATGTAAAGAATAATTTTAATAAAAGTACTATCGGAATGGTATTCAGAGGCCAGCTTTTTGGTCTTTACAGATGTGATTTAGACGGAAGCCATTCAAAAATTTTATATAATGACCGTTCCGGTGCAGCAAGTCTTAGTGGTAACACTGTATTTTACCAGCATTATGATGACACAACAGCCCTTACATTTTATAAAGTAGACATTGATGGCAAGAATAATTCTATAATATCTGACACGCCTTATTCTCCAACAAGTATATATAATGGAAAGCTTTACTTCTCAGACCCTAACGGACGTCACCATATACTTTCTATGGATACTAAGACCTGTCAGATTGTTAATTACTACGACAGCAATTCTTACCTTACATTGATTGATAATAATTACGCTTATTATATAGACCTTGACAAACAGTATTCACTTGTAAGACTTAATATGTCAAATAAGACACTCGAACTTTTATATGCACCTGAAAATGGCAAAGTAATTAACTACAACGTATATGGTAATAAAATATTCTTCCACGTTGAGGGCGGTGACAATGCCGGTCTTTACAGAATGAATGTTGACGGGACTCAGTTAGAATATGTAGCCGTTGGCGAAATATCAGGTATTCACTGTACTTCCAAGTATACCTTCTTCTCATATTATGAAGATCAGTCAACACTTTACAGAATACCTACAACTGCACCAATAACAACTATTGAAGAGATTTCAATTAATTAATTTATCTATTAAACAAGTAAATATAGAACAATTCCTACGATGCCAGAGCATAACATAACCCAAAGAGGATTAGACTTCCATTTTCTTAAGATAAAAATATCAATAGCAAAAATTATCAAAGCTACAACATCCAAAGATGTAAGATTATTAGGAAGCGTGCTTTGTCCATAAAACGCCATAATTAACAATGAAATACCTGCTGATGCAATCATTGCTATTACAGCCGGTCGTAGCCCTGAAAGAATGCCCTGTACCATATCGAGTCCACGATAACGATAATACATGTAAGCAAGCACCATTACAATGACGCAGGATGGAAATACACAGCCAACAGTTGCAATAACAGCACCACAAAATCCAGCGACCTGAATTCCCACAAATGAAGCAGAGTTAATTGCTATTGGACCTGGTGTCATTTCAGCAATAGTTATAATATCAGTAAACTGTGTCATTGTAAGCCAATGGTGAATATCAATCACCTGATTTTGTATTATTGGCATAGCAGCATACCCACCACCAATACTTAACAATCCAATTTTAAAAAAGCTCCAGAACAATTCAAGATATATCATTGCTTATTACCTGCTTTCCGTTTCATATTTTTAATCCATATATCTAATGTTCCAATACAACCACAGACAAAAATAACTATAATGATATTTATAGATAAGTAACGTACAGCTATAAATGAAGCCAACATTATTATAATTGGTAGCGGTCGTTTTTTTTGAAATATACTCTTTGCCATATTTATTACAACATCGCAAATCACAGCAGCAACTCCGCAAAGCATCCCTCTCATTGCCATACTAACAATAACATTATTACGAAATGCCTGATAGAACATCGAAATTATTGAAATGATTATTAATGGGGGCAATACTGTTCCCAATACCGCAAGTATAGCTCCTGGGATGCCTGCTATATGATACCCCAACATAATTGAAGCATTTACTGCTATCGCACCTGGCGAAGCTTGTGCAATTGCTGTTAAATCCAGCATCTCTTCTTCCTCTATCCAGCCTAGTTCCTCAACAAACTTTTTCCTCATTAAAGGAATTATTACAAATCCTCCTCCAAATGTACAAGCACTTAATTCAAAAGTTGATAAAAATAATTTTCTATACTTATACCAGATGCTCATCTCTAGAATTCCATCCTTCCTATTTTTTAATACTATATCACTTGATTCCTAATAATTGAAATAATATAATCTTACATAAATAATAAGTAATTTGATATAAGGAGTTTATAATGACACTACGACATATGATAATTTTTCGTGCTGTATGTGAAAATGGATATAATTCTACAAAAGCTGCATCTGCTTTACATATAACACAGCCAGCTGTAAGCCTTGCCATCAAAGAAATAGAACAATATTATGGGGTACAGCTTTTTGACCGCATAGGGCGAAGACTCCAAATCACTAGTGCTGGACAACATTTTCTTCAATATGCAATACACATATCCGACTTATTTTCAGATATGGAAACTGGATTTCGCGACTGGGATTCCAAAGGCATCATTCGCATAGGAGCAAGCATAACAATTGGCTCTCAATTTTTACCAAATTATGTAAAGTCTTTCTATGAAATATGTCCAGAAATAGATGTAAGAGTAACTATCGAACAATCTGAACGACTGGAGCAAAAAATACTTGCAAACGAGTTAGATTGTGCGTTAATTGAAGGTATATCGCATAATTCTAACATCGTATCTGAAGCCTATATGCAAGACTATTTAAGTGTTATTTGCGATACTAATAAAGGATGGAAAGATGGGCAGAATATACCCATAGAAGTATTTCAAAAGCAGCGTTTTCTATTACGTGAAAAAGGAAGCGGAACACGTGAAGTTTTTGATCGTGTTACTACACAAGCTGGCATTCATATTATTCCAGTATGGGAAGCTATGAGTACAACAGCACTAATCAACGCCACGATCAACGGACTAGGTATTTCTGTTTTACCAAATAGAATGATTATTCCATCATTAAAACAAGGATTAATTTCTACAGTAAAGGTACAGGATTTAATTTTCAGTAGAAATTTCTATATTATTTACCATAAAGATAAATTTTTGACTCCATCTATCAAACAGTTTATTAATCTGTGCAAAGAATATGTATAATAGTTATTCATTGCCATAGTACAATATAATATAAAAATAACAATAAGAGCCACAGTTTCATTTAAACTATGGCTCTCTTATTATTTTATATTTATTAATCAGGATATTCGCTTGTTATTCCGAAATATTCTTCTAATGAAATCCAATCACCATTATTATAAAGCTTCTCTGCTAATTCAGTTCCAACATATCTTAAATGCCATGATTCATACTGGTAACCTGTATAAGCATCCTTTCCCTTTGGAAATCTTATGCAGAAACCATATTTATAACAGTTATCATTAACCCATTTACCTTCACTTGTATACTGAAAGCTGTCTTCTATCGAATTCAAATCAAAGCATAGACCTGTCTGATGTTCTGAATTACCCGGTCTTGATGAATAAGTATCTGCCGCAGCTTTTCCATCGTTGGCTACATATCTATTGTAAAGACCCACCTGATAATCATATGAACGGTAACCACTCGCAATATAGATATTAAGTCCTTTTGCTGTCGCATCTGCCTGCATTTTTCTGAAAGCCGTCATTAAATCCTTGTCAAGGCTCTTATTACTTCTTGCCTCTGTTACAGGTACTTCTGGATTTTCTGGAATAAATGTACTTGGAAGTGCATATGTCTTATTGGCTATTAAGTAACCATCTATATATGTTGCTCCATTTCTGTTATCAATAGTAAATCCCTTAGATGTCTTAGTTACGCCATCTCCTGTTGATGACCCTTTTTTATCATCTGTCTGCTGGCTCTCTGTGCTCTTATCATCTGAACTATTAACATTTGAAGCATCAGATTTACTCGCTGTATCTGTGCTGTTATTAGATGAATTAATACTATCACCTGCCTTAGACTCTGTGTTATTACTGCTATCGCTTGTTGTAACTATTGTATTATCATTAGTATCCGTTGACTTTTTCCTGTTAGCATTTAATAACAATACTACTGCTACAATAATCACAACAACTACTACTGCTATACACGCGGCAATTGTAATTCTTTTTCTCATAATCCTCTGTTTTCTTGTTAATCTTTTCTTTCTCATATGTCCTCCTGTTATCATTATATTAATGGAGATGCAACTTTATAATCTGAATTCACAATAACATTTTTTAATGCTGTAACCTGCTCATTATCACACTCTTTTATTAAATTGACAAGACCCTTTGTTATAAGCCACGCACCATATTTATTAAAATGTGTATTCTCTGATACAGTGTCTTTCTTAGCAAGTTCATTAACAAAATCCTCTGGCCACTTGCCCTTATTGATACCCTTTTTGATAGATGTATACTTGTGAATATCAGCTTCGCCTATACTCTCAAAAAGCTTTACCGTATAACTAAATAAATCTATCACGGGAGTATGTGTTTCCTCTCCTATCTGCTTCATTGCCCTTATATAGCAGAAATTATCACCGCCGTGAAGTCCCGGACCATCTTTAATTGTTCCGTCCTTGTTAAATGCTGTTCTTGCCGGTGCTGTTACAAGCACTGGAACAGCATTATGTTCTCTTGCCATATCAATATACTGCTTTATGAACCATTTGAAGCTGCCCTTCTCACCATTAGGTGAATATGGATAATATGTATCATTAGGGTAAGTGTTATTAAATGCCTTAACGCTTGCAAGCACTGCTTCCTTATCAGCTATTGAGTCATCTTTCATTAAAGCATCTATATATTCTTTAGGAATATAATCTTTAGGCACTCTCTCGCCCGGTATAACCGGATATCTTCCGTCCTCATCAGGTATTCCAAGCTCTGTCATACGGTTAAACATAGTGCTGTAACCTTTAGAACTATCATCATTGTGGCAGAATTCTATCAAAAGGTAATCTCCTGCCTGTATACTTTCATCTATTTTATCAAATCTTCCTTCATTGAGAAATAACCTTGAACTTCTGCCTCCCTTGGCGCAATTAAATACTTTAGTATCAGGAGTTACATAATATTTAAGGTATTGTCCCCAACCTGCTATAAATTCTTCTTCTGTGTAATTCTGGACGATTGAATCGCCGGCTAAATAAATATTCATAATTCTGCCTTTCTTCCTCTTTGTAATTACTTTACACGACTTATACATCTGCTTGTTTGTTTTTAATTGAACTGACATATTTATTGCTTATCTTCATAGTTTCGCTGTGGACTTTCATAGATTTTGTCGCACGGACATTGTGTGAGGGCTTAATATTACCGCTGGACACGCTTTCGCTACTTGAAACCGTAACGGACACATAAGCGGCTAAAATACAGCCGCTAAGTGCCGGCGGTTTCAAAAGTACCCAGCTTGCAATATTAAGCCCTCACACAACTGGTGTTCTATAAATTTGTGTCAGTTTTATATGTTTAAATGATAGCACATATCTGTTATTTTCACTATATATTTTCGACAGTAGTTTCTGTTACTGCTTTCGATTTTAGACATACCTATCTATACTAAATGGTTGTCACTAGCTATATCGTAATTATCTGTGTACTCCGCATTTTGCCTAAGCTCCACTAACATTTCATCAACTTCTAATTCCATAGTCCCAATCCCTTTCCTAACATATCCACCGTATCTTTCCTCTCCACTCACAACGCTGCTCTTGACTACAACTATATTTAAGTATATCATAATAAAGTTACATAAGTTATATCAAATCTATAAAAAACCCCCAATTAAATCAGTCCTCCAGACCGATTTAACCCAAAAATCACCCACCAAAAAGGTCGATAAATACCATTTTATAAATAATAAAGGTCGATATAGCACCACCCACAAAGCTCATCGCCACAACTGTGCATATCTCACAATACCGCACCGCTACCTTTAATGATATCACCAAGGTTACCCCATCGCAACCAAGTGCCACTGTCAGATTGGTGTGGGCTGATATAAGCATAAGAAGACGATGGGGAGCCGCCGGTCCTTAGCTGGCAGTGCCAACTGGCAGCTTAGTACCGCTGCGAGCGACACTCAGTGCAAACGGGTCTTCGTTGCTTATATCAGCCCACCCCAATCGTCCATGTCTATAACATTGTTATTTATCCCCCTTTTAAAAATATTATGTAAAGAAAGGACCCTACTTATGCAAGATAAAACACAACAGATTTTCCGCGATGCTCCAGTACCTAAAGCCGTACTTACTAACGTAATTCCATCTATAATAAGTATGCTTATGGTTCTTGTATACAATCTTGCGGATACATTTTTTATTGGTCAGACTAAAGACCCACTTATGGTTGCTGCTGTTTCCATTGCTACACCAGCATTTATTATATTCATGGCTGTCGGTATGTTATTTGGAATTGGTGGTACTTCTATGATAAGCCGAATGCTTGGCGAAGGAAAGCGTGATATGGCCAAACATATTTCAGCATTCTGTTTTTGGACAGGTGCTTCAATAGGCGTTATAGCTATGATAATTATGACAATATTTTCAGTTCCCGTATGCCGTCTTATCGGTGCAAGTGATGCTACAATAGGATACGCTTCACAATATCTTTCAATCGTTGCCATTGGAATACCATTTCTTATTGTAAGTAACTCCTTTAGTAATATCATTCGTTCAGAAGGTCATGCTACAGTTGCTATGACTGGAATGATTATCGGTAATATGATTAACATTGTACTTGACCCTGTTATGATTATTGGTTTTAAATGGTATGTTGCAGGTGCAGCTGTTGCCACAGTTCTTGGTAACATTTTCTCAACCGTATTTTATATTATCCACCTTACTTCCAAGCGGTCGATATTATCGATTAAACCTAAAGATTATTCCGCTAAAAAGATAATTACTCTCGGTGTGCTTTCAATCGGAATTCCAGCTTCACTTAACAGCATACTTATGAGCTTCTCCAATATTATGATCAATTCATTTATGGCAAAACATGGTGATTTACAACTTGCCGGTCTTGGTGTTGCTATGAAAGTTAATATGATTGCAGTTATGCTTCTTATTGGTGTTGGAACTGGTATCCAGCCTCTGCTCGGCTACTGTTTCGGTGCTGGAAATAGCAAGCGTTACCGCTCAGTTTTAAAATTCTCTTTATGTTTTGCAATATGCTTAAGTATTATAATGACACTCATATGTTATCTTGGTGCAGCTCCTCTTGCAAAAGCATTTCTTGATGATGAGGAAGCATTTGGATATGCATTTGCATTTTCAAGAATATACATAATGTCTGGGCCTGTGCTTGGAATACTATTCGTATTCATCAATGCAATACAGTCAATGGGTGCTGCGATACCATCGCTTATACTTTCAGTAAGCCGTCAGGGAATAATCTATTTTCCGATACTGATTACAACAAGCATTGTGAACAACACGCCTGTTAACCTTGCTATGACACAGCCTATAACTGACTATATTGCAACAGCTTTATCTATAGTATTATTCATAGTAGCTTATAAGAAATATTTTGTAGCTAAAGATGATACATCTGTGGCTGATTAATGTTATAGTAATACTATTAATTGACTAAATCAGACATAAATTTATATAATTAATACATAATTAATATAAAACCAATAGTCATAAAACGTAAGTGCTTACCATAAAACAGCAGGACTGCCATATATATGCCCCCTACTTAACAGTAAGGTGACATATACATAGCAGTCCTGCTTTATTAAGAATAGTATTCTAATTTCAATTAATTCATATTCTGAGATTATGCTGCTCTATTTCCAACACTCACCTCAAAAATATTAACTTTATATTACCCCTTCGAATCGTAAGATGTTCCATATAATAAATCTGACACATCAACACTTGAAGATGAAGAATTATAAAGACCTGACAGGCTTTTCTGTATGCTTAATGCTTCTGATACAATATTATTAACTGAACCTGATTGTTCTTTAATTCCCTTCATTAATTCAGACTCACTTCCTAACATCTTCTTTAATTCAGACATATCTGCACTCTTTAACTTATCAGTGTCAACTGAAAGCTTGCCATTATCATCAACAGTAATACCTACTGCCGCAAGTGCCTCCTTATTGTCTGTTACAAGCTTATCAAGCTTAGTCTTGTAAGTATTCTCAATTGTGCTTCCAACTGTATTAATGTTAGTAATAAGTGTATTATAAGCACTTACAAAATTATTAACAGTATCATATACCTTATCTTTAGAATAATCACTTGAATCTTCATTCCAGAGCGATTCGTTAGATAATGAACTTATTACACTGTTAAGATTAGATGCTGAAGATGCAACCTTCTCATACTGTGCATCCTTAGAAGAACTTGATGTATCATATCCAAGAACTTCTTTCATCTTCTGCTGATATCTTAAGTTGTTATTCTGGATAAGAACATCAATATAAGAATCTGCGGCACTCTTTGACTTGCCTGTTGAACTACTACTATTTAACATATCAAGAAGAGTAGTAGATTGTGTAGAAATATTCACTTTATCTTCCTTTCCGTGCAATCGCACCAGGATATATAATTCCCTCCGTGGATATCCATATTTTATATATCGGCACGCATAACAATATGTTTAGAAAATATTCCTAATTCCCATCGCGAATTATAATTATATCATTCAGCTTAAGCATAGTATCCTTCTGTGGAAGAATCGATAAATCATCTCTAAATATAAGATATATTGACACAAAATCTGTTTCTTCAATCTCCTCTACTGTCTTTCCTGCCTGTGTCTTATCAATCTTTATCTCTGCTATCTCTTTTATATCTGCATTTTTAATATCAGAAATGCTGCTTTTTCTCTGATACTATTCAACAAAACCTGCACTAATAATACCTGTTGGTATAGCCACCGCACCAACTCCAAGATAGGCTATGCATATCGCCATAATTCTTCCAACTTAAACCTTGCAGTTACTCCTTTACATTCAGGATAAAGCAGATCCGCCGTCCATATCCTAAGAATATATTCCACGCAGAATATAAATAAAGTTATATACTCAACCCATTTAAAAAATCCACCCATAAATGCAAGCTCATCAAAGGTCTGCAAAAATGTCACTATAATATTAGAAAATATTGTTATCGTTATAAATATATCAAAAGCCCTGCTTATGCGGTTGCTCTTATCCCCAATCTGAATTATGTTAAATATATTGTTCTTCATACAAATCCCGCCGCCTGTATTCATAATCAGTTCATACGCTTACAGTTTGACTGACTGATGATTATTAATTGCTGTTATCTGCTGTAACATTTGTTATATATTGTAACATATATTACATAATAAACACACAATAAAATACCGGTGCCAGCTATTAACTGACACCGGTATTAAAATTTATAAGGAGAAATGTATATTATTATGATGATGTGAATACCAGCCACTAGTCCTGTTATTCACATCACACAACAAGCGATTAGTTATTAGCAAATAATGCTGTTGATAAATATCTATCACCTGAGTCTGGGAGTAATGCAACGATATTCTTACCCTTGTTCTCTGGTCTTTGTGCAAGAATTGTAGCTGCCTTTAAAGCTGCACCTGAAGAAATACCAACAAGTACACCTTCACTTACTGCGAATGCTCTGCCTTCTGCAAATGCATCATCATTATCAATTGCAATTATTTCGTCATATATCTTTGTATCAAGAACTGCAGGAACAAATCCTGCACCGATACCCTGAATCTTATGAGCACCTGCTGTTCCCTTTGAAAGAACCGGACTTGTTGCTGGCTCAACTGCTACAATCTTAACATCTGGATTCTGTGACTTAAGATATTCACCAACACCTGTAACTGTTCCTCCTGTACCAACACCAGCTACGAATATATCTACCTTACCATCAAGCTGTTCCCAGATTTCTGGACCTGTTGTAGCCTTGTGAGCTGCTGGGTTAGCCGGATTATCAAACTGTCCTAAGATGATAGAGCCTTCGATTTCCTTGTTAAGTTCTTCTGCCTTTGCAATAGCACCCTTCATACCCTTAGCACCTTCTGTAAGAACAAGTTCAGCACCATAAGCCTTTAAAAGATTCCTTCTTTCTACTGACATTGTATCTGGAAGTGTAAGAATTGCTCTATAGCCCTTAGCTGCTGCAACTGAGGCAATACCAATACCTGTATTACCACTTGTTGGCTCGATGATTGTTGCACCAGGCTTTAATAAGCCCTTATCTTCTGCATCCTTAATCATTGCTAATGCAATTCTGTCCTTTACAGAACCTGCTGGGTTGAGATATTCAAGCTTACCAAATATGTTAGCCTCTGTAACCCCTGCCTTCTTAGAATATCCATTAAGCTTAAGTAATGGTGTCTTTCCTACTAATTCTGCTGCACTCTCTACATAATTACTCATATTATTAATCCTCCTGAAAATGTTTTATTATCGTTTTCCTATAAACCTATATGTTTAATGTGTTTTATGATTGCATTATATCCTCTGATTAGTAATCTGTCAACCACTAATTTTTAAATTCTTATAATTTTTATTATGCCCCGTATTATCCTTCCATATATCCATAATAATTAAATTAAAAAGAAGCCTGTACTACAGCCAGTGTCATTAATTTAATAACATTGCCGTATTCCAGACTTCTATCTTATTATCTTTATATAACTTATTAATATATATCATATATATCAACCGAATTTCTTCGTTACATCTGCCTTCATTATCTTGTCAGCATATTCCACGCCATATTTTTTCACAACATACTTATAGCACTTTGATAACTGAGGTGTTCTTGACTTCAAATCGTGTGCATCAGATGCAATATAATCTACAATATGGTCTTTAAGAAGTGCCTTAGTACATCTCTGTACTGCCCAGCCATTATCGCCGGTAACTGAGTCTGCGTTAATCTGTATGTCAGCACCCATTCTCTTTAACTCATATATATAGTCCCAATCCTTAACCGTACACACATATCTTTCAACATGTGCCACAATTGGGTGATAGCCAGCCATTATAACATCAAGTACAGCTCCTCTTACCTTGTCCTGCTCAACCCCTGAGGAGAACTCTATAAGAATTGTGTCAGTTCCGCACATTGTCTTTTCATCAAGCTTATCCAGATCGTCTAATATCTCTGACCTGAAATACACTTCCCTGCCAAGATATACCCCCATATCAGGAAATGTCTTAGCCGCCTCGTCAGCAAGTATCTCATAATGCTCTACTATCTTGCTGTAATGTGCCATACCTCTCTTAGGATGAAAATGTGGTGTCAATATGACATCTCTTATACCATCTTCATACGCCATTCGCAACATTTCCATACTTGTCTTTATATCCGGCGAACCATCATCAACTCCAAATAAAATATGATTATGTATATCTGTAAAACCTGTACATACAGGTTCTTCACTCATCTTTCTCATATAAAACCCGCTCACTTTCCAACCATACGTTCTTATATTTTATTATATAAAATATACATATCATCTGTCAATCAAACTATTACAAAGCTTATATAAACTTTATAATTACCAGTTCTTACATTCACGAAGCCCTATATTTACAACGCTTTATACTTGGATATTTCTTCAAGATACTGCTGCCCTATCGTACTTAACGCAATTCCTTTTCTTGAAATATAACCAATATCCATAACTTCCTTAGCATCAAGCTTTACTGCACAATATTCATCACCATTAAGCTCCTCACATATAATTCCTGAACACAGCGTATATCCATTAAGTCCAACCATAAGATTAAGCATAGTTGCCCTGTCATTAGCCTTAATAAGCTGCTTATATTCATATGTGCTTAATACTTCTTCTGCATAATAAAATGAATTATAATCCCCCTGGTCAAATGAAAGACACGGATAATCTTTTAACTCCTCAAGCTTAATAAGCTTTTTACCAGCAAGCGGGTGTCCCTTGTACATATATACATATATTTCACATTCTAACAGCTTATGGAACTCAAGATAATTATCATTGAAGATTTTCTCAAGCACATTTTTATTAAAGCTGTTAATGTACAGTATGCCAATTTCACTTTTGCCATTCTTCACATCTTCTATAACCTCGTGTGTCTTGGTTTCGTGTACAGCAAACTCATATTCGTCCATACCATACTGCTTAACCATATGCACAAAAGCATTAACCGCAAAAGAATAATGCTGCATTGACACACTGAATCTTTTCTTGACTTCTGATTTAGTGATGTATCTTGCATCTAAAAGCTCATACTGCTCCATAACCTGTCTTGCATAACCGATAAATTCCTTGCCATCAGGTGTTACTGCAATACCATTCTGTGAACGTCTGAATATCTGTACTCCAATCTCCTCCTCTAAGGAATGTATTGAAGTTGAAAGACTTGGCTGTGATATAAAAAGCTTCTTGGCTGCTTCATTAAAAGACTCTGACTCTGCAACAATTATCGCATATTTTAACTGGTTTAATGTCATACCTTAATCTCCATATTATGCTATTCTTTTTATACCATTCCTTTTATGCCATTTTCTGAAGGAAGGCTTTAGTTCTTTCACTCTTAGGGTTATCTATAACGTCTTGCGGCTTACCCTCTTCGACTATTACGCCACCATCCATAAATATAACTCTGTCAGCTACATTTCTGGCAAAATCTATCTCGTGTGTAACTATAACCATTGTCATCTTTTCATTGGCAAGTTCTCTTAAAAGCTTAAGAATTCCTGCTGTTATCTCTGGGTCAAGTGCAGATGTTGGCTCATCAAAGAACAGCATCTTTGGATTCATAGCAAGTGCCCTCGCAATAGCAACTCTCTGCTGTTGTCCGCCTGATAACTGGCCTGGGTAGCTGTCTTCTTTATTCTCAAGTCCAACCTTCTTTAAAAGCTCGCGTGCCTCGGCAGTCACCTCAGCTTTATCACGTTTCTGCACATTAATTGGTGCATCAATTACATTTTTAAGCACTGAAAAATGTGGGAAAAGGTTGAAATTCTGGAATACAAGTCCAAAATTATTTCTTATGCTGTGTAACTTCTTCTTGTCTACATACTGTGCTGCACCTGACTCATTAAGTGTTGCACTCTCACCACAATATGACAATGTTCCCTCATCCATATTCTCTAGGAGAGTTGCACATCTTAAAAATGTTGATTTACCAGAACCTGATGGTCCGATTATTGCAACAACCTCTCCCTCATTAACTTCTATTGATATATCCTTTAACACTTCAAGACTTCCAAATGTCTTTTTTACATGTTTCATTTCAAGTAAACTTGTACTGCTCATACTGCCTCCATCTGTTTAATAACGCATTTTCTTTTCTATATATTCCATTATCCAGGCAACTATAAAGTTGAATATATAATAAAATGCACCTGCAATAAATAATGGCATTATGCTTGCACTTGCCGCCGCAATCTGCTTAGCGAGCGTGAACATTTCTGTATACGCAAGTGCAAATGCTAAAGATGTATCTTTTACAAGAGTTATTACTTCATTAGTAACTGGTGGAAGCACAATTCTTGTCATCTGGGGAAGTATAATTCTTACAAATGTCTGTGCCCTTGTGTAACCAAGAACTGTCGCAGCTTCACTCTGTCCTGCTGGTATCGCCTGAATTCCCGATCTGAATATCTCTGCAAAATATGCCGCATAATTAAGTGCAAATCCTATAATTACCGCATAAAATCTATAACTGTAAGAAAGCGAAATTCCAAATACATAATATGGACCAAAGAACACAACTAAAAGCTGTAACATAAGGGGTGTTCCTCTCATTATTGATATGTATATCTTTGCAATCCATCTTATTACATTTACCTTTGACAATCTTACAAACATAAGTAAAAGTCCTAGTGGAAGTGAGAATACAAGTGTAAGTACGAATATTGCAAGTGATGCAAGCATACCTTCTGCAAGCTTGGATACAACGCTTCCAAGTTCAACAAAGAAATTACCTTTATCAACAGCTAAATCACTATCATTTACAACATTATCAGCACTTAAGCATATGCTTTCCTCAAGTCCCCATTCTTCAGCTATCGAAAGAAATGTTCCATCATCAAGCATATCAAGAAGTGTTGATTGTACTTTATCTCTTAATTCTGTATTGCCAAGTTTAAAGCCTATTCCATACTGTTCATTAGATACATGCTGTGACAACATTCTGAATCTGCCGCCTCTTGCATTAAGTTCATAATTGGCAACACCCATATCCATACATATCGCATCAACTGAACCAGCCTCAAGATTCATAAATGCACCATTATAATCACCAACCTGCTGTAATGAGGCAAAGCTTTTAGCAAGTGCAACATTTTCCGGTTCTGCATCTTCACCGGTAAATGCTGCAAGTGCAGATGAGTCTGACTGCACAACAACAACTTTTCCTGCTAAGTCTGATAATGAATTAATGCTTGAATCTGACTTTACTATTACAACCTGTGAATTATCAATATATGGAGTTGTCCATGTATAATCGGACTCCCTTCCGTCCATAGTAAATCCATTCCATATACAATCTATGCTTCCAGATGAAAGTTCCATATCTTTAGAATCCCAGTCGATTGGCTGTTTGACAAGTTCCCAGCCATTACGTCTGCATACTTCTTCTGCTAAAGATAAGTCAAATCCAACATATTCTCCACTCTCATCTTTGTAACCATAAGGTGGAAATTCCGCATCAAAACCCACTGTAAATGTTGTCTTGCCGTCTGACTGCTTCTTATCTGAACAGGCAGTAAATGTACCTGCTATAAAAGAGCATAATAAAAGTACAATAAGCATTTTCCTTAATAATCGCGTGTTGGTACAGTTCCTCATATTAATCTCCATTCTGTTCTTGCAATTCACTTCTCTAATACGTGAATATTTTATTACTTTAATACACTAAATCGTACCCTACTTATGCACTTATGTCAACTTAATATTTTACATATTCTAATACTGTTTCTGCAAATGTATCTATATCGAATGGTTTGGCTATATGTCCATTCATTCCGTGCTCCAATGCCTTCTTCCTGTCCTCATCAAATGCATTAGCTGTCATTGCTACAATTGGAATATCCTGCCATCTGTCTTTTTCTAACTGTCTTATTAAACGTGTAGCCTCAAAACCATCCATATCCGGCATACACACGTCCATAAGAATAATATCCACAATACCATTTCGATATTTTATATAATCTACAGCTTCACTTCCACTGGCACACTCAATTATATGAGCACCATTTTCCCGTAAAAGCTCGCAGGCAATTTCCCTGTTATACTGATTATCATCAACAACCATTACCTTTATATCTGACAGGCTCTGATTATTCTTTATTATATTATTATCTGTCCCGTTGTCAGTCACATTTTTATCGGCCTGTGTCCTGACAACATATTGAAGCGGTAACTTTACTGTAAATGTTGTACCTTCGCCTAACTTACTGTCAACATCTATTGTTCCATTCATAAGTTCAATTATCTGCTTGGATATAGACAGTCCAAGCCCTGTTCCCTCTACTGATATATCATTATCGTATGCTCCCCTTGTATACAAATCAAATAATGATGGCATATCCTTTTCATCTATTCCCCTGCCATCATCCTTCACTATAATAATATAATTATGTATATTATCCCCTATATTATTATTGCAGTCTTCTTTCACAATAACATCTATATGTCCGCCAACCGGCGTATATTTGATTGCATTGTTAATAAGATTAATAAGCACCTGGCTTATTCTCGTCCAATCCATATACACATATTTATCAGTTATACCCTCAAGATCAATTGTCATCTTTTGTTTCTTTACTGCCGCCTGAATTTCTACAAGATTATAGAAATCTGTCATAAGCTCATAAATGTCGCTTTTTTCATTTTCTATATTAATCTTTCCCTGCTCTATCCTTGACACCTCAAGCACATCATTAATAATACCAATCAGATGATTTCCAGCTTCTTTAATCTTTTCAAGGCAATCCTTAACCTTATCCTGATCCCGATTATCCATATTATTCTGTGCAATTGAGGCATATCCAAGAATCACATTCATAGGTGTCCTGATTTCGTGCGACATATCAGAAAGGAACTTTCCCTTTGCCCTGCTAGCACTTTCAGCCTGTGCAAGTGCTTCTTCTATAAGAAGCTGCTGTTCAATCTCTTTCTTTATAACATCTTCAATGTCCCTTATCATAAGAATAACACTTACAGGCTCACCATTTTTCCGCTTCTCAACGACAACACTTACAAGACACCACCTGAATACTCCATTGGTTACCTGTCTTTTGTATCTGTATTCTATCTTATCTTTATGTTTTAATTCACATTTAAGATTATCAACTGCAAGAAGCGTTGACACATCTTCCTCCGAATTATTACATATGATATTACCTGATATTCTGCGGTTGACCTCGTTAGTATAATCTATAAACTCATTATCCTCGATATACCACGGATATATTCTTTTGCAGGTATTATCTGAAAGATTGACATAGTACACCTCGTAATATGCCTGAAGCGTGCTTGATACAATATTTCCATACCATTGTGTTCCTTCTGCGGCAATACTGCTTTTATTATTCCCTCTACTCATAACTTTCTACCCCTCTGTTATCTACATAATGACATTATTCTCTCTTATATCTGAAACAAGTTGTCGCCTGAACGCCCTACACCCATTCTCATTCCAGTATTTTCTTTTCTCTATCTTTATAACCTCAAATGTAGTATTTAAGATATGCGACTTATAACTTGTGTTAGGTTCTCTGCCTGGATAAAATACAGTGATTGAATCCCTAAACTCGTCTTCGTCCAAATCATAATCTTTAGCAAATTGCTCAGAAAGTTCATCTGTTGTAATCCTCTTAATATGTGCATAATACCCCACAAGATATGCAAAATAGTCCACATCAAACTTTTCTATCCAATAATCATCTGATGCCACAAATACAACTACAGGGAACTGCCTATTATCATCTTTAATAAGATCCTTTAATGTATTGTATTCTTCTTCATTATCAATACCCCTTACATTCTGTCTTAACCTCTCCACATCACAGATTCCAATATTATCTGCTATCTCTCCATAGAAGTTAGGACGGCTGAACAATACATTTTCATTATCTCTGTACTTATCTGCTGGCTCAGCATATTCATTACTTACGTCAAATAAAAGCCTGTCACCATCTTTCTTAATAGTAGCAACCGATATCCACAGTCTGTTAGCGACCTTAGAATCAAGATGCGTTGTAATCTCCTTGAAATATAAATTCTCATTATCATATTCAAGCGATACCTTATACCCCGGTCTTTCATTATCATATGTATCCACACTGCCCGGCATATCATCAAATACTTCATTAAATCTTGAATGTACCCACGAATATATGTAATTAACTGCCTTTTTAAATGCGTCCTCCATAGAAAGATTAGTAAGATCAATGCAGGAATGTGACTGGAATACCTTATAATTGCCAAGCGGTTTAAATGGCTCAAAGCGGCGTCTTTTACCGCCAGCCTCGAATTCCTGTTTATTCTTATGCTCCTGCTCTATCTTTCTAAATGCCTCGTTAAGCCTTTCATCATCAGGGCCTATCTGATTGACAATCTTTACTATATTATTAAGTGTAAGCTCTATTCCATTCTCTGAAGTATCAAGCCATAACTGTTCAATAGCCCCTTGTCTTGGTGCCTTATAAAATATCTTTGCAAGCTCTGTGTCTGAGTCAAACAGCTCCTCTATGTATGGATGCAGTGGTTCATTCTCAAACTTTAACCTGTAGTGACACCTTAACATATCATTCCATTTCTTGTCTTTGTAATGCTGGTGTCCTAAATCTTCAAGCAGCCCTGCTATCGAATCATCACACAGTTCAAATGTAGCAAGAATACTGTTCATCTTTCTTGCCAGTGCTTCGTTACCTATTCCAAACGCCGAGCCTTTATATCTCATATCGTGCTCAATCTCGTGCCAGCCCTCAAATGAGTTCGTCCTTACCTGAACCTCAAATGTATCGTCAACATAATCTGACAGATATGGATTGACAATTGTCTTGCTAAGATATGCTGGAAGCTTGAATATTCCATTGACCTTCATAGCCTTGAATTCATATTCATTATTCTCCGTAGTCTCCCACATTCCTGGAGATATAAATAATGTATCTAAAAGCTTTCTGCATATATCTACATCATCAACAAAATATAGGATTATTCTTATTCCTACAAGATCCTGCATTTTCTTATCTTCATTCTCCGTACCCGGACGTCTGTAATCTTTAAATATAAGCTTATTCACCATAGAATCAACTGCCTTGACCCTGTATGCAATTCTGTAGTAAAATCCTGCTCTTTTTAGCTTTTCCTCTATAATGCTTAGTAAATCATCTTTTACAACCTGTGGAACAACTATCTGTTCAACATTCTCCTTTGTAAATAACTCATTAACTTCATTCATAAGTAACCCCATCCAATTCTTCATATATCTTTCTTTTAAGCTGTTCTTTAATGCTATCCTTGGCAAATGCAGCTTCTGCTGAATTAATAAGCAAATTCTTTAATATTATACCATTTATAGGAAATGTTTGCACAAGTAATTTAAGCTCATTTTTAATACTTGTGCCTGAAACCATCATATTGTCCGTATTTATGGTAACTTTAACACCATTATTAATAAGTTTCATAATTGGATAATCAGCAATATTATCAACAACTTTCGTATTAAGGTTACTTGTAGGACACAATTCTAACGGAATATTCTTATCTGCCAGCTCCTTAATCATATCCTCTGACCAGGCTGCCCTTATTCCGTGTCCTATTCTTTCAGCTCCCATATATATTGCCGTCTTTATGCTTTCTTCTCCATCTGCTTCACCTGCGTGTATTGTAAACGGAATATTATATGCCAAAGCTTCTTTAAATATTCCAACAAACTGCTTTGTTGGATATAATTTTTCTGCACCGGCAAGATCTAGTGCCACAACTCCACGTCCAAAATATGTATGGGCAATCCTTATCGTTTCTTTATTAAGCTCCTCATTATCACTTCCCCTCATGCAGCATAATATAAGCTTGTGATAATCTGAATTACCGAGTCCTTTTATTGCCGCCTGCACAACCTCTTCCTGTGTCAACCCCTTCTGCATATGAAGCTGTGGTGCAAATCTTATCTCACTGTACATTATCCCCTGACTATCCTGCCCAGCTATTAACATTCTCACACATTCAGTAATAGCTTCAGCTTTCTGCAAAAGTGTCAGTGGAAATTCAAATTTTTCCAGATATTCATTCAAATCCCTGCAGTCTTTGGACACCTGTAATCTTTCTTTCAGGTCTTCTTCACTTTCATTAAGTTCAATACCATTAATAAGAGCCAGCCTCTTAGCCATTGGAATACTGACTGAACCATCAAGGTGAACGTGTAAATCTATAAGGCAGTGTAATTTATCTATATTAATATTCATAATAATCCTCTTTTCTGCGTACATTTTACGCATATCAATCTGGTGCCTTGTAAGGGCAGCTCTAGCTTTTTTCAAATCTCCCACTATGTACAGCTTTATTATAGCACATATTTATACAGCTTTGAAAGGCATAGATAATTCGCACTAACTATAAGTTTGATTATTTGCCAGGTTTATGTTATACTTATTATACTTATTAGTATTATATTTACATTAATTATTTATTAATTGCTTTATAATCTACAATTATTTATTAATTCACATAAATGTTAGTCAGGGGGAATAATTATGGTCATCCACGAATCAGCTGAAGATTATTTAGAAACAATACTTATGCTTAGCAAGAAACTGCCTGTTGTGCGTTCAATTGATATTGCCAACGAAATGGGCTATAAGAAGTCAAGCGTCAGCATTGCTATGAAGAATCTTCGTGAATCAGAACATATACGCGTAACTAAAGAAGGTTATATATACCTTACAGACTCTGGCAGGGAAATTGCCGAGATGATTTATGAAAGACATCAGATACTTTCTTCTTGGTTAATACAGCTTGGTGTCAATAAGCAGACTGCCGAGGAGGATGCGTGCCGTATCGAACACGATATAAGCAAAGAGTCTTTCAATGCCATTAAACAGGCTATATCTGAACAGCTTAGCAACAGACAGAAATAACTTACTAAAAAAGGGACTTAAAAAGTCCCTTTTAATATTGTTCATTTTTTAATTATAACATCATCCATTCACCTTATAAATATTATAATCCCTATAACCAGCAGGCACTTCTTCATCAGTTATTATCTTAGCTGTATCAATCCTTGCAAATGTCACTGAACTTACATTATCGAATTTGGTGCTGTCTGCAAGAATTATTTTGTGATTGCAATGGCACATCGCCATTTTCTTAACTTCTGCCTCATTAATATCAGGCGTCGTAAATCCACATTTAATACTTATGCCATTTGTACCAAAAAATCCTTTGTTGAAATTATAATTTCTTAACATTTCAATAGCATTAGCACCTACTACTGCTTCTGTTGAACCCTTAAGCTCACCACCTATAAGTATAACCCTGAAACCTAACGCCGCAAGATTTCTTGCGTGTGTAACAGCATTAGTCACATATACCGCCCGCTTTTCTGTTATATAATCAATCATACAACCTGTTGTAGTGCCTGCATCCATATATACAAAATCATCAGGTTCTATAAGTCCTGCCGCATATTTTGCAATAAGCTTCTTGCCATTAATATTTATTTCACGCTTCTGCGTAACGCTTGGTTCACTGCCTGAAACTTCAAAACCTGCTGATACTGCACCTCCAAATACCTTGACAAGCTTGCCTTCTTCATCAAGCAAATTCAAATCTCTTCTAATTGTAGATTCAGAAATTCCAAGTTCTTCTTTAATCTCATTGACAGTTATACTTCCCTTGCGTTTCAACTCCTGAAGTATATATTCGTGTCTTTTCTCTGCAAGCATAACAATCACCTTTTCCAATATACCAATTATAATTCAGATACATCAGTGTCACGGATAATCTTTCTGATTGGAAGAATTCTCCCCGGCGAAACCGACAATTCATCAACACCCATTTCAAGAAACTTCTGTGTAAGGCTTGTATCAGCTCCAAGCTCTCCACATATTCCTGCCCATATCCCGGCTCTATGTGCATTATCGACAACCATTTTAATCATCTTTAGCACTGCTGGGTGATGTGCATCAAAAAATGTATCCAGCTTAGGATTCTGCCTGTCAACAGCCAATGTGTACTGCGTCAAATCATTAGTTCCAATACTAAAGAAATCAACCTTTTTTGCAAGCTCATCGCTAATCATTGCAGCCGCCGGTGTCTCTATCATTATTCCTGTCTTTGGGCTTCCTATCTTAATCTCCTGAGCCGCAAGCTCAGCCTTCACCTCATTTTCAATCTCTTTTATGCGGTCTATCTCCCACATATTAGCAATCATCGGATACATAATATGAATATTGCCATATGCACTCGCCCTGTATAAAGCTCTTAACTGTGTCTTAAATATATCCGTTCTTGTAAGGCATATTCTGATAGCTCTCACACCTAATGCCGGATTGTCCTCTTTATCAAGATTAAAATAGTCACACTGCTTGTCTGCACCTATATCAAGTGTTCTTATTATAGCCGGCTTTCCAGCCATATTTTCCGCAACAGTCTTATATATATTAAACTGTTCCTCTTCTGTCGGAAAATCAGTTCTCTCAAGATAGATGAATTCACTCCTGAACAATCCTATTCCTGCCGCATCATTAGCAAGAACTAACGCTATATCCTTAACATTACCAATATTAGCATACAACTTTATCTTTGTTCCATCAAGCGTTACATCTTCTTTTCCCTTAAGTCTGTTTAAAAGTTCCTTCTGTTCTATATACTTCGCCTGTTCTTTCTTGTAGCGGTCAAGTGTCTCGCTATCAGGATTGATATACACAACTCCATTAAAGCCGTCAACAATGCCTGTTAAGCCGTCTATATCTTCATCAAGAACACCTTTTGTTCCTATAAGGGCTGGTATCCCCATTGTCCTTGCAAGTATAGCTGTATGTGAATTAACCGAACCCTTAACACTTACAAATGATAATATCTTTTCTTTATCCATCTGTACAGTTTCCGATGGTGCCAAATCTTCTGCAATGATTATTGACGGCTCATCAGATTCTATTGTACTGCTTTTACCACCACTAAGAATAGTTATAAGTCTTTCAGAAATATCTCTTACATCTAAAGCCCTGCCTCTCATATATTCATCGTCCATAGCCGCAAACATTGATGAAAAGTTATCCGAGGTCTGTGCAACTGCATATTCAGCATTAACATTCTGATTATCAATTATATTAAGAACCGACTCTTTATAATCGTCATCTTCAAGCATTATCTGGTGCATTTCAAATATTGCCGCATTGGCTTCACCGACTTCCTTTAAAGCCTTATCATAAAGCATACCTAACTGTTCAACTGCTTTATCAACGGCATTAATATATCTTTGCTTCTCGCTCTCACAATCATCAATATGCATCCGCTTAACCTGCTGTTGTTCTTTACTGTACACTTTAATTCTGCCTATGGCTATCCCGCCAAACACGCTTTTTCCTTTATATTCATACATAACAGCCCCTCCTTTCTTTAATTTCAGCCCTTTAATTAGGTATTTTAATTTATATACTTTAACCCTGGCACTTTAATTTACATATTAGCTTTCATAAATTCTTCAATCTTTGCAGCTGCCTGTTCTTCGTCTGTACCTTCTACATTTACTGTTACTTCCTGTCCACATTTTACTGCTAATGACATTATTGTAAATACCTTCTTGCAGTCAGCAGTCTTTCCGTCTTTCTTAATTAATATACTACTCTCAAACTGCTTAGCTGCTTTTACAAGTTCACCTGCTGGTCTCATATGGATTCCTTCTTTGTCTGTAATTGTATAATTAAATTCTTTCATAATAAACCTCTTTTCTGCGTATCTTTTATTTTAAACGTTTCGTTTTGGTATATTTTGTGTTTTTTATATTTATATATTGTGTTTTTAACAGGACCATACCAGATACGCCAGGCTACAGTCATATACTTTATTTTAAAATTATATTTTATTAACAAATCTATTCATTAACCTTCTTCTTTAATACTCCAAGAAGGAAACAAGAAACGATTGTTCCAACAACTAATGCTAAAAGATAATATAATGGGTTGCCGACAACCGGGAACACGAATATTCCACCGTGTGGAGCCATTAACGTGCACTTAAATAACATACTTATTGCTCCTGCTATTCCAGAACCAATAAGGCATGCTGGTATAACGTGAAGCGGATCTGCCGCCGCATATGGAATGGCACCTTCTGTTATAAATGCAAGTCCCATAATAAAGTTGGTTGGTCCTGCCTCTCTTTCTTCCTTAGTGAACTTATTCTTAAATAACATTGTAGCAAGTGCAATAGCACAAGGTGGAACCATACCACCAATCATAACTGCTGCCATAATATCGTAATTACCATATGCAATTGAAGCTGTTCCAAATACATATGCTGCTTTATTAAATGGACCACCCATATCAATTGCCATCATTGCTGCAAGCACAAATCCAAGAATTATACGGCTTGAACTTCCCATTCCAACAAGGAATGAATTAAGCCCTGTATTAATCGCCCCCATAACAGGCTCTATTACATAGTTCATTCCAAGTCCTATAACAAGAATTCCCACAACCGGATATATAAGCACAGGTGCAATCTTTTCAAGTGCTTCTGGAAGCTTGTCACACAATTTTCTTAAACCTAAAATAATGTATCCAGCCGCAAAGCCTGCAACTAAAGCACCTAAAAATCCAGACTTTCCATTAGCTGCAATATATCCTCCGACAAAACCCAGTGCCAGTGCCGGTCTGTCACCTATTGCCATTGCAATATATCCTGCAAGCACAGGAAGCATAAATCCAAATGCTGCTCCACCTATATTCTTAAACAAAGCTGCAACTGGTGTTATAGTACCAAAATTAGCTCTTTCAGCTTCAGAAAGACTGTTCATATCAACATTAATTCCATCAATAAGAAATGCTATGGCAATCAGAATACCACCGCCAACTACAAATGGAAGCATATGCGAAACACCATTCATAAGCTGTGTATATATCTGATGTCCAACTCCGCCTGATTTATTCTTCTTAACCGCAGCTGCCTGACTATCATCAGAAGATCTGCCCATCCCATGTACCTGATATTCGGGAACATCACCGCTAAGTGCCTGACTTATTAATTCATCAGCTTTATTAATTCCGTCTGATACCTGACATTCTATAACCTTATGTCCTTCAAACCTTGCCATTGGCACTTTGGCATCTGCCGCAACTATTATACATTCCGCTTTTTCTATATCTTCATCTGTAAGCACATTTTTAGCACCTGCTGAACCTCTTGTCTCTATCTTAATTGTACAGCCTGCCTTTTTAGCTGCTTTTTCCAGACCCTCAGCTGCCATATACGTATGTGCAATACCTGTAGGACACGAAGTTACAGCCACTATATACCTGTCAGCCGGATTCGTATCACTATTGCCAGCATTATATGTGCCTGTATCCTGCAATCTTTCATCAATGCTCTTGCTTTCACTGTCTGCATTATCGATAACTTCAAGAAATTCCCCAATATCCTTAGCTGCTTTTAACTTTCTGATAAATTCTTCATCCATTAGAAGCACCGAAAGCTTGCTTAATACATCTAGATGAACATTATCCTCACTATCCGGAGCTGCTATAAGAAACAATACATTAACAGGTTCACCATCTAATGAATCATAATCAACTCCATCCCTTATAATCATAGCTGCAAGTCCCGGTCTGCTTACCGCACTGCATTTGCCGTGTGGTATGGCAATTCCCTCTCCAACACCAGTTGTGCTTTCTTCTTCTCTTGCAATAACCTGCTTCGTATACGCTTCAATATCTGTAATATTACCGCTGGCCGCCATAAGCTTCACAGCCTGCTCTATTGCCTCTTTTTTATTTAAAGGCTTTGCATTAAGATCTATACTTGAAGCACTTAATAAATCGGTAATCCTCATATACATACCTCCATATTTATAATAAGTTTAAACACTCTGTAATAATTATCTGATTATAGTAACTTTACCTATAAGATCATTAACTTCTCCGTTAGTTGCCAATCTTTCCGAAAATGCACTGGCACTCCCTGTTGCAACACCTTTCCTGAACGCATACTCATAATCTTTCTTTTCAATCCAGCCTGAAAGGAAGCCCGCTACAAGCGAATCTCCTGCCCCCACTGAATTCTTAAGTATCCCGTCCGGAGCCTTTGCTTTATACACATTGCCATCATCTGCTACAAGTATTGCACCTTTTCCACCCATTGATACACATACATTAACAGCACCCATTTTCTTTAATTCCAAAGCATACGGAATAACTTCTTCCTGTGTATTAAGTGTCACATTAAATATATCTCCAAGCTCGTGCTGGTTAGGCTTTATAAAAAATGGATTATATTCCAATACATTAGTCAACAGCCTGCTTGTTGCATCAACCACAATCTGAACACCTTTGTCCTTTAACATATCCATAATGTCTTTATATATATTATCTGATATGCCTGCCGGTATGCTACCCGCAAGAACAAGAACATCACCGCTTTCAAGTCTTCTTAATCTGTTCATAAGCTGTTCAATATGAGAACTATCTATATGTGGTCCTTGTCCATTAATCTCCGTTCCATCAATCGACTTTAATTTAATATTAATTCTTGAAATTCCGTCATTAATTTTGATAAATTCTGAATTAATGCCACCATTATGCAGTCTTCTTACAATCTCATCTCCAGTAAATCCAGCAATAAAACCTAACGCTGTACTCTTTATTCCAAGATTGCCAAGAACTATAGATACATTAATTCCTTTACCTCCGGCAAGCATTAACTCACTGCTCGTCCTGTTAGTCATACCTGGTCTGAAATCTTTAACAGATACAATATAATCAAGTGATGGATTAAATGTTACGGTATATATCACTTTATATCCCTCCCTTCTGGTCACGTTCCTTTTGTTATCATTATAATAACTCCATATTCATTCATAATCAATTATTATCATTCACAAACATTCATATTCTTTTTTGTGCAGATTGTACATATATAAGATTTATTATCAGGATTTTATGTGGAATTATACTATTTAATTGAATTAGTATGAACACTTATGATTGTTTTAATTTCTAAATCTTATTCAGATACTTGATTCCGACAAATATACATTTTATAATGATGATGTAAGAAATCTATTTAATATTACCCAGAACATTTACAAAAAAAATATAGAAGCTATTTATTCTCAGTATCAGTCTGATGATGTTGACCCGGAGGTCATCTAGCTTATATTTAATAAAGCAGAAGAAACTCTGAAGCTTAAATATTAATATTTTCATCAAACAACCCCCAAGTAAATTATGAATAAACATTTTCATAATCTGCTTGGGGGTTATTATGTCTTATATATAATATATAACTCGGTTTCACTATATGATATGCATTATAATTAATTACAAAAATAATATATAATACTACCTGCAATCACACCGGCACCGACCGATACCACTTGCCATCACATATAATCTACATTGTATAATCCACATCACATATGATTTATCATACTCGCCAGATATCCCGCACCAAAGCCATTGTCAATATTAACAACGCTTACACCGCTTGCACAGGAATTAAGCATTGAAAGCAGTGCTGACAAACCGCCAAAATTAGCTCCATAACCAACACTTGTTGGAACAGCTATAACAGGGCAGTCAGCCATACCTCCTATGACACTTGCAAGTGCGCCTTCCATACCAGCAATTGCAATTATAACTCTTGCATTCATTATAGCATCAATATGGTTCATAAGCCTGTGCATTCCTGCAACGCCAACATCATACAGCCTTACAACTTCATTGCCATATACTTCTGCTGTCCTGGCTGCTTCCTCGGCAACTGGTATATCACTTGTTCCGCCTGTTGCTACAACAATCCTGCCCTTGCCATTCTTTTCTGGCATATCGCCAATTATTCCAATCTGCGATAATTCATCATAATTCAGGTTATATTGCTGTGCCACATAATCAGCGGCTTCCCTGCTCATTCTGGTTATAAGGATTGTCTTTTCTTTTTCTTCAAGCATTGCACCAACTATACCGGCAATCTGCTCTTTAGTCTTGCTTTTGCCATATATAACTTCCGACATTCCCTGTCTTAATTCCCTGTTGGTATCAACCTTGGCAAAGCCTAAATCCTTAAATGATTCTAATTTAATACTATCTGCCGCCTCTTTCGGAGAAATAGCACCAGAGGCAACATTTTCCAATAAATTGTTAAGTTCCTCTTTGTTCACGGTATTTTCCTCATTTTTCAAGATATCCCTTGTAATCACCTGTATGAAGTATATCGTCAGCTCTCTGTATTTCTTCCTTAGTTGGAGGCATAATATCTTCAAGCTCATATTTCACACCAAGATCGTGCCACTTAAATACACCAAGTGTGTGATATGGAAGAATTTCAAATCTCTTAACTGTCTTTAATGACTTAACGAAATCTGAAAGTGCCTGTAAATCTTCCTTATCATCTGTAACCTTTGGCACAAGTACGTGACGTATCCACATATCCTTGTTATTATCCGAAAGATATTTTGCCATATCTAATATATTCTTGTTAGTCCAGCCTGTAAGTTTCTTATGCTTTTCATCGTCAATATGCTTAATATCGAGCATAAAAAGATCTGTAACTGCCATAAGCTCATTGAACTTGCTTATAAATGGTTCTTCAAATGTAAATGGATTGCCTGATGTATCAAGAGTTGTATGAACTCCTTCTTTCTTGGCTATCTTAAAAAGCTCTGTAACAAATTCAATCTGAAGAAGTGCTTCTCCACCACTCACAGTTATGCCTCCATTATCTTTCCAGTAGTTATGGTATCTGTAAGCCTTATCAAATACTTCCTGTGGTGTCTGGAGTTCGCCATCCTCTAACTTCCAGGTCTCTGGATTATGGCAATATTTACATCTCATATGACACCCCTGAAGAAATACTATATATCTTACACCAGGTCCGTCAACTGAACCAAAACTTTCTACTGAATGAATTCTTCCTTTTATATCTGACATAATAATCCTCATTTCTGCGCATATCCTCTGTCCATAATCATTCATACCCTATGCGCGCCGGTATGAAGCTTCCGTGGAATATTATACAACAATAGTGTATACAAGATATTATCATAATAAACCATTTTATTCTACATTAATATGATATAAGTGTCAAAAACAAAAAGAATTCACCATCTTTGTTAAAATTATCCTCTTTTCCATAAATCTAATGAATCACATAATATTATCCGGTGTTCAGTAAACCAATTAATTATTTTACCTCATTATTCTGCCATTTAATTATATTATTCAATTCTTGACTTCTTTAATATCCTCTTTATTAATTCAACATTAATTTTTATGTATACACATTATTAATATCAGGTAACTCCTCTATCAGCTCTGCTAATTACTGTATCTTGCACATTGTTTTGTGCTGAACTACTTTTTGTTAACAAATTATCAATTAACAGTATTTTGTGATATAATTTTGATATTTTTTTAACATTTCTGTTATTTTAAATAGTTTTTAGTATTTTTCTTCTTTTTGATAATAATTTTCGCATAATTATATTGTTTGTTTAGTCTGACTATGTTATTATAAATCCACGACTGGAATTTATCGAAAGTACATTGTGTGCTTTAACTTATTCCTGATTATCGTAAATATCACAGACAGGGAGATTAGATTTATGGGATTTTTAACAGGTAAAACCGCCATTATAACAGGGGCTGGCCGTGCCGTATTAAGTGACGGAAGATGTGGTTCTATCGGATATGGAATTGCTACAGCTTATGCTAAGGAGGGTGCTAATATTGTCATTACAGGACGTAATGAAAGCAAGCTTGCCGCCGCTAAAGAAGAATTAGAAAAGCTTTACAATATCAAGGTTCTTACAATTCAGGCAGATGTTAATGCCTCTGCTGATAATGAAGCTGTTGTAGCTAATGTCGTTAAGCAGACAATTGATACATTTGGACATATTGATGTGCTTATCAATAACGCACAGGCCTCTGCTTCCGGAGTTCCACTTGCTGAACATACTACAGAGCAGTTCAATCTTGCTATGTATTCAGGTCTTTATGCCGCATTTTATTATATGAAAGCCTGCTATCCTTATCTTAAGGAAAGTAATGGCTCTGTAATTAACTTTGCTTCTGGTGCTGGACTTTTTGGTAACTTTGGACAGTGTGCATATGCCGCCGCTAAGGAAGGTATAAGAGGCCTTACAAGAGTTGCTGCAACTGAATGGGCTAAAGATGGGATTAATGTTAATATTATATGCCCTCTTGCGTGGACATCACAGCTTGAGCAGTTCAAGAACGCTTATCCAGAGGCATTTGATAAAAATGTTCATACTCCACCAGCAGGCCATTTCGGTGATGCTGAGCTTGAAATCGGACGTGTATGCGTACAGCTTGCATCTCCAGACTTTAAGTATATGACAGGTGAAACTCTCACACTTGAGGGTGGACTTGGACAGCGTCCATAACCAACAATAACTAATAAAGGGGATCAATTACCAAACTCAAAAAAGGGTACTGAAAACATAATTCCAGTACCCTTTCTTTTTATTATAACGTTATCAGCTATCTATAAACTTCATTATACAACCACCATACACTTTTATACAGTTTACATATATTTTATCTTTCTGATATATTTCAATAAGTCTTATATATCGTTTATATTAATTTCTATGATGTAATTCCTGTACAGTCCTGCTGATTTCTTCTCTTAAATGCTCTTTTTCTTTTGGAAGATTATTAAGCTTCTCAAGTAAATCCGCAGTATTGTGTTCTGATCCGACATTTCTTAATGCCTCACAAGCTGCATATACAACATCATCATCTTTATCATCAACAAGTCTTAACAATAAATCAACACTGCTGTTATTATCGTTAGTTCCTAAGGCTTTAGCCAGATCAAGCTTCTCTTCCTTAGTTCCATATACATAATCTGCAACTGCATAGAAATCATTCTTCTTTACAAGATGTTCGATTTTTTTGTTAATATCCTTCTTAAATAGCATATCAGATTCCTCCCTTATAAATATAAATAGTGAAATCTAATCTATCGCGATATTTATTAATTAGGTTTTCATTAACACAGATTATACATCTTTTATCATTAAATGTAAAATGCAATTTTGATATGCTCATTATATCTTATTTTTTGCGCAGCTTTTCCACGCATACGAAGTTTCGAAGAAACTTCTAAGTGACTACGAAGTAGTCATATTTTATCTGCACCAGACAACTGCTCATAAAGCTTTAATGCTTCCCCATCTTCCTTATAATTAACAAATACTGTCTTGTTATCTCCCTTTATCATAACCACAGGTCCATATCCATTCCATATAAAAAGCATACATTTTCCATATGTATTGCCTTTATAATTACCTATATTATACTCTTCTGTTGCCCCGCCATTAGTTCTTGTAAAGCTGTCTTTAGGCATTTTATCCATAAGCTGTACTTCCTCAATATCATCAATATTGATTGAGAACTCATATCCCACAGCTTTTACCGTGAAGTAATTATCTTTAATTTCTGTATCTATATGGACATTAATATATGGTATCATAATAGCCACAAACCATATAATAAATCCGGCAACGACAGCCTCAAGCGACCACATTATTGCTTTTCCAGCTTTATTACCAAGATTGAATGAATAATTCGTATCACTCAGTCTGTTCTTGACTAATACTTTAGGATCAGCAGGGTTATTATAGAATCCAGTTTTCCAATACTCATCATCATCTACATATAACGGCTCGTTATCTCTGTTAAGTATCTCCTCTTTCTTCTTTCCGATAACAATAATCATCCATAAAATAACAAGTGTATACATAAATTGAATTCCCATATACACATAATAGTCTGCATCTGTTATTCTGCTATGTCCGATATATTCAATAAATATATATATCCACGAGAAAGCAGTGATTATATTAGTTATTAGCAATCCTTTAAATATATATTTTTTAACAGTCTTGTTGACTGCCTGATTAACAGCTGAATCTTTACTATATACAGTTCTTTCTCTTTTATTAAATGCCACATTAAATACAAATGATATCAACGATACAAGCAATGTAATAAGTAATAATATAAGTGCCTGATTAAAATCCTTTGTTCCACCCTTTACTGCCCACAGAATAATACCTGTAACAATCTCAGAACATATCGGTATTAAATGATAATACAGCTTAACTTCTCCTCTGCCCGCTGACAGGGAAGTATCTGCATATATCCTTTTCTGGCTTTCTATAACCCATTTATTCTTAATCTTTATATCATACATTTTCCTATGTGGCATAATAATCAGTAATTCTATGCCTACAGCATAACCAATCAGCCACACACACCAGATAAGCACAAATATTATCATATTAAGAAAATTCACAAAACATATCACTATACCAAGAACCACATTAACATTCTGGAATATTTTATAATTACGCTTTGCCTTTTCCATAAGGCTTACTACTTCTTCATCACCAATATTCTCCTGTGGTATATGAACACCAAGAATCATTCCCTGCTTATATTCATAATTGCCTATAAATCCAAATCTCAGAATTAAAATTGTAAATATATTGGTTACTAAAGCTATCATAAACAATGCTATTTCCATAATATTATCCTCCCCGTCCAATCACCAAAATGCTTTTACTTTTGTATTTATGTTGTCTTTGGTTCACTGTCACCTGACACTTTGATTTTTGAATATATTTCATTGCACATACTAAGAAAATCGTTCTTATCCATTCCATTGATAGCTGCTTCTGCTAATAATAATTCAAGTTCATTTTCAAGCTTTTCCCTGAATACAATATCCATATCAATATTATCTGATACTATTGCTCCGTGCCTGCGGTCAATTTTAATATATCCTTCTGTCTTTAATATCTGGTACGCTTTATTCACTGTCATTGTATTAACTCCAATATACTGTGCAAGCTGTCTTACCGTTGGCAGGCTCTCGCCAAGCTTTAATTCACCACGTCCAATTCCCATTACAATCTGATTACGAAGCTGGACATATATAGGTGTACTGCTATTCATATCTAATTCAATAATCATTGTATTAACTCCTTTCCTGACACAATATTCACAACATAGAATTGACCTAACCGATATCTTATGAACCTTACATTAAACAAATATAACCTTTTCACAATCTTATTAATAAGGCAAATAAAAAAGTAGTATTATTTGTATTAGTTATTGTAATACAAATAATACTACTTTGCAATATAATTTGAAAATAATATAATTGAATACTATTATCAGATACTATTACCTGTTAATTATTCCCCTCCGTGCTTTGCTCCTCTATAGCTTCATTAAGATTATTCTCTATCTTTTCAAGCGTTGCACACATACTGTTAAGCTCTTCTTCGCCTATACCTTTGCGGAACACTTCCTCAGCCATATCAAATATATCAGATACCCTGTCAGCTTTTTCCTTTCCTTCTTCTGTTAAAGATATAATCCACGAACGCCTGCACTCTGGATTATTCTGTCTTTTAATAAGTCCCATACTCTCTAATCTGTCAAGCGTTCTTGACATCGTAGTCACCTCTATAAGGCAGGCATCTGACAATTCTTTCTGGCTCATTCCATCACATTTTCTTAACTCATATAATATGCGTGGCTGCCCCTGTCCAACTGTCAGTCCAAGTTCTATAAAATATGGTCTTAATAATCTTCGTCTTAGCATTTCCACGTCAAACAGGTAATGTCTTACATTCTGCTTACTTTTCATAATGACCCTCTTTTCTTAATTATTGTCCTCTCCATATAATCAAGTATTTTTTCATTCAAAAATCTCATTATCGACTGGCATTCCACATCCGCCGCAGAACTTAGTCCCATTCTCCAGTTTCATTCCGCAATTTTTACAGTACATTACATTCTCCATTTCTTTTGTTTTTTTATTTTATATTAGTTGTCATTTTATGTATATATACATTTTCACAATTATATAAAAATATAAAATACCAACACCCTATTATCTCCATTCCTAATCACATACACATTTGCAATTATCTTGTCAACGACTGAATCTCTTTTTGTATAAGTCTTCCTGCCGCCTTTGCCAGCTCATCAATACGACGTATTCTTGTAAATTCTTTTCCATAAATCTTTTCTGCGCTATTGGCCGCCGCATCATTTCCCATAAAAACGGCTGATACATGTATTCCTTTAGCACGCAGTGCACGTACCTCTTCGGCTGCATCATTAACAGAAATATCGTCGCTATAATCATGTCCAAACGGGCTGTCCTGTGATGGCAGAATACGCTGGCTGTCATTAGGCGCAGCATCTGTTAAAATAATCACAAGATGCCTGTCAGCCACCCCCGGGTTCATATCAAGGATTTTACCAATTCCCCGAAAAGCAAGACCATCACGATTCCAACCGGCAGCATAATAATTGAAAATATTGTCGCACTTCTTATCCCTAAAAGACTTCAATATATGAAAAACTGTATATCCTCTAACACTGCAAAATCTTGTTACCCTGACCGGTATATTACATTTCACGAGGCTTTTGGAAATAATTACTCCCTGCGCAGCAAGCATTTCCTGATACTGAAGCCTTGAAGCAGATGCATCAAGAAGCAGATCCACTGTAAAGGACGGTTGATTATCATCTTCATATGTGTGAAAAATCCTGTTATCTTCTATATATTCTGCACGCCATACTTTGGTTGTATCAAGCCTTCCTCTCTGACCTGATATTACATCTGTCTTCTGACTTATATATTCGCTATTACGGATTTGTTCGACTATATGTGCAATAAGACTATCATAAAGCCGTACATTTTTATTATAATATGAATGATTTCTTTCAACCTGCAGCTGTGACTGTTCTCTTAAATGAAGAAATTCCTTCGGTATATTTTTCTTTGTTATATATTTTCCATCTGTAAACCATAAATGGCATCCTGTATGACTGCCTGTACACAGTTCTTTTTCTATTTTAATAAGAGTCTGCTCTGATATAACAGATCTTCCAAAACAATTCTCAATATAAGAGCAGTCATCATTTTCTTTCTTATATGTTATATTATCTTTCTTTTTACTGTAAGCTGCTTCACCAGTCATATTGTCCGCCTCAGAAGAACGCATAACCATTACATTATTATTTCTTACAGAGCTGACAGGCATTATTCTTGTCATTATCCGGGCAAATGCCCCTGTAAAATGCAGTCGCAACGCTTTTTTTTCATGTTTTACGCCATCAAAAAGATTAAATTTGCGATAAATTGCCAGCACAGCATCTATCAACCGGTCTGTTTCAGGCATTATCTGTGGTGTCAGTTCTGCATACAGCTTTTGTTCATTTGGTGTCAGCAGAACCTTCTTTTTCCCTGACACACTGCTCCATCTGGCTGACTGCATATTATATACAAGCCGGTTTTTACTCATCCACTCCTGCCTCGACAGCTTATATTCACCTGCAAAAAAAGCCTTTCCATAATAAACCCGTAAATCAGTCATAGACGGACGTTTTAATGCTTCCTCTGTATACAGTACATGTTCCAGATAAAGCCATGTCAGATCATCCAGCATAGCCTGACTGATATCTCCGTTCCAATAACCAAATAAAGTGCTGATTGCCTTTTCACCATAATACTTATATGCCAGTCCAATTATAAGATTCATATATAAATCTGAATCTAAATCCCCTGTTTCAACAGCCAGAAACAATGGATCAAAATTATAGCGTTCCGCCGCATTCCATACCTGATTAGCAGCCCGTCTTTCCTTAGCAGTATAAGAAATGGTACGCATTATTCAAACACCTCCGTATTATGCAGCTTTAAAGGAAACCTTGAAGCTATGACATCACGTATAAGCTCTTTTTCATAGCTGTCAAATATCTTATTGGTAATTCCAAGATCCAATGCATCCCTGATTGGAATACCCTTTTTTATAAGACTTACAGCATCAATTAATCCACGCAGATCCAAAGCTTTCTCTGTAAGTTCACCATTTTCACATTTTTTCTGAAGTTCATTAAATAAAAGTGCAAACTGTTTGTTATACTTAGTAACCAGTGAAGGGAACTGATCCTTTAACAGTCTCTCAAGATCTTCCTTTGCCAGTGGCGGCATCTGTATAACTACAAATCTTGAGGCAAGTGCCTCATTTAATTCCCTTGTACCTGCATAATTATAATTCATCGTAGCAATAAAACGTGTATCATCTGCAACCTCTATCCTGTCATATCCTGGAACATCAATTACACGTCTGAAATCAAGTACAGAATGTAAGACTGCAAGTGCTTCATTCCTTGCCATATTGATTTCATCGAGAATCCCAAAGCCGCCACTTTGTGCACAGCAATACACCGGTCCGGGTCTGAATGTAACCCTGCCATCGTGAAATGTATCAGAACCTATCAGCGCAGCCGCATCCATATTAACATGGAAGGAAATATCCCATGCCGGACGTTCAAAAACTGCTGCAAGATTCTGTGCAAGCACATTTTTTCCCGTTGCCTTCTCTCCTGCCAGCAAAAGATTTCTGCCACACAGAAGCACTGCAAGAGCCTCTTCCCATACCTTATTGCCATAATAATGAAAATGTGGTACAGGAATACGTTTTTTTAATGCTTCATCTACAGTATGTTCTTCTGAATAATGCCGGACTTCTTCTACAAGCTGTGCAGAAACACCTTCCTGCTTCAAAAACTCAATCAGATTATTCAATACCAACACCTCTTTAACTATTTTTTTATATTTTGATTATATTCTTTTTATTTATTTATTTCAAATTACAATAATTCAAGCTATATTAATGTCCGATTTATTCAAGCTCGAACTGTCCCGTATAGAGCTGATAATATCTTCCTTTCTGCTCTATCAGCTCATCGTGGCTTCCACGCTCAATAATCTGTCCTTTCTCAAGTACCATAATCGCCTTGGAATTTCTTACAGTTGACAATCTGTGTGCAATAACGAATACTGTTCTGCCTTCCATTATTGCATCCATACCATTCTCGATAAGTCTTTCTGTTCTTGTATCTACTGAGCTTGTCGCCTCATCAAGAATAAGTACAGGAGGCTTGGCTACTGCTGCCCTCGCAATGGCAAGAAGCTGGCGCTGTCCCTGTGAAAGATTGCTTCCATCGGAATAAAGCATTGTATCATAACCATCTGGAAGCCTTCTTATAAATGAATCTGCATTAGCTATTACAGCTGCCTCCCTTACTTCCTCATCTGTTGCATCAAGCTTTCCATATCGTATATTGTCCGCAATAGTTCCTGTAAACAGATGTGTTTCCTGTATAACCATTGCCATTGACCTTCTTAAATCATCTTTACTTATATCCTTAATGTCTATTCCGTCATAAGTTATTGTTCCTGACTGGATATCATAAAATCTGTTAATAAGATTAACTATTGTTGTCTTTCCTGCACCGGTTGAGCCTACAAATGCTATCTTCTGTCCCGGCTTTGCATATAAAGTTACATCATTAAGAATAGTCTTTTCTTTTACATATCCAAACACAACATCTTTAAATCGCACATCTCCCTTTAACTCAACAAGATAGCCTGCTTTATCTTTCGCTACTGGAACCTTCCATGCGTATATGCCTGTATTAACTGAAGCTTCCATAAGTTCCCCGGCCTCATTTTTCGTAACATTACATAATGTAACACTGCCTTCATCAACCTCAGGTTCTTCGTTCATCATATCAAATATACGCTCTGCACCTGATAAGGCTGAAAGCAGGAAATTAACCTGTTGTGTGAACTGGTTAAGTGGCATTGCACTTTGTCTTACATATACAAGATAAGCCGAAAGCGTACCTAAATCCATAAGTCCCTTTAATGTAAATATACCGCCAACACAGGCTGATATTGCATAATTAAGATAAGAAAGACTTACTATTGTAGGAATCATCATTCCAGCAAATGCCAGTGCATTAGTTGACTCTTTTCTGAAATTTTCATTCATTTCACAGAATTTCCCGTAATCCTTTTCCTCGTGGTTAAATACCTTCTCAACCTTCTGTCCAGCCATCATCTCCTGAACGAATCCATTGATTTTACCAAGCTCTTCCTGCTGTCTGTTAAAATATTTCTTACTGTGCTTACTGTTAAATTTGATAAAGAAGAACATTATAATAAGAAATACGACAACTATCATAGAAAGACGTATGCTTAATACCATCATCATCGTAAGTGTACCAAACAGCATAATAAAACTCTGTATTATCATAGCAAAACTGTTATTCATAGCTTCCTGAACTGTATCAACATCATTAGTAAAACGGCTCATAAGTTCGCCGTGTGTATGTGCATCGAAATATTTTAATGGAAGCTTCTGTGTATGCTTAAATAAATCATTTCTTATATCCTGTATAACCTTCTGTGACATTTTCACCATAATGCGGTTATATCCAAGTGTTGATAATGCTCCACACGCATACATTACGCCCATAGCTATAACAGCCTTTAAAAGTCCTGTCATATTGCCCGGAACAATAAATCTATTGACAACAGGCTTAATAAGATATGTTCCTGTAACATTAGCTCCTGCACTTATGAATACAAGAAATGCTACTAATATAAGCATCCATTTATAATGTCCAAGATATACGAATAACTGTTTCAATGTCTTCTTGGTATCTTTAGGTCTTTTATATCCAACATATTTAGCCATTATAAATCCACCCCTTCCTTCTGTGATTCATATATTTCCTGATAAATCCTGTTATTGGCAAGAAGTGTTTCGTGTGTGCCTATCGCAGCTACCTTTCCCCTGTCCAGTATGATAATCTGGTCAGCGTGCTTTACCGAAGATATTCTCTGTGCTATTACAATCTTGGTCATATCAGGAAGCTTCTTAGCAAGCCCCTCTCTTATCTTAGCTTCTGTCGCTGTATCTACCGCACTTGTTGAGTCATCAAGAATAAGCACCTTTGGCTTTTTTAATATAGCTCTCGCAATACATATTCTCTGCTTCTGTCCACCTGATACATTGACACCGCCCTGTCCCATATCAGTATCATACCCCTGTGGAAGTCTGTCTAAGAATTCATCTACACAGGCAATATGGCAGGCTTCATTTATCTCCTCCATAGAAGCATTCTCATTACCCCAGTAGAGGTTAGAAAGCAGTGAGCCTGAGAATAAAGTGTTCTTCTGCAATACAACTGCAATAGCATCCCTTAAATGTCTCATAGGATATTTTTTTACATCTATTCCGTCTATTCTCACCGTTCCTTTGGTTGCATCGTATAATCTTGGAATAAGTGATACAAGCGTTGTCTTGGCTGAACCCGTCTGTCCTATTATTCCAATAGTCTGTCCTGCTTCTATATTAAATGAAACATCAGAAAGAACATATTCTTTTGCCTCTTTCTTGTATTTAAACCATACGTGGTCAAACTCAATTGAACCCTTTTTAACACTTATATCCTCTGCCTGTTCATCTGTTATGTCTATTTTTTCATCAAGAACTTCGACAATTCTTGAAGCTGAGGCTAAAGAACGTGTCATCATAAGAAATACATTTGACATCATCATAAGTGAATTAAGTATAAGAAGAACATAACTTAAAAAGCTTGTAAGCTCACCAATCTTTAACTGTCCTGCATTAATAAGATGTCCGCCGATAAAGAGAATTGATATAATCGTTCCATACATAACAAACTGCATAGCTGGCATATTAAGAACTGCTATACCGAATGCTTTCTCTGACTCTTTCTTAAGATTAGCATTAACTTCCTCAAACTTAGCAACCTCGTAATCACCTCTTACATATGCTTTAACTACTCTTATCGCAGTAAGATTTTCCTGAATGCTTCTGTTGACTAAATCTATTGCATTCTGCATACGTCCATAAAGTGGACGGACATTCATAATAATAATTATGAGAAGCACGGCAAGTATAGGCAGTGCCACGAAAAACACGAATGCAAGTGTTCTGTTAATTGTAAATGCTACTGACGATGCAAATATAAGCATAACCGGGCTTCTGCCTAATGGTCTCATACCTGTTGATACCGAATTCTGTATATTCGTAACATCACTTGTCAGACGAGTAACCAGCGAAGAAACCCTGAAATGGTCTATATTGGCAAATGAATATGATTGTAATTTCTCATATTCTGCCTGCCTTATATTAGCGCCAAGTCCCTGTCCTGCAAGTGCTGAAAATCTTGCACTTCCAATGCCAAGGATAAGTGCCAGAACCGCACATCCTGCCATCTGCAAGCCCTTAGTATAAATATAAGCTGTGTCGCCATTAGCAACACCATTATCAATTAAATCAGCCATAATCATAGGCACCATAAGTTCAAGCACTGCCTCAACAGCAATACATAAAAGTGCCAGACAGGCATATTTCTTATACTGTTTCATATAAGAAAATATTCTTTTAAGCATTAAAATGCACCTCCAATTGTTGTATCTGCAACTATTGTAACATCAATTTTTGCACTGTCAACTTATATTTTCAGCCTTCAGACTTCAAATACCTGATTATCCATATCTAAATTGGGAACTGATAAATTATTAACTTCTAAACTTTCTATAAAACGGCAATAATTTATTGACATCTGCATATATAAGTGTTAAAGTGTGACCATAATGATTGTTAATTAATTATCAATCTTATTTTTATTAAGATAGTTACTTCGTGTAACACTATACATCACTAACAAAGTATATGTATGATTATCTAAGAAAAGGGGAACTAATTATGAGCAAAGAAAAATCTTTAGTAGTTGACAACATCCAGTCTCTTGAAGAGCTTATAAGCTCTGTAAAAGAGGCACAGCGTATCTTCTCAACATATTCACAGGAACAGGTTGACAAGATATTTACTGCTGCCGCCCTTGCCGCTAATAAAGCAAGAATACCTCTTGCCAAGATGGCTGTTAAAGAAACTGGTATGGGAATTGTTGAAGACAAGGTAATCAAAAATCACTATGCCGCTGAATACATTTACAACGCATACCGCGATACAAAGACCTGCGGTGTTATTGAGGAAGATAAAGCCTATGGCATTAAGAAGATCGCAGAGCCTATCGGTGTTGTTGCCGCTGTTATTCCTACAACTAATCCAACTTCTACTGCTATATTCAAGACTCTTATTTCATTAAAGACACGTAACGGCATTATCATAAGCCCACATCCCCGTGCTAAGGAAAGCACAATAGCTGCTGCTAAGGTTGTACTTGAGGCTGCTGTTGCTGCCGGTGCTCCAGAGGGTATAATCGGCTGGGTTGATGTTCCAAGCCTTGAACTTACCAACACTCTTATGAAAGAAGCCGACATTATACTTGCAACTGGTGGTCCTGGTATGGTTAAGGCAGCTTATTCATCTGGAAAGCCTGCACTTGGCGTAGGTGCTGGTAACACTCCAGCTATTATCGACAGTACTGCCGATGTTATACTTGCCGTCAACTCTATTATCCATTCTAAGACATTTGATAATGGTATGATATGTGCTTCTGAGCAGTCAGTAATCGTTGACTCATCTATATATAAGCAGGTTAAAGAGGAATTCACTAAACGCGGCTGTCACTTCCTTAATAAGACTGAGCTTGATAAAGTAAGAAAGACTATCATTATCAATGGCTCGTTAAATGCCAAGATAGTTGGCCAGAGTGCTTATAATATCGGAAAGCTTTCCGGCATAGAAGTACCTGAAACCACCAAAATTCTCATTGGCGAAGTTACTTCTGTTGACCTTTCAGAAGAATTCGCACACGAGAAGTTATCTCCTGTTCTTGCTATGTATAAGGCAAAGGATTTTGATGATGCCATAAGTAAAGCTGAGCGTCTAATAGCTGATGGCGGATTTGGTCATACTTCTTCTATATATATTAATTCTGCAACTGAAAACTACAAGCTTGCTAAGTTCGAGGAAGCTATGAAGACCTGCCGTATTCTTATTAATACACCTTCTTCACAAGGCGGTATCGGTGACCTTTATAACTTTAAGTTAGCACCTTCTCTTACACTTGGCTGTGGTTCGTGGGGCGGTAACTCTGTATCTGAAAATGTAGGCGTAAAGCACCTTATTAATATTAAGACTGTTGCTGAGAGGAGAGAAAATATGCTGTGGTTCAGAGCACCTGAAAAGGTATACTTTAAGAAAGGCTGCCTTCCTGTTGCACTTAACGAGGTAAAGACTGTATTAGGCAAGAAGAAAGCATTTATTGTTACAGACCAGTTCTTATATAAGAATGGCTACACTAAGTGCGTTACCGACAAGCTTGATGAACTTGGCATAACACACACAACCTTCTTCAATGTTGCACCAGACCCTACATTAGAATGTGCTATTGAAGGAACTAAGGCTATCAACAGCTTTGAGCCTGACTGTATCATTGCTATCGGTGGTGGTTCTGCTATGGATGCTGCCAAGATTATGTGGGTTATGTACGAACATCCTGAAGTTGACTTTATGGATATGGCTATGAGATTTATGGATATAAGAAAACGTATCTACACATTCCCTAAGATGGGCGAAAAAGCCTACTTTATAGCTATTCCTACTTCTTCTGGTACTGGTTCAGAGGTTACACCTTTCGCAGTTATCACTGATGAAAAGACTGGCATAAAGTATCCTCTTGCTGACTATGAACTACTTCCTAAGATGGCTATTATTGATGCTGATATGTGTATGGACCAGCCTAAGGGACTTACAGCCGCTTCTGGTATAGATGCATTAACACATGCTCTTGAAGCATATGCTTCTATTATGGCTACAGATTATACTGATGGTCTTGCACTTAAGGCTATGAAGAATATATTTGAATATCTTCCAGCGGCATATGAGAATGGACCTCACGATGCCAAGGCAAGAGAACAGATGGCTACCGCTTCTACTATGGCTGGTATGGCATTTGCCAACGCATTCCTTGGTGTATGCCACTCTATGGCTCACAAGCTTGGTGCTTACCACCATATACCTCACGGCATTGCTAACGCACTTCTTATTACAGATGTAATGCGCTTTAATGCCGCAGAAGTTCCAGCTAAGATGGGAACATTCTCACAGTATGCTTATCCTCACTGCAAGGAAAGATATGTTGAATGTGCTAACTTCCTTGGTATTGCCGGCAAGAACGATGATGAGAAGTTTGAGAACTTCTTAAAGGCTATTGAGGAGCTTAAGGATAAGGTTGGAATTAAGAAGACTATCAAAGACTACGGAGTTGATGAAAAAGACTTCCTTGCTACACTTGATGAGATGGTTGAAAATGCATTTGATGACCAGTGCACAGGTGCTAACCCAAGATATCCTCTTATGAGTGAGATAAAGGCTATGTATCTTAAGGCTTACTATGGAAAAGAGGTTAATCCAGAGGATATAAAGACTAAGTAATATAAATAATCAATATAAATTATATATATATTATTATGATAATATATTGTCAATGTCAGATAACATTATTCTCACTGACAGACACAACGGGCTTGTTATATGTACAATACCACTTGTCCCGTTATATAAAGATATGAATGGATATGTGGCAATCTTTATAAAGATTGCCCTCTCGCAGAATTGACATCTGCGTATGAACTTGAATGCCTACATAGTAATGGGCAGGAATGGAGGTTATTATGAAAAAATGTATATATAAAGGAACTCTAAAATCTGTATACGTTGATAAGGATAAGGCTGAGAAAGTATTTGCACTATCTTACAGCAAATCCGATGTATTATATGAAGCACTTAACACTGCAAGAGTTGAAGATACAGGACTTGATATACCACGACTTCTTAATGTATCTGTAGTAGATGGCAAATGGACTATCACAAGCGAATATGCCAAAGGAGAAACTTTAAAAGAGCTGTTAGCTAAACACCCTGAAAATGCAGATGCTTACATAGAGGCTATGGTTGACTACCAGATAGCTATTAATAAGCACAGCAACCCTCTTTTAGTCGATATGAAAAGTAAGCTTGAGCGACAGATTAATGAGCTTAATATTCCTGCTGACACGAAATATGAGCTGGACTCAAGACTTTCAGAGCTTCCTTATCATACTAAATTATGCCACGGTGATTATTGTCCAGAAAATATTATAGTACAGACTGATGACAACAACCAGATAATTGCAATTACTGCTGTTGACTGGGTACACGCTACTAAAGGTAATGCTTCTGCCGATGCGGCTAATACTTACCTTACACTTAAACTGAACGATGAAGCACTTGCCGATAAGTACATATCAATGTTCTGTGAGAAGACTTCTACTGATAAGCGTTACGTTGATAAGTGGATGCCTATCGTAGCCGCCGCAAGACTTACTAAGAAAAAGCCAGAAGAAAAGGAAATGCTTGAGGCTATGATTGACATATGTGATTTCCAGTAATCAGATATTAACTTACGATACATCTGTTAATCAAATGTATTAATATTCTTCATTGTTTAACTTTATAAAACCAGCCATATGATATCCCCTGCCTCTTTTATGGGAAATGACATCATATGGCTGGTTTTATTATATTTTATATAATATTATTATCTTCAAGAAATTTGCTATACATAGCTTCTATTCTATCCATATCATCATTGTGAAGATTTCCTATTTTAAATATAAAGCTGTCTTTATTAAGCACTGTAACCTTTGATACTCTAGCAGTTGAAGCTAATCTCAGCCCTGCTTCACTCCAATATATAATTGGAATATCATAAGGGTCTTCCTTTCTTACTTTATGTTTAGTTATCTTCACTGATAATACCCCTAATACATTTTCATCAAGTACAATAACTGGTCTATTTATTATTCTACTCGCATCTTCCTCCAACGGAAATTCTACAAACCATACTTCTCCTTTTCTCATTCTGCCTCTCTTTCTTTTTTCATTTGCTCAAACATATCATCCCATTCAGTTTCTTCTACCCATTCATCATCTGATGCTATTACAGCTTTACCATCAGCATTATAATTAGTATTTGCCATTGCCATTTGATATGCTTTATCGCTATATCTCCCAACATTCATATCCGGGTGAAATGGTAAAGCCTGCTCTCTTACTGCCTGTTTAGCCGCCATAGTAAAAAATGTTGTCATATCCATTCCAAGATTTGATACTAACTCCTGCAACTGACTTTTTAAATTCTCGTCTATTCTCATAGTCACATTAGTATTAGCCATAATTACCATCCCTTTCAAATTATAAATTTACTCTAATATTAGAATATGCCTTTCCTGTTGTTTTGTCAATACATTGTTATAACAATGTATTATTTTTAACCTTATCTACATCAAACACCATACTCTATATTATATTGCAGACAACTAATACCTCACTATATAACTTGCATTCCCCACAATAAATCAATATACTAAAATAAATTATTATATACATTATAATCAATTATATACACTATAATCATAAGAAAGGACTACAAGAACACTATGGAACTAATAAAAGGCAGACCAGCCAATGAAGCTGACAGACTTGATAAAGAAATCAGAGTATATGATTTACTTGACCAGTTAGGAATGGAATATTACAGAACCGACCACGAACCAGCAACAACAATGGAAGTATGCAACGATATTGATAAAATTCTTGGCACACTTATATGCAAGAACCTTTTCTTATGCAACCGACAGAAAACACAATTCTATCTTCTTATGATGCCGGGAGATAAAGTATTTAAGACTAAAGATTTAAGCCAGCAGATTAACTCTGCACGACTTTCATTCGCCGATGAGGAATATATGAAAGAATATCTTGATATAACACCGGGTTCAGTATCTATTATGGGGCTTATGAATGATACTGACAACCACGTCCAGTTACTTATTGACAAGGAAGTACTTGAAGAAGCTTCTCTTGGCTGTCACCCTTGTATCAATACTTCAAGCCTTAAGTTAAAGACAAGCGAAGTTATGGATAAGTTTCTCCCGGCTGTCCACCACGAAGCCATAATAGTTGAACTTCCACGATACGAAAATATTTAAGTATATTAATCTCTAACACTTAAAATAAAGTGCTTAGCGTTATCTATCATTCCCCCGAATAGATTAACACTAAGCACTTATTTTCATACCATTGTGAAATATACTTATAATATATAATCAATAGCAAATCATACAACAGCAATTCACAATCCTATATGAGCTATAGCTTGAAATATACTGCCACAATTTATTATTGCTATGTAATATTACTGTATCTGTCCATCTGAAATAGTAATTATCCTGTCTGCGTAATCAGCCATCTGTCTGTCGTGTGTTACCATTATTATTGTCTGCTCGTATTTCTGACTTGCTTTTGATAACATCTTTGCAACTGTTTCTGCACTTCCCGCATCAAGATTTCCTGTAGGCTCATCAGCAAATATAACCGCCGGACTTGTAATAAGTGCTCTGGCAATTGCCACTCTCTGCTGTTCTCCACCTGACATTTCTGATGGATATTTATTCTTGCAATGGCTTATCTCTAATTCTGATAATATCTCATCAACCTTTGCATCATCTGGCTTTTTTCCATCAAGTAGAATTGGCATAACTATATTTTCATATGATGTAAATTCTGGAAACAGGCTGTAATCCTGATATATAAAGCCTATATTTCTTCTTCTGAAACCTGACAGCTTCTTGTCCTTCATATGTGTTATGTCCTCGCCTTTTATTAATATACTGCCTGTATCTGGTGTATCCATACTTCCAAGTATTCTTAATAATGTAGATTTTCCCGAACCACTCTTTCCTATAATAGCTGTAAATTCGCCTTTCCCGAATTCAAGGGAACACTGCTTTAATGCAGGAACATCTACACTTCCTGTATGATATGTCTTGGATATCTCTTTAGCCTGTAATATAGCCTCCATACTTATCCTCCATTTCTATATCTCTAATTGCATATATGTAATTCCATATATAATTATTTTTAATATTACCTAATCAAATATATATTTATAAGCTGCCTGTGCCTATATAACTATAATTTCCTTATATTACTTGAATATATCAGCACTTCCAATATAAGCATAAGCGGAAGTGTTACTATGCACCACAGTGATTCCCTAAGTGCTTCACACATACATATTCCAAGTAATTTCCCTCTTGTCATCCCCATTTTTCTAAAGAGAATGAACTTGCCGTGTCTGCTTTCTATCCTGTTTCTTATAATTATTGCCATTATAAGAAGCTGGATAATTATTACCGCCATTATAGTTATTCCATATTGCAGTATATTATTGACAAGCTGCGTTCTATATACATTCTTGCTGTCAACATTTGACTTATAAGTTATATTATTACTCTTAAGATAAAGTGCAACTTTGTTGTTAGTAGCAGAAAATGTTGATGACAGGTCGTAATCTATCTTTATCTGATTATACTGTAATTCAAAATCTATTCCGTCTGTCAGTCCTTCTCCCGTAATTCTTAGCATAAGATCTTTCTGGTTATCAACCACCTGCTTAGCAAGTTGCGTACTTGCAAGTGCTGTATAATAACCATAATCTGGCATTATACCATTAAAATCTTCCTTAACTTCATCTGTAACTTTAATAACTGCTGCCACCTGAGGTGCTACACAGGCACCAAACATCGTTTCTACCTCTAAATCAGTCTGTGTGAAACTATATGTTGTACTTGCTGTATTAGGATTATCGTCATCTTTCAGTTCTACCTGTAAATCTATTTTTCCACTATTATTATATTTATTGAAAAATGGAATATCATATGGATATACTGCATTGCTTGATGTAATATACCCTCCTTTATTACACTGTCCAAATGGAACATTATAATAATTATAATATAATGTATCACCAGCTTTTAATGTATCATCATAATCACCCTCACAGTTATCCTGTATAAATACTATAACCTGTTTTCCACTTGCAAAGTCATCATAATTAATATTGGATTTATCAATATATTTGCTGGCTATATCATATATTTGCTTTGTTGGATTTACATATTCTGTCGCAAATAAATACCGGCTTCCATAAGTCGGATCTTTCATAGTTTTAGCTATAGATGAAGCCTTCTGTGCAGCTATAATCTTGTCAATTCCCATCTTATGATAGTCCTGGTTATCCCAGTACCACGTTCTTTCTGACTCAAATATAGAATAATCAATTGAAACTATACCCGGTATTTCATTTAAACCATCTATAACATCAGATGACACACCTTCTATAAGGCTATTATTACCATCTTTAGCCAAAGGCGAATTCATTATTGCACAATTAGACTTTATAATTCTATCTGGTGAATTATATGGTATAGATGTAAATAATGCTGTCATACCATTGTCTAATATCAACTGGCGTAATTCATCATACGGAATATTATATCTGTTCCTGCTGTTGTATTCTTTATTGATAAGATCAACCTGTGTAAATTCGTCCATATTTAACGACTTAGCTGGATAGTTATCAAAATCTTTAAGGTAAGATATATATATCATATCAGTTCTATAATTAGATGATGGTACGTCCAGATATCCATATATATCAGGAAGTGAATTATTTTTCTTATATTTATCAAATGATGTAGTTATCTTCAAAACACTGAATACAAGTACAACACAGATAAACAGTGAAAATAATCTTACACCTATTATCATTCCTACACCATCACGCTTCATAAGCCTGCTTGTAATTACACGGCTTACATTAGATACCTTAAGGTTGGATTTTCTGCCTGATGTATTCTTATTACGAACCTCAATATTAACTATCTGCTTTTTGCTTCCTGCCTTAAGACGCTTCTCTTTAACTGTATCCATAACATTAGATAACAGTCCTACTATCTCCTCAACTACAACTGCTATTACAACAGAAGCAATACTTTTTAACACAATAGAAACATTAATTGTATAAAATGAAAATCCTGCCTTTCCTTCAAGTATGCCTCCTACAATTCCTCCAGCCAAAAATGCTGTAATTATTCCTATCAATGCTGCTGGAACTATTATCAAAGCATTTTCAATAATATACATTCTTCTAAGCTGTGAACTGTCTGCACCTAAGGAAGCATATTTCTTATAAGATGCCTTTCTTGTATTCTTATACTCAATAAGCTGGTAAGAAAGTGCTGTTATTCCTATTGCCATAACTATTAAATACATATAAATATATATGCTTGTTGAACCCCAAGGCTTATAATCATATACACCTGAATTGTATGTATAACTCTTTGATGTCTTTTCCTTTATAGAGTCAAATACTGCTTTGTAGTCATCAGTCTTTATTGAAGGCTTTATAGGATATAAGAAAACCGAACGTGTATCATAATTAAATTGTGATAATTCACTGTCCACTACAACTACCGATGGTATCTGCTTTCCATTATTCCATATATTAGTATAATTTCTGTATATACCAACAAGTGTATAAGTCTTTGTGTTTCTTTTCTCTTTGTTGCCTATGCTGTTATTGTCACAATATTTAAGATTAATGCTCTCACCAATCTCACCGTTATAACCGAGTGTCAGAAGGGTGTTCCAGTCCATTGCTATCTCACCACTATTTTCTGGCTGTCTTCCTTCATCAAGCTTTATATGTGACTGTGCAAGAAACTCTGATGAAAAGCTTCCTACATAAAAGCCTGTACTCTGCCAGTCATCGTTAAGAACATTAACGCTTCTTGACACCTTTACCGGCTGTTCAATATAAATGTGGTCTGTAAGATTACTATCTGGCTGCCTGCTTCCTATATCCATAATAAACCAGTCGCCAAATCTGTCTTTATTGGACTGCATCTGCCACTGATACATATTTTCCTGAAATATAAGAACTGCTGTTACAAAAAATACTGCAAATAATGTTGTAAGTGCAGCTCTTATAATCTGCCTGTATCTTCTTTTTACGCTTTTAAATGTTATTTTTAGAATATTCACGTCATTACTCTGATATTAATACCAGCCACTCCTTTCTTTTAGGTTATAACTAGAATACCCTATGAATCTTACAGCAATCTTACAATCGTTATTATATTGGTATAGTTATTATTTTGCTTTTCTTTTCATATTATATTTAGGTATAATTATCCTGAAGCTTACTCCCCTGCCGTCTTCATTATTATTGACACTTACGCTTCCGTGATGTGCCTCAATTATAAGCTTTGAAAGATTAAGGCCTATTCCTGTATGCAGGGAATTATAGCTTTTTCCACTCTCGAACCTGTTAAATATATTATCAAGCTTATCCTTAGCAATTCCATTTCCATCATCTTTTATTGTTATAATGCACTTATCAGCATTGCATACGGCATTTATATCCACATTTTCTGCTTCTTCACTGCAATTCTGTACTATATTAATAAATGCTTCCAACAGCCACTCCTCATCTGCATTAATAAAGTAATATTCATCATTACAATATGAAGTTATATTACAATTATTAACAACAGGCACTTCTGATATGACTTCATTAATAAATTCATTAACATTAATATCATCTTCTGTTAATACAATCTTCCCCGACTCCATTCGGCTTAATTTCAACAGCCTTGTGATAAAATCCCTTATCCTGTATGTCTGCCTGAAACATTCATTCAGATTATTAATAAGCTTTTCATTATTGGACAGACCTGTATCTGTAAACCCTTTTCCAGTCTCCACTTCTGACTTTTCCCCTGATATATCGGAATTAATCTGTAACTGTGACATATTGACGTTAAGCTGTTCCTCCATCATATCAAGCGACAGGCTTAACGCTGTAAGCGGTGTCTTTATCTGATGTGCTATATTTTCTGTAAAATCCTGTAACTGTCTGTTACGCTTCTCCATATATGTTCTGTACGCACCAAGTTCTTTTGATATGTTCTCATTATCTTCCTTTAATTTATTCATATATGAATACACATCATTATGTCCGATTTTTACAATATTATATATTGCAAAGGTAAGCAGTATAACCATAATTCCAATAATTACAGCAAATGGAATATATTCTCCGCCATATAAGAACATATACCACGCACCATTTCTTGTATAACCTGCCTCCTGCAATATAGCCGAATAATCTGCTGTGCCCGTGTGACCTTGTCTTCCATAAAATAATATGTACAGAAGCTGTTTGCCTGCTTCTTTATTGACACCATACAGGGTTGTTGCCATATATCTTACCCTGTATTCATAATATATTGTGATAACTGATACTACTACCACAGTTGCAAGAAACATACCTATTGTATACACATATAATCTCTTTTTTATCGCTCTCTCCATCTGTATCCCACTCCCCTTATAGTATCTATATAATTCTTGTCCGAATTATCCATTTTCCCAAGCTTGGTCTTTAACCTGCTCACTGTTACTGTCAAAGTATTATCCTCAACAAATGTTCCCGTCCTGTCCCATAATTTCTGAAAAAATACTTCTCTTCTCACAATAAGGCAGCGGTTACATACAAGTATCTCTAATAATGCAAATTCTGTAGGTGATAACTGTATATCCTTCCCAGCTTTCTTTATTGTAAGATTATCAAAATTTATAACAAGTGAACCTAATGTATATATATTAGAATTGCTTTTATCCATATTGGAAATACTCTTATCAAGCATAGCCTGTCTTCTTAAGTTGGCACTTATTCTTGATAAAAGCTCAGATACCCTGAAAGGTTTCGTTATATAATCGTCACCACCTATATCAAGTCCTTTTGTTATGCTGTCCTCATCATCGCACGAAGTTAAGAATATAACCGGTGTCACACAGCCTTCACTGCGAAGCTTTTCGCATACACTAAATCCATCTCCGTCTGGTAAATACACATCTAAAAGGTATAAGTCTGTATTCTCACTATCAATTTTATTAAAACTACTGATATCAGCACTTTCTATAACCTCATACCCTTTATCACGCAGAAGCTGTGATAACTGTCCTCTTATAACTTCATCATCTTCTAATATATTTATTACTGCCATTATCCCTTAACCTTTCCAGTAATGTTTTCTTTGTATCTTATCAAGATTATTTATAAATGTCTATATTACTTATCAGGCACATACTTAACCGTCAAAGACTGTTTCACCTTCAGTTATCAGCTTATATTAAACAAGGACTGCCGCACTAAATTGAACTTCTTCCTACTTATGTATACAGGAAGCTATTCCAATATTATTATGCGGCAGCCCTTTGCTTGTTAAAATATTAGGTTTGGTTTAATGTAATGTCAGTCTATGCTAACGTTTAGTTGTTTGCATTAGCATTTTAATTATTTAATAAATCCAACCTGCTTAGAGATTTCCTCTATAGCTTTATCCTTTTTCTGGTTGAATATAACTTTGTTCTCCTCGAACATATTGTTGCCCTGTGTATCTATTGATACGATAAGTGGGCCAAATTCCTTAACCCGGCAGTTCCAGAGTGTTTCAGGCATTCCTAAGTCACGCCATTCTGCTCTTACAATTTCTTCTACTTCTGTAGCTGCCACAACTGCATTTCCTGCTGGAAATACACAATGAATAGCACCGAATTCTTTGCAGGCTCTCTCTGTGTTCTCTTTCATACCTCCTTTTCCAATAATAACTCTTACTCCTGTAAGCTTAACAAATTCGTACTCGAACTTCTCCATTCTCATACTTGTTGTTGGTCCTACAGATACCATCTCGAACTTGTCATTCTCTAATGGTCTGATAATTGGACCTGCGTGGAATATAGCATTATTTCTTACATCTACAGGAAGTTCTCTTCCTTCTTCCACCAATCTTCTGTGTGCAACATCACGGCAGGTTGTCATACTGCCATCAAGATATACGATGTCACCAACTTTAATATCCTTTAAATCCTCTGCTGATACAGGAGTAATAAGTACCTTTTTACCATTTCTCATCTCTACCATTATAAAGTCACCTCCGAATGTGTTGTAATTGTATAATTAAGGTCTTTATCAAAGATAATATGGCCTCTTCTATGGCTCCAGCAGCCAACATTAACGGCTACACCTATTGCTGATGGGTGGCGGGCTGTATTTTCAATATTAACACCCATAACAGAATATTTTCCGCCCATACCCTGAGGTCCTAAGCCTATAGAGTTAATTCCATCTTCAAGAAGTCTTTCCATTTTGGCAGCTCTCTCATTGTCATTATGTGAGCCAATTGGTCTCATAAGTGCTTTCTTTGAAAGTAATGCTGCTGTTTCTACAGAAGTTGCAACACCAACACCAACTAAAAGTGGAGGACATGCATTAAGTCCATAGCTTGTCATTACATCTAATACGAATTTAGTAACGCCCTCGTAACCTTCACCTGGCATAAGTACCATAGCCTTGCCTGGAAGTGTACAGCCGCCGCCAGCCATATATGTATAGATTTCGCACTGGTCACTGTTAGGAACAATATCCCAGAATACTGTAGGTGTTCCCTTACCAACATTCTTACCTGTGTTATATTCATCAAATGTTTCTACACTGTTATGTCTTAATGGTGCTTCAAATGTTGCCTGTACAACTGCTTCTTTAAGAAGTCCCTCAAGTTCATCAATAAGTGGGAACTTAGTTCCACATTTTACCCAGAACTGTAATACACCTGTATCCTGACAGCTTGGGCGGTTAAGCTCTACTGCTAACTTCTGATTCTCAAACATTGTATTGTAGATTGTCTTCGATAATGGACTATCTTCCTTATCTCTTAACTCCTCAAGCTTCGCAATTACATCATCTGGTAATTTCTTAGCTGTATAGGCAATAAACTTTGCCATATAATCTGTAAGCTGTTTTACCTGTGCTTCTTTTGACATATTAATTCCTCCTTCAAATTCCTGTAAAATATTTTGTTAGTTTAATTAGTCTGTTTTATCTTTTATGTTTTATTTATCAATCTTCTCTTGTTTTAAGCCTGATTATTATACTCAGCTTAATTTGCTTAACATCTGGATTAGCCTGCTTAATACCTGGCTTAATCTGTTTAATATCTGGCTTAGTCTGCTAAGCTTAAGGGAAGAATGGATACATAATTGGGAGTAATATCATACTTACTATTGTTGATACTACTATAAGTGGTATTCCTGCCTTGGCATAATCTTTAAATGTATAACCTCCTGCACCTATTACCATTGTGTTAGCTGGCATTCCAATAGGTGTTGCATATGCACAAGAGCCGCCGATTACACAAGCCATAAGCACTGCACTTGGGTCAGCACCTATTCCTGTGGCAATTGATAAACATATAGGAGCCATAAGTGCTGTTGTTGCTGTGTTACTCATAAAGTTAGTTAATACACAGCAGAGCATAAATACTACAAATGTTAAAAGGTATGGCGATGGATTATCTCCTAAAAGTCCTATTACCTTATTGGCTATCATCTCACCTGCACCTGATTTGGAAAGTGCAGATGCTAATGAAAGTGTTCCACCGAATAAGAATATTGTCTTTAAATCAATTGACTTTAATGCCTGCTTTTCTGATATTACACCAGTTACTATCAATGCTAAAGCTCCGATACATCCTGTTATGCAAAGCTTTATTCCAATCTTGTCCTCAAATATCATCCCCAGTAATGTAAGGATAAGTATTATAAGCGATAACCACTGCTTCCATTTTTGAACATCACTGAAATCTGTCTTATTACCATAACCTGAGTCCTCACTTGGCTTTGTATCTGGTAATAATTTGTATCCTACTAATGCGAAGAATATTATTCCAGCTATTAATATTGGAACGCCTACCTTGGCATAATCGAAAAATCCAAACGACTTGCCAATCTCCTGCATAGTTGACTGTGCGATAAGATTACCCGGTGCACCTATAAGTGAGAGATTACCTCCCATAGCAGCTGCAAATACAAGCGGCATTAAAAGTTTAGACCTTGAATAACCTGACTTTGCTGCTATTCCGATTACTACCGGAATAAGAACTGCTGCTGTTCCAGTGTTTGATAACACCCCGCTCATAACACCTACAATTACCATAATTGCAATTATGAGCTGTTTCTCTGACTTAGCAAAATGTGTTACAACTCCACCTATCTTATTAGCCATTCCTGTTTCAAATAATGCTCCACCTACTATAAACATTGCTACAAATAATATTACATTACTGTCTATAAATCCTGAAAAAGCTGTTTTCCAATCAAGAACCCCTGTGATAACCAGCCCCACGCAGACTATCATTGATGTTACTCCAAGTGGAAGTTTCTCCCATATGAACATTATGATTGCAAACAACAAAAATATTAACGTTATTGTTGCGTGACTCATCAAAATTCCTCCATTTACTATATATTTACTTAAGAAATATTATTACCGGCTTTTCTATTTCCTTTGCTTGATTTTATTATATAAAGACATTTTCTTGTTGTAAATTTACAAAAAGAAATACTTTCATAAGTAAAATTTATAACTTTTAACCAATTTTAGACAAAACCACCAAATATATGCTATAATATTTAACAAATTAATTATAATTTTATATATACTTAACAAATGTGTTCTGTATACACTATAAATAAATATTACCTTATATGAGCTATATGAGCTTATTAATACATTTAACAGGAGCAAAATTCTATGAAAATCGTACAGTTACAATATTTCTGTGCTGTTACAAGACTTCACAGCATAACAAAGGCAGCAGCTGAGCTTTATGTGACTCAGCCTGCCATATCAAGTGCAATCAAAGAATTAGAGAAAGAGTTTTCCATTAATCTGTTTAACAGGACCAAGAACCATTTAACCCTTACTAAAGAAGGGGAATTATTCTACCAGAAGGCAGTTGTGCTTTTAGAACAATATAATAATACTTTAGAACAGCTATACGACTTAGGACAGTGCAAAGCAACTGTAAAGATTGGAATACCACCGCTATTAAGCACAATATTCTTTCCGCAGTTAATAACAGATTTTAAAGAATTATATCCAGATATATCATTTGAATTATTTGAATATGGTTCTATAAGGGCTGCTAATATGGTTCAGGAAGGCAAGCTTGACCTTGCCCTTGTTAATATGCACTTTTATGAGATAGACAAACTTAATTCTTTCACTGTTATGAATGACAAAATAGTATTCTGTGTGTCCAAAAGCCACCCGCTTGCCAAATGCCACGAGGTGACAATTGAGATGATTAAGAACGAACCTCTTATTATGTATAATACTGACTCCGTACAGAATGAAACACTTGATACCGCATTTAAGCGGGCTGGAGTGAATCCGAATGTCATTCTTCATGCAAGCCAGCTATATACAATAAGGAACTTTATATGTAATAATCTTGGTGGTGCATTTCTTTATTCATCACTGCAAAAAAATCTTTCTGGTACTACAGGAATTCCTATAAGTCCTGTTATTAACCAGAATATAGGCATAGTATGGAAAAAAGGCAGTTATACAACCGACAGTGCGGAGAAGTTTATAACTTATATTATTAATAAATATAGTAATTAAATACAATAAATTTATATGGCATGAATTATATAGTTATTATTTTATATAATTAATCACTTATTAGTATTATTAAAAATACAAATATAAAATAACAAGGAGTTAATCAATGAAAGACAAATTAAAAGCATTTCTAAAGAAAAAAGACATTGAAGTATCTGTAAAAAGATACGGAATTGATGCACTTGGTGCTATGGCACAGGGTCTGTTCTGCTCTCTTCTTATCGGAACAATACTTAATACGCTCGGTACACAGCTTCATCTTGGCTTCCTTACAGACACTGTTGCTACTGTAAGCGGCGTTAGTTATACTGTCGGAGGACTTGCCTCTGCTATGAGTGGTCCTGCTATGGCTGTTGCAATCGGTTATGCACTCAAATGCCCACCTCTTGTACTGTTCTCGCTTATAACAGTTGGTTTTGCCTCCAATGCACTTGGCGGTGCCGGCGGACCTCTGGCTGTATATTTTGTAGCAATTATTGCCGCCGAGGCTGGCAAGATGATTTCAAAGGAAACCAAAGTAGATATACTTGTAACACCTCTAATAACTATAGGTGTTGGAATAGGCGTTGCCGCACTTATTGCACCTGCCCTTGGAAAAGCTGCAATGAAAATCGGCGAACTTATAATGCTTGCAACTAACTTACAGCCTTTCCTTATGGGTATTGCTGTATCAGTATTAGTCGGTATTGCACTTACACTTCCAATATCATCTGCTGCAATATGTGCCGCATTTGGACTTACTGGTCTTGCAGGCGGTGCTGCCGTGGCTGGATGTTGTGCACAGATGGTTGGCTTTGCTGTAATGTCATTTAAGGAAAACCGCTGGGGCGGACTTGTATCGCAGGGAATAGGAACTTCTATGTTACAGATGGGCAACATAATCAAGAATCCTAAAATATGGATAGCCCCTATTATAACATCAGCAATTACCGGACCTCTTGCAACCTGTATCTTCAAGCTTAATATGAATGGAACTGCCGTATCTTCCGGTATGGGAACTTGTGGTCTTGTCGGACAGATTGGTGTATATTCCGGCTGGGTAAATGATGTGGCAGCAGGGACTAAAGCCTCTATTACCGCTATGGACTGGGCTGGACTTATACTTATATCATTCGTACTTCCAGCAGTTATATGTCCACTTATTAATATGTTCTTAAAGAAATTAGGCTGGGTAAAAGATGGCGATATGAAACTTTCATAAAATAATACAGGAAATGAGGTTTAACTATGCTGACAACTATAAGAAAAGCTACGGTCAATGATAAAACACGCATTATGGAAATCTACGCTTACGCAAGACAATTTATGGCTGAACACGGCAATCCTAACCAGTGGAAGAATAACAATCCTTCTGAGGAAACAATCGACAATGACATTGCAAAGCAAGAAATGTATGTAATTGAAACAGATGGCGAGGTTCACGCAGTATTTTATTTCCATATTGGTGATGATTCCACTTATCAGGTAATTGACAATGGACACTGGCTGTCTGATGAACCTTACGGCACAATTCACAGAATTGCTGGTGACGGAACTATTCACGGCGTACTTGAAATTGCTGTTAATTACTGCAAGGACCAGATACCTCACTTAAGAATAGATACTCACCACGACAATAAAATTATGCAGCACGTTATAGAGAAAAATGGCTTTAAAAAGTGTGGAATTATATATGTTAAAGACGGTTCTGAAAGAATCGCTTATGAATTAATATAATAATACAAGAAAACAATAAAATTAGAAAAATAAGAAATCCCCCACCTATAAGCTTTTGTACCGGTGGGGGATAACAAATTCTATCCAGTTATAGCTGTACAATATCCGTTTAGATTACATACTCAATATTATTTATTGTAATATCCTTATAATGCTTTCTTATAAATATCTGCTATCTGTTCCTGCGTGAATACAACTGGATTATTCGCAACACTTGCAGCAGATACCTTCATACAGTTCTCTGCCATCCAAGGAATATCCTTTTCTTCTATTCCTAAATCTGAAAGTGTACAATTAAGATTAATACTCTTAAGAAGCTCTCTTATCTTCAAGGCCAGATCCTTAGCTTCCTTACCGCCAAATAACTTTGCAATATCAGCAAATTTGCTTTCATTGCCAGTATAAGATGCTTCAATAATTGCCGGAGTAAGAGCCGCAAGACCTTTTCCGTGTACGATATCACGAAGTCCGCTTGCAGGGTGTTCCATTCCGTGTGCAAGAGTAACTCCTGCTGTATTAATAACTATTCCGCCTATTGTGCTGGCAAGTGTTATCTTCTCCCAGCCATCTTTACCTGCATTATCACTGTATACATTTACCAGATTACCAGCTATAAGCCCTATTGCATAAAGACTAAGTGCATCTGTAAATGGCTGTGCAATCCTTGAAGTATATGCTTCCATACAATGACACAGAGCATCAAAGCCTACAGAAGCAAGCACTGATTTAGGCATTGTCATCATACATTCAGGGTCTACAATTGATACTTTGGCAACAATTGCATTACATCTAAGTGACTTTTTATCACCATTATCAGGATTGGTAAGAACTGCAAATCCGTTGCCTTCTGAACCTGTACCGCATGTTGTTGGTATAAGTATTAATGGAAGTGCCTTATCACCTGACTTCTTTCCAAATATATAATCACTTACATCGCCGTCATTTACTGCAAGAAATGCTATTGCCTTAGCACAGTCCATTATGCTTCCGCCGCCTATTGCAACTACAACATCACAGCCTTTTTCTTTAGCGTAAGCTGCTCCTTCACCGGCTGTTGTTGTAAGGGGATTTTGAGATACCTTATCAAAAAGCTCTGTTTCAAGCCCTGCCTTCTTTAAGCTGTCATTAACCTTATCATAAAGCCCCGACTTCTTGGCACTGCTTTTTCCTGTTACAATAAGAGCCTTTTTGCCATAAGGCTTAGCAAGTTCGCCGGCCTTATTAACTTTTCCTGAACCAAATACAATATTAACTGGAAGGTAGTAATTAAATTCTATAGCTTTATTGCTTTCCTGTGTAATTACATTTTCCATTATCATTCTCCATTCTTTCAAGTAATTACTATTAACAGCCACAATTACAATTATATAATTGTGGCTGTTATATTAATCTGTGCCTATTTTGTGCTAAGGCTTTCTACTGTTTCCTTGATGATTTCATATGCTTTATCGCAGTCTGCCTCTGTAAGAATAAGAGGTGGTACCATACGGATTATATGTGATCCGATAGCTGTTATAAGAAGCTTTCTGTCAAAACAACCGTGCTTTACATCTACGCCGCTTATTGTATCATCGAATTCCACACCAACAAGAAGTCCCTGATGTCTTACTTCCTTAACGTGTGGAAGCTTCTCTAACTTTGCACTGAAGTAATCACCCATTTTCTTGGCATTGTCAGCAAGATTTCTGTCAAGAAGCTCATTAACCTCTGCTAAAGCTGCTGCGCATGATACAGGATGTCCACCAAATGTTGTTCCGTGTGAACCTGCTGTAAATGCCTTTGATACTTCTTCTGTTGCACATATAGCACCTATTGGCATACCACCGCCAAGACCTTTTGCCATAGATACAATATCTGGCTTAATGCCATAATTCATATATGACATTACTGCACCTGTTCTGCACCAGCCTGTCTGAACCTCATCGATAAGAAGAAGCATATCGTGTTCATCACAGAACTTTCTAAGACCTGTCATAAATTCCTTAGTTGCCGGGTGTACACCGCCCTCGCCCTGTACAGGTTCAATCATTATAGCGATTGTATTCTCTGTGCAGGCATCTTCAAATGCCTTAAGATCATTGTATGGTGCATATGAAAATCCATAAGTCATAGGTCCGAAACCTACCTGACAAGCATTGCCTGGCTGACCTGTTGCAGACATAGCACCGAATGTTCTTCCGTGGAAACCGTCCTTAGCTGTTACTATATGATAACGGTTTGGTCCGTATTTTTCAACACCATACTTACGAGCCATCTTAATCATTGCCTCATTGGCCTCTGTACCTGAGTTCTGGTAAAATATTTTATCCATACCAATTGTCTTACATACCTTCTCAGCAAGTAATGCCTGTGGAATTGTATAAGGATAATTAAATGTATGCATTATGTCCTCAACCTGATCCTTAACTGCGGCAACAACCTTTTCATTACAGCTTCCTGCATTATTAACTGCAATACCTGCGTAAAAGTCAAGATATGGTGTCTTATTCTCATCATAAAGATACATATCTTTTGCGGTTTCAGCAAGAAAATCGAAACGCTCATAAGTTTCAATCATATACTTGTTAACCTTGTCCTTAATATCCTGTGCTGTCAATCCTGTATCCTTTAACTTCATAATAATCCTCCATTCCTGTGTCATTGGTATGGCACATATACGTTTTTTACAAATCAAAAAGGCAAAGGCTCGAACAACTTTCGTTGTAACGGCGCCTTTGCCTTTAATTAATTCGTATATTTATTTAACACTGATAAAATAACACACAATATATTGTATGTCAACATTATAATCTTACAATTATATTAACTTTTACTTAATTATATTAACTATCAAAAAGTGAATTATTTACAAGAAATACAATCGTATATATGCTGTGCAGTTATCTGTATCTGTGTGATAACAATCATTAACATACATTGCACTTCCTGCTATTATACATACTAATACTGCTATTAATATGCCTGTTATAATCTTTTCTTATTTAGCTTCATACTTTTCAATTGCCTCAATTACTGTCTTAAGTGCTTTTATTCTTGCATACTTCTTATCGTTAGACTCAAGTATGTGCCACGGAGCATATGACGTGTTAGTCTTTTCTAACATCTCATTAACGGCTTCCTCATAGCTGTCCCACTTCTCCCTGTTACGCCAGTCCTCATCAGTGATTTTCCAACGTTTCTCTGGTGTATTCTCTCTTTCCTTAAATCTGGCAAGCTGTGTATCCTTATCTATCTGAACCCAGAACTTTACAATAATTGCTCCCCAGTCGGAAAGTTCTTTCTCAAATTCATTAATCTCAACATAGGCTCTCTGCCAGTCATTCTTACTGCAAAAACCCTCAAGACGTTCAACCATAACCCGTCCATACCAGGTCCTGTCAAATATTGCAACGTGTCCTGTCTTTGGAAGCCGGTTCCAGAATCTCCAAAGGTAATGTCTTGATTTCTCGTGTGGTTCAGGACTTGCTATTGGGTGCACTTCATAACCTCTTGGGTCAAGTGCTTCTGTTATTCTCTTGATATTTCCGCCTTTTCCTGCCGCGTCCCAGCCTTCATATGCAATTATAACTGGTATCTTCTTTCTATATAATTCATTATGAAGCTCCTTTAAACGCTTCTGATAAAGGTCAAGAAGCCTTTCGTATTCCTCATCTGTAAGGCTTTTATCAAGGCTAACCTCATCTAACCTGCTTATTGGCTTTAATGGGAATGCATTCTGAAGAAGCGGAACTGACAGTGCACTGTTGGCAAATGCTGTGTCAATGCCCTGTACTATAGTCTCTAGTATCTGTAACTGTGCCCACTTCTTATCCTTCGCATCTACTATATACCAGGGTGCTGTCGAATGATTGGTATCACACAGAAACTGGTCATACACTTCCATACATTCATCATAATGCTTATTCTGCCATCTGTCGTGCTTACTTACTCTCCATGCTGTATTCTTATCTTCCACTAACTTCTTTAATCGCTTCTTCTGCTCCTTCTTATCAATATTAAAGAAGAACTTAAGCAGGAGATATCCATTATCCGTAAGCTGTCGTTCAAATCTTTTAATACTCTCTATCCTCTTCTTATATTCTTCCTCTGAAAGCTCGCCGCTTAACTTCTGGCTTGTAACCTCTGACATCCAGCCGCTGTCCATAAACACGAACTTTCCTGCCTCTGGAATTTTTACAAAATGTCTGTAAAGGAACGGCTTTCTTTTCTCCTCCTCTGTCGGTTCGTCCATAACTGCAACCTTGAAAAAACGTGGATCTATATTCTTAATTAACTTTCCAAGCACACTTCCTTTTCCTGCCGCACCCCAGCCCTCAAGCAGTACGATTACTGGAAGCTTCTTTTCTTTCATAGCAATCTGCTGTTGTAAAAGGCTGTTCTTTGCATTGGCAAGTCTTTTATCCACTTCCTCTGCTGTTGGCTGTTCTACCTTGTTCCAATCTTTTAACATAATCAAATCCTCCAATCTAACCCACTTTTTATAAGTATTATAACAGAATATAAGACAAATTAACAGTATAAAAGCCACATCAAAACTATTCCTGTAATCAGGAACATTTCCTCTGACGTGGCTTAATTATTTAATATATTATCTGATATTATTCTTACTATTTATCCAGTAATTTAGATGATACTGCTTATCTTGTTAATCAGCTATTACTTATCTGACTTATCAGCATCATCAAAATTTAATCTTTCTTCCTCAACAACTAATGGTCTGTTCATAAGTCGCTGGTTCATACTTAATATATATTCTCCCATAAGACCTATGAATATAAGCTGTAATGAACCTAATATGCTGACAAGGAGAATAAGAGGAACCATCCCAGCTGTAAATCTGTTCCAGTATACAAGCTTAAGAACAAGGTATACAATTCCAACAATTATGCTGACAAGACCAAAGAATCCACCAACAAATGTTGCAAGTCTTAATCCAAGCTTAGTATATGATGTAAAGCTTAACATTGCAGCATCATAAAGGGTAAAGAAATTATTATGTGTCTTTCCTGCTCTTCTCTGTGCCTGTGTATACTCAATCTCAGTTCTCTTAAACCCTAATTCTCCAACAACACCTCTTAAAAATGGGATTGGATCTTTCAAATCCCTCATAACCTGTACAAATGACTTGTCATATAAACCAAAACCTGTAAAATGCTCTATCTGTTCAACAGAAGACATTTTTTTAATAAGCTTGTAATAACAGGTTCTTAAGAAATACATTATCTTGCTTTCTTTACTGCTTGACTTTACTGCACATACTATCTTATAGCCCTTTTCCCATTCTGCTACAAGTCTTGGAATTACATCAATAGGGTCCTGAAAGTCTGCACATACTGGTATTGTACAATCGCCATCTGTATTAATAATACCATAATATGGAGAATTAAACTGTCCAAAATTCTTAGCATTAAATATTGCCTTAATCTTCTTATTACCCTCACATAACTGTCTTAACTTAACTCTTGTTGTATCAGTTGAGTCGTTATCAATAAATGTTATGTCATAATCATACTGTGGCAGATCCTTTGCAAACATCTCTATCAACGCTTCGCTGAGAGGTATAACATTTTCTTCCTCATTATAACAAGGTACCATAATACTAATCTTCTTCATCTTAATCTCCATTCTTACTTCTTTATTACATCTAAGATATTATAAATTCTGTGTTCTACACCATTCTATTGTCTCTTTTATACCATCTTCAAAAGAATACCTTGGCTCAAATCCAGTGTCTTCTCTTAACGCTGTAATATCTGCACACAAGTACATTACCTGTAAAGGACCATATGGAATATCTCCATATCCTATTGTGACATTTTTATTGGCATTTTGTCCTATAATATCAATATATTCTTTTAATGGTCTTGCTTTACCGCTTCCTATGCAGTATGTTCTACCGTCTGTACCTTTCTCACCAAGTAATCTCATTGCTAATGCTGCATCCTTTGAATAAAGGAAATCCCACATCTGCTCACCCTTAGTACAAGATGGCTTTTCTGAATTAAGAAGCTTGTAAATAGTGCTCATAACCATTGTATTCTCACCATCATAAGGACCATATATGCTAAGTATCCTTGTCCATATATGACGCATTCCCTTCTGCTTACAGGCAATTCTTGTCATCTGTCCAGCACATAACTTGGCAATCCCATAACCATTTTCAGGAAATGCAGGAACACTCTCATTCAAAGAGCCTTCATATCTGCCATATTCAGCCTGTGAACCAGCACCTATAAAAGTATCACAGCCAAGTGCAAAAGCAGCTTCAACCGCATCAAGTGCATATTTTACATTAAGATTTTGTCCATACATATTATTTCTGCTGTTGCCAAATGTTCCGTCCCAGCCAAAATGATAGAACACATCAGCTCCCTCTCGAATAAGCTCTGGCAGTTTATTAAGCTCTGACAAATCGCAGTCAACACGCTTTACCATATCACTTGTCTTAATTCTGTCTGCACGTCTTGAACCCGGTCTTACAACAGCAACAACCTCTACTCCGTTAGATACAAGTTCATTAATCAGTGCTAATCCAATAGAACCTGTAGGTCCTGTAATTACCGCTCTTTTCATTAAAATCCCCATTTCTATATACTGGTTTCTATATTTATCCTGATATGGGACAGCAAGACTATCATTACTGATATTTACGCTGTCCCAATGAATGATTATAAATTATCAATTACAGTTATGCAAGATGATTGCTTTCATATTCTTCCCTGTCAAGGAATGGTGCCATATCATCAACTGCCGCTGATACTATCTTTCCGTCTGGAAGTACCTTTGAACTTGACTTTGGTGCAAAATTCTGGTGCCAGTCTACAACTACCTCACAGAATACAGGACCCTTATGGTTAATAACTTCATCTATAGTTTCATTAATGCCATCAAGTCTGTCTATTCTGTAATAAGGAATATCAAAAGCTGGTATTACTCTTGAGAAGTCTGGTGTGCTAAGACCATATCCTCCACCAATTCCTACATATGGCTGTCCCTTAAACAGATTAGTCTGTGTCTGTCTGATAGAATGATATCCATTATTATTAATAAGGAATATCTTGATATCAAGATTATTGTATACAATAGTCTGTAACTCCTGCATATTCATCATAAAGCTTCCATCACCCTCAACACAGATAATTCTCTTATCTGGTTCTGACACGCTTGCTCCTACTGCTGCTGGAAGTCCATAACCCATTGCCGCACAACCCGAATTAGTATATAATCTCTGACCCTTCTTAATATCAGCCGCCTGAAATGTTATAACACACGCCGCACCATTACTGCACACAACACTGTCATCTTCATTTAATTCCTCAAATAACTTTGTTGTGAACACATATGGATTTAAGCCGTCTTTATCTTCATAATATTCTGGAAGTGTGGCTGGATACTTCTTATCTAATTGTCTGCACCAGTCAACCCATTCCTTATGGCTGTTATTCTTCTCATATTCTGCCTCGTTAACAGACTTGAAGAAATCCCTTAAATCTGCGTGAACAGGATAATCAACCTTCACTGTTGGCTTATTAAGCTCTGCATCATCTATATCAACAACTATCTTATAAGCATTTTTGCCAAAATCGCCAAAATTATATCCTATCATACGGATATTCATTCTACAGCCTAATACAATAAGTAAATCTGCGTTCTGAACTATGAAATTACCTGCCCTTGTACCTACTGTACCAGGTCTTCCACAATATAATGGGTGCTCATCCCATATAATATCGTGTGCGTCCCACGCTGTAACAACTGGAATTCCAAGCTTATCTATACATTTAATGAATTCATTCTGCTGGTTAGCGTGTCTTATAGCTGTTCCTGCAAGTATTACAGGTCTTTTAGCTTCTTTAATCTTCGCAAGCACATCCTTAGTATACTGTTCATCATATACCGGATTATCCTGATTAAATGATGCCCAGTGCTCATCAATATAACCCTGCTTGTCAAAGCCCTCTAAATCGTCTGTTTCAATAAATGTTGAGGCAACATCGCCAGGAATATCGAGCCATACCGGACCCGGACGTCCATTAAGCATAAGAAACCAAGCCTTCTCAACTTCTTTTCTTATACTCATAGGATCTGTAATCATCTTGGCATACTTAGTCATAGTAGATACTGCTGATGTAATATTAACTTCCTGATCACCAAGCTGACGAAGCGGAAGGTTAGTTGACCATACTGTTGTCTCTCTTTTAGCCTGTCCGGTAACAACAAACATTGGAATAGAATCAACATATGCACCGAATACACCTGTAATTGCATTAGTTCCGCCAGGACCACCAGTTACACATACAGGAGCAATTTTTCCTGTCTGTCTTGTATAACCTTCTGCAGCAATTGTACAAGCCTGTTCGTGATGATTATAAGTAATCTTTAAGCCTTCCTGATGTCCAAATGCATCATTAAGGTGCATAGCTGCTCCACCAGTTATCATAAACATATCGGTTACACCCTGCTTAACAAAGAATTCTGATATATATTTTGCAACTTTCATTCTCATAATGTTTATCCATCCTTTTAATAATATTCTATCTTTATATTAAATTAAGCAGGTCTAAAGGCATTGCCGCCGCTCCTACTGCCTTGAACTTGTATACATCTTCTGGTGCCCTGAAATCAAATCCATAGGTTACACCTATGAAATCCATGCCAATCTTTTCTGCACCGATAGCATCGTGACTGCTGTCACCAATCATAACTGCATTAGAATAATCAGTAACTCCTAAGTCAACCATACATTTCTCGATAATATCAACCTTTTTTAACTTATTATTATGGTCAGCACCATATAATATATTAGTATACTTATCAAATCCAAAATGCTTTAAAATTGCCTCAGCATAATCCTGTCTTTTATAAGTTGCTACCGCAAGCTTTACATTTCTTTCCATAAGCTTGTCAAACACTTCATATATTCCATCATATGGAACTGCCTTAAGAAGCTCATAATCCTTATATCTGTTTCTAAAGCAGGTTGCAATGTCCTGTAATATATCTCCACTAAGATTATATGCTTTAGCGAATGAGTCCTGAATTGGTGGTCCGATAAATGTCTTTAAAACATCCTCACTTAATGGCTCAAATCCCATCTTATCTATTGTATATTTTACTGATGCAAGAACTCCTTCTGTTGTATCAAGAAGTGTTCCGTCTACATCAAATACCGCTATCTCATATTTTCCCATAGTTATTTCCTTTTTCTTGTGATATTTATATGATAAAACCGCATTTTCCTAAAATCAACTTTAATATATATAATGAATTATCACCAGCTTCATCTGAGCCAGTAGTATTCTTGAATTCTTCTTTATCAAATACATAATCAAAATGGTCACCATTATTAGGCGTAACATCACTTAATGTAATAATCTTTACTGTATCTGGTCTGTCTGATAACTGTGCTGACAGATTAACATAGCTTTTACTGTCACTGATAAATACATACTCATCCAGCTGGTCTGATTTATCATCTATGCCTTTATCAGTCAGACTGTCAAACGATATCGTAATATCTTTAGCAAGACTGTTAACCCATATTACCGTTCCCTTATAAATTCTGTTATCATCTGATACTGTTACTTTGCTGTCATCTACATCAGGCTTAACCATAATATCCTGATTAACCCCAGCACTTTTTATAATGATATTCTGATTATATAAATCTTTCTTTAAATTATTATATGATTCATCTGAAATATCTGTAATTATTTTCTTGTAATTATCATATAACTGCTTTATAAACTGCTCATCATACATAAGCTGCTTATCTTCACTCTTAGCAAGTTCAGATAATATTTCATTAATCTGCCTTATTGATAAGTTTTCCTTATCCATAAGATATGAAACATAGCTTGGATGACAGCTGTTAAATGCCGCCATATAAAAGAACATATTATAGCCCCAAGGCTTAGTTCTGTAAATATCCATAATATTACAGTTCAAGGCTTCCAAAATCTGGCTTATATCATAATTCTTATTATAATAATCATTAAGGTGCATAGCCAGAAGCTCTATCGGACAATTACCTGCACTTTTCCCCATCCCATATACTGTAGCATCTACAAGTACATCTCTTTTCGTATTACATAGAAGCATTTCCTGACAATTAGCAAATGCTCTCTGGAAATTATTGTGCGAATGATATCCAAGACTTATATTTTCCTTTAACCCCTCATCAAGCATATAAAAATAATGCAAAATGCTATCCTTCTGCAACAGACCATATGTGTCAACCATTGATACTGCATATGGCTCTATATCATTAGCAAGCTTTATTAAATCCTGCAATTCTTCATCATTATAGCTTGTAATTGAAACAAGCTGTACAAATACCTTATAACCAAGTGCTTTTACCTTGGCACAGTATTCAACAGCTTCTTTTCTTTTATCTTTTTTAAATATTACCCTTATTCCATCTAATATGGACTCATTACAAGGCTGAAGGTTAGACAGACTACAAGTACCGTAGTCTATCATACCTACAACCATAGTATCTTTATGGTTACATTTACCATATACTTCTTCAAAGCTTCTGGTATCAGGAAGGATACTTCTATTGATGTCGAACTTTCTTCTTTCATCAATAAATCCAACTTCTACTATATCAATTCTGGCATTTACAAGCCTTTCAAATATACTTATTAAATTATTATGACCGAAATTCCAGTCATTAACATATCCACCATCTCGTAATGTACAATCTAATAGCTGAATTCTACCCAAGTTACTTACCTTCCATCATAATTAGTTAATTACTTTTTGCCAAATGCCCAAAGCTTATTCATAAAGAAGTTGATAGGAATACTTATAACAAGATTAATAATAGGTGCTAACATTTTGCTTATATGAAGAACTGATACCCACAATACTGATAATATATTATTAAGAATCAATCCTGTAAATCCATAAGAAACATATGTCTTAAATAATGCTGCCCATATATTTCTTTTTTCGCCTTCTTCTTTCTTAAATACAAACTTGTTATTCCAGTAAAATGACCAAAGAACACTAAGTAACCAGGAAACAATGTTCGCAATGATATAATCAAACTTTACACCGCTCTTAGATACAAGCAAAAGTGTTACAACATAAAGTAAATAAGAAATAATTGTATTAGACACACCTACTAATCCAAACTGTAAGAATTCCTTGAATGTCTGTCTTTTCTTGTCTGTTAAGTCCTTTTTGATAATCTTAAAAAGCAGCTCAACAAAAAACATATAAATTTTTTCAATAAAACCGTATATTGTCTTACCCATATTAATGTACTTTCCTTATGACCATAAATTACTGATTAACAGCTTCCTTGATTGTCTTAGCCATATAATCAATCATCTCATCTGTCATTCCTGGATATACACCTACCCAGAATGTATCTCTCATAATTCTGTCTGTGTTGTCAAGAGTTCCTACTACTCTGTAGCCTTCTCCTGTTGCTCTCATCTCATCAAAGCAAGGGTGCTTTATAAGGTTACCAGCAAAGAGGTTTCTTGTCTGGACACCGTGGCTTTCGATATATTCTACGATTGCCTTTCTGTCAAGACCTTCTTTTACTGTAATAAGGAAACCAAACCAGCTTGGTCTTGAATTATCACAAGGAACTGGAAGAATTACCTTATCTTCAATATCAGCAAGTGCTGCTCTTAATCTGTCAAAGTTATGTCTTCTTCTCTCAACAAATGAAGGGAACTTCTCAAGCTGTGCACAGCCTACTGCTGTCTGCATATCTGTTGCCTTGAGATTATAACCAAAATGTGAATATACATACTTATGGTCATATCCTAATGGAAGCTCGCCATACTGCTTATCAAATCTGTGTCCACAGAGATTATCCTTACCAGAAGGACATACGCAGTCACGTCCCCAGTCTCTGAATGAACGGATACACTTGTTAAGAAGTGGGTTGTTAGTATATACGGCACCACCTTCACCCATTGTCATATGGTGTGGAGGATAGAAGCTGCTTGTTCCTATATCACCGATTGTACCTGTGAACTTCTCTTCTCCATTAATTGTATATTTTGAACCAAGTGCATCACAGTTATCTTCTACTAACCAGAGATTGTGCTTATCACAGAATTCCTTAACTGCTGATAAATCAAATGGATTACCAAGTGTATGTGCAATCATAACAGCTTTTGTCTTATCTGAATATGCTTCTTCAAGCTTTGTTACATCAATATTGTACTGTGGAATTGTAACGTCTACAAATACAGGAACTGCACCATACTGGATAGCTGGAGTAACTGTAGTTGGGAAACCAGCAGCAACAGTGATAATCTCATCACCTCTGTTAATTCTTCTCTCACCAAGAAGTGGTGATGTAAGTGCCATAAATGCGTTAAGGTTAGCTGATGAACCTGAGTTGACAACTGATACATACTTTACATTAAGGTATTCACCGAGCTTCTTTTCAAACTCATCTGTATAACGTCCTGATGTAAGCCAGAATTCAAGTGCTGAATCAACAAGATTCATCATTTCCTTGCTGTCATACACACGGCTTGCGTATGATATTCTGTCTCCCTCTTTGTACTGTTTCTGGTTATGATACTTCTTGCAGTACTCATCTACCATTGCAAGAATTTCTTCTCTTGCTTCTAATTCATTCTTATTATCAAACATTATTTATCCTCCATAATTAATTATTCTGCAAAGAATTCGTCTATCTGCATATCCATACATTTAACTACATCGCCATTAGCCGCATATACCTTTGACCATTCAACTGACTTTTCAATAGCTGTATCAAAGTTCCAGCGTGGTTTCCAGCCAAATGTTGTCTTTAACTTAGAGCAGTCAAGCTTTAAGAAATTAGCCTCGTGTGGACCTCCGTCATACTTGTTAACCCATTTAAGTCCTTCGCCCCATTTATTACAAAATGTGTCTACAAGAACTCCTGTTGTTATACAATCGCTTTCATCTGGACCTACGTTATAGAAATCAGCATACTTCTTATCTTTGAACTGTTCCATAGCTATCATAAGATAAGCTGCAAGTGGTTCTAATACGTGCTGGTATGGTCTTGTTGAATGTGGGTTACGTACAACTATATCTTCCTTCTTAATAGCTGCTCTTACACAATCTGGCACAATTCTGTCATTGGCAAAATCACCGCCGCCGATTACATTACCAGCTCTTGCTGTTGATACAGATACATCCATATCATTGAAGAATGAATTGATATAACTGTGTGTAACAAGCTCTGAGCAGGATTTACTGTTAGAATATGGATCATATCCGTCAAGTGGTTCATTTTCCCTATAACCCCATGCCCATTCATTATTATGGTATACCTTATCAGTAGTTACATTAAGGAATGATTTAACACAAGGGTTAAGTCTTACACATTCACATATATTAACTGTACCCATAACATTAGTTTCATAAGTGTATACAGGGTCTTTATATGAATCCCTTACAATAGGCTGTGCAGCAAGATGTAATACTATCTCAGGCTGTACTTCCTTAAACACTTCCTTTAAATGTGCTAAATCTCTTATATCACCTATAACAGAATTAATATTGTTCTCAACGTCTGCCATTGAAAAAAGATTAGGATCCGTAGGTGCTTCAAGTGAATATCCTGTAACCTCTGCTCCTGCTTTTACAAGAATTCTGCAAAGCCAAGAACCCTTAAATCCTGTATGTCCTGTAACAAGAACTTTTTTGCCTTTATAAAAACTTAAATCCATCTTTATATCTTATCCCTTCCTGATAATAATTACCATTTTTTCCAAGGAGCTGTTCCTGTGCTAAGATACTTCTCAAGCATATCCATTTCTCTCTTGTTATCCATACACTGCCAGAAGCCATTGTGCATATAAGACATAAGTTGTCCTTCCTTAGCAAGCTTCTCAAGTGGATCTTTCTCAAATACTGTGTTATCACCTTCAATATAATCAAATATTTCAGGATTAAGTACCATATAACCAGCATTGATTGGTGCACCATCCATAACACTCTTCTCTCTGAAAGACTTAACAGCATTATCTCCGCCAATATCAAGAACACCCTTCTGCTGTTCAAGCATAACTGATGTAAGAGTAGCAATCTTTCCGTGTTCCTTATGGAACTCTACAAGCTTTGATATATCAACATCACATACGCCATCACCATAAGTCATAAGGAAAGGTTCATTACCTACATACTTCTGTACTCTCTTAATTCTTCCACCTGTCATAGTATTAAGTCCTGTATCAACTACAGTTACCTTCCAAGGCTCACAATGCTGTTCGTGGATTATCATATCATTAGAACCTTTAGTAAAGTCAAATGTAATATCACTATTATGAAGGAAATAATCAGCGAACCATTCCTTTATTACATACTGCTTATAACCAGCACATATAATAAATTCATTAAATCCATAATATTCATATTCTTTCATAATATGCCAAAGAATTGGCTTACCGCCAATCTCAATCATTGGCTTTGGCTTAAACTGGCTTTCTTCACTTATTCTTGTTCCGAAACCACCAGCTAATAATACAACCTTCATACTGTTCCTCCAGTCTTTTTTAAGTATATTTAATATCCTTTTATATTTTTCATCAATCCACACTTCTCCAATGCTCAAGTGTTTCTTTAAGAGTCTGCTCTAATGAAATAACCGGCTGCCAGCCGACTTCACTCTTAATCTTGTCTATGTCAGGTTCTATAATTGGAACATCTACAGGGCGTAGCTTATTCTCATCAACCTTAACCTCAATGGCTGTATCAGACATTGCTACTATCTCATCAAGTATCTGACTGATTGCAATTGCGTGTCCAGTTCCTACATTATATGTCTCTCCACGTCTGCCATGTTCAACAAGAAGTGCATAGGCCTTTACTACATCTCTTACATCTGTAAAATCTCTCTTGGCACTTAGATTACCAACATATATAACTGGCTCCTGTCTGCCTTTCTCAATATCTGCAACCTGCTTGCAGAAATCAGCTACAACAAACATAGGTGTCTGGTTAGGACCTATATGGTTAAATGCCCTTACCATCATTATATCAAGGCCATAAGCATCAGAATATATCTTTCCCAACATATTCTGGCATGCCTTTGTAGCGGCATATATATTGCCTGGACGAACTGTATTATCTTCAACAATCGGACATTCACCCTCTTTGATATGTCCGTATTCTTCACCCGAACCTATAAGAAGTACTCTTGGCTTTTTATCAAGCTGTCTTACAGCATCAAGAAGATTAACACAGCCTTTTATATTAACATCAATTGTAAGCGTTGGATTCTTCCACGAATATGCAACTGATGACTGTGCAGCAAGATGAAATATATAATCAGGCTGTTCAGCCTTAAGCAATTCTACTATCTGTCCAATGTCAAGAATATCAAGATTCTTAACAACTGCATTATCCATAACAAGCTGTTCTTTCTCTGTCTTAGTAACTGTAACCTCGTATCCACAATCATCAGTAAGATGTCTTACAAGATATGGACCGACAAAACCGCCTCCGCCAATTACTAATGCTTTCATATATTACCTCATTTCTGATAATCAAATATTGTCAGGACAGAATCTCTGCCCTGACTCCTCGTAACATTTAACATTTATTAGTTATTAGCTTCTGCTTCTTTCTTTACTAATTCAAGGTCATTCTTAACCATTCTCTCAACTAATTCCTGGAAAGAAATCTCTCTCTTCCAGCCAAGCTTTGCTTCTGCCTTAGCTGGGTTACCAATAAGAAGTTCAACCTCTGCTGGTCTGAAGAAGTCCGGATTAACCTTAAGTACAACCTTACCTGTTGCCTTATCCTTTGCTATCTCATTAACGCCTTCGCCCTCGAACTCAACTTCAATTCCTGCCGCAGCAAATGCTGTCTTGGCAAATTCTCTTACTGTTCTTGTCTCATTAGTAGCGATTACATAATCATCTGGCTCTTCCTGCTGTAAAAGTAACCACATAGCTCTTACATAATCCTTTGAATGACCCCAGTCTCTCTTTGCATCAAGATTACCAAGTTCAACATGATCCTGAAGGCCTAACTTAATACGTGCTACAGCATTAGTAATTTTTCTTGTAACGAACTCTTTTCCTCTTCTTTCTGATTCATGGTTAAAAAGAATTCCTGAGCAGGCATACATGTTGTAGCTTTCTCTATAGTTCTTTGTTATCCAATGTCCATAAAGCTTAGCAACTCCATATGGGCTTCTTGGATAGAAAGGTGTATCCTCTGTCTGAGGGATTGCCTGTACCTTACCAAACATCTCTGATGTTGATGCCTGATAAAATCTGCACTCTGGCTTAACTATTCTGATAGCTTCAAGCATATTAGTTACACCGATAGCATCAATATCTGCTGTTGTACAAGGTGTATCCCATGATGTAGCTACAAAAGACTGTGCAGCAAGATTATATACCTCATCTGCCTGTGATATTCTCATAGCTGATATTAATGATACGATATCCTGCATATCTGCATATATAAAATGTATCTTATCCTTAATGTGGTCTACATTACCATAATCAACGACACTCTTCCTTCTCATAAGACCATATACGTTATAGCCTTTTTCAAGAAGAAGTTCTGCCAAATAAGAGCCGTCCTGTCCTGTAATACCTGTAATTAATGCATTTTTCATAATTCTACTCCATTCTTTAATTTAGTCTGCATATTTTATAAATATTCATTCTTTCCTGCTTCTCTTAAACTTGCAAGGACTTTCTTTATCTCTCCAGCATTCTCTTTAGTTGAAATAAGTGTCGCATCTTTAGTATCAACAACAATCATATCTCTTAAGCCTACTGTTGCTATAAGCTTGTCTGCTCCTTCAATTACACAGTTCTTTGTATTAACAGTAACAACATTGCCGTTGACAACATTGCCATCTTCATTGTTCTCTTTAATTCTACCGACTGCAAGCCAAGAGCCAACATCATCCCAGCCAAAATTACCAGCTAATGTATATATATCATCAGCCTTTTCCATAATTCCATAATCTACTGACTGTGATTCAAGGTCAGGGAACTCTTTCTCAAGTGTAGCCTGATAATCAGCTGTTCCAACAGAAGCCTTAATCTTCATAAGTCCATCATATGTTGATGGCATAAAGCTCTTAAAACAGTCAAGTATTGTTGAAACCTTCCATACGAACATACCTGAATTCCAAAGATAAGAACCATCTTCAAGATATGACTTGGCTGTTTCAAGGTCTGGCTTTTCAACAAACTTTTCAACTGAATAGCTCACACCTTCCTTGTTATCCTTATTATATTTGATATAACCATAGCCCGTCTCTGGATAATTAGGTGTAATACCTACTGTTACAAGATTAGCTCCGCTCTCAGCAACCTCACAGGCATTAACAAATGTATCTTTAAATATATCATTATGCTTAATAAGATGATCTGATGGAAGAACTATCATAACTGCATCATCATATTTAGATGCAACGTGTACCGCTCCAAGACCTATACAAGGTGCTGTATTTCTTCCTATTGGTTCACAGAGAATATTCTCTTCTGGAATACCTGGAAGCTGTTCTTTAACAAGCTCTCTATAATTAGCATTTGTTGCAATATATACATCTTTAATGTCAACTAATGGACTTATTCTTTCCACCGTAAGCTGAATCATCGTCTTACCGTCATCTGTTAATGACAAGAACTGCTTTGGAAGGTTCACTCTACTCCTTGGCCAAAATCTCTCGCCTTTTCCACCTGCCATTATCAATGCTGTTTTTTTCATGATATACCTCATTTCTTAAATAACTGAATATTTAACGTTTCAATATAGGCACACTACGCCTTTCTATAAGCTTTAAAATTATATCCCAACAGACCCTATTTGTCAATTTTTCCTGGCTTTATATTCACTGAATTATGGTCTTTGCATAACATTATCTTAACTTGTAGAAACTTAATGTGCCATCATTACTTACAATTGGTGAAATGCCAAGCTTTTCTGTAAGCTGGCTCTCTATCCTTCCAATAAACTCTTTATCATTCTCCCATTGGGCAGTTCTTTCTTGTGTCATAAGCCCCTTATCTGGATTTTGCTCTTTAACGCCTGCACACACTGCCAAGTCTATCTTTAATCAGTTCACTATTCCCTTAATTAATTATATTTATAATAATTTTATCAAACTGGACTTTATTATTCAACAATATGTATCTGTTTTATTAGACATTTTCTATATGATATTATATAATAAATCATTAGCTTTCCAGCAACGCCAACTGGCATTAAAGCTTTTATATTCTATAAATAATAGGAGATAATGTATGTCATATAACTTAATTAACCAGTTCAAAAAGGATAATAAAATAACACCTAAGGGTATCCTTTTTATTTTTATGCTGTTCGTTATTGTTGTACAGTCTGCAATAATTATTTACAGTAACTTATTTGAACTTGAACATCACCTTGGATTTGATGCTTCATCAGCTTATCTGCAGGCTGTTGAAATATGGAGATGTAAATCTTTAGTTCCATCAACCTTTGCACTGACAACTACTCTTGGTCTTGATTCACCGACTCCGCTTGCCGCACTTTTCTACGGCATTACAGGAAATATCTTTCTCGGATTTGGAATCGCCAATATTATACTTGATGTTGTAATAGCTGTTATATTCTATAACCTATTAAAGGAATTCAAATTATCCGCTTTTGAGATTGCTCTTGGATTTATCTTCCTTTTATGCCCATTTATGACACCAGACCATTTCATAGATAACAACCTTTCTTATTTTGCAATGGTTCTTGGCGAGCAGGGCTCTTACAGCGTAAAGATAATAACTATGCTTCTTTTATTATGGGTTGTCGTACAGTTAGAACACCGTAATAATAAAGCTTTACAGGCTGGCTCAGAAAATGTGTCGCACAACAATATCAAATTATATATATCAATTGTATTTGCAACACTTTTCTCTATGCTTACAGCAATTTCAAGTGGAATATATGTTGCTATTACAATATTAGTTCCTTGTGTGTTCTACTATGTCTTTAAGATTATCTATAAGAATTCTTTAAAGGTGCTTAAAGACTATGGCTTTATATTTACTATGGCACAGCTTGTATTAACATTTGCCTGCAAAGCCATATCAGGTCATATATTTGTTTTCCAGTCTAAAGAAAGCTCTATGGTATTAACAGGTATATATGAATTCTGGCACAACATAGGAAGTCTTATAATGGGATATCTGCAATTACTGTGTGGAATTTCTATTGAAACAACAACAAGCCTTTTCTCATTCAGGGGAATAATCCAGATATTATCCATAGGCTTTATATTATTCATATTAATTCTTATGGTAATATCTGTTAAACGCATTATTAAAGAAATAAAACAGAAGGATATCGACTTTACAGAGATAATTCCATATACAATAATATTAGTTAATATCGCAATATTCATATTCTCTTATACTTTATATGATGGATATTTTTTTGAATACCGCTACCTTATTATTGTATACCTTATGCAGATTGTAATATGCTTAAAGGCTATTAATAAGCTCAGTGATGAGCATATATTTAAAGCACTCATTACATTTGCAATATCATTCGTGCTCTTATGTGAAAGCGTTGGATTATTCAGGCTCTATCACGAAAAGACTATAGACTCCGATACTCTTGTTCCTCTTCTTGAAGAAGTCGATACTCTTGATGTTCCTATAGCATATGTATGGGGTACAACTTCTGCGCAAATGCAGATAGATGCAAGAAATTTCAGAATAATGGATCTTAATCTTGTATACAGAACACTTACTGATGATACTTATCAGAGAAGCAACCGCTGGGGCGATTATCTTTATTATGATGAAAACAGCCAGTGGACAGGAAGAACCGTGCTTATCACAACACTTGATGATTTGACAACACTTCCTGAATTTATAGTTAACAAATATACTTTTGTTAATAATTACGGCGATTATCTTATATATGTATCAGAAATCAATCCTTTTGATTTAACTGCATTCGATAATAACTGTACCAAAAATATTAATTTTATGTATTCAGAAGGCGTTGATATCGGAGAGGCTGAACTTGACAGTAATGGCTATCTTGTCGCTGATGATACTGTTTCTGGCAACATTATGAATATGACACTTCCTGGTGTTGAAAAAGGAACATATTCCGTTACAATAAACTACTCATCTGATGACAATAATTCAGATACTTATTTTGAAATATGTAACCTTGCTGATGACAGTGTTATTGCCAAGGCTTCTGCCTCAACAGATAATGAAACTATAATTAATAATATCGAAGTTAATGATACTTCTGATTTAATAATTAAATGCTTCAAAAAAGACGGCTACAGCCTGATATTAAAGAATGTGCATATTAACAGGAAATAGCTGGAATAAATCTTATATCAATAAAATCCCCTTATATATTGGAAATACAGCCAGTAAGATTTTTATCTTCTGGTCATACACCCAATATATAAGGGGTATTTTATAGTTATTATAATGTTTAAAACGCAACAAAATATTTTAACCGGACATAACCAATTAATAATTTAACCTCTATTATTAATTAACTGGAACCCAGTATTCAAGCACTGCTGAGCCTACTGTAAATTCATCTGATAATTCAAAGCGTTCATAGAATTTATCAAGATTAACACCTTTATCAGTTAAAGTATAATGTGCATTATAATCCATAATTATCGGCTCATCAATGTTATCAAGTTCATTCTGTAAATATTCCAATGACTGAGGATATACATCTAAATCTGCAAAGTCTATAAAATAATATCCACTATCCCAGCCAAGTTCGTAATATACCATAGGAATTGAAAATCCTATCGCCTTAGTGTCTTTAGCACATACATCCGCTATATGCTGTATCTCACTGTTATATACTTCTGTATTTCTCATATCTGACAGTTCATTACCGCCCTCAACATATGAATAGTTGTATACTCCTGCCGCACACATAGCAAGAAGTATCCCTGCTGACAATGCCGCAAAGCCTTTTAAGAGTATCGAAAGATATCCTGCCTTGCTCTTCTGGTAATTCTTTATACAATAATCTGCAAATACAGCAATCATAATCACTGTTGTAAAATGAACAATTGTAAGATTACCATACGCTGTACGGTTAATATAATATGTCATCTGCCCAAGTGCCATAACTGCAACAACTGCCATAAAGGCATCATATCTGCTGTCGTCAATATTCTTATCACCTGTATTAAGATTAGAATTAAAGAAGACATTCCCTATAAAAAACAGTCCAAAAAATGCTGTTATAAGCCACGCAACAATGCCTTTCTGGTATTCATATCTAAGATAATCAAAATAGTCTGAATTCATAAGTGGGAATATGAACTGCTTAATGCTTATAAAGCTTCCACCCATAAGAACATTGATAATTCCTGTAATAACCCACGCTCCTGCTATTGTTCCTATAAGTGCCAATACAACAATCAATGTGTTTGTATACAGACCTGCCTGTTTGAAATTATATTTTTTGACATTATCAATAATATAGTATGCTGCTACTGCTATAGTGTATACAATGCCTGTTTCAAAGTTCCATATTACTGATATCATAAGCAGACATACATTAATAATTATATATACAGGCTTATAACAGTATTTTCTCTTAACACCAAAGAATAAATAAGCGAGTATTATGCCTGCAAATAATGTTCTATGTGGTACAAGCTGGAAGTAAACTCCTGTATGCAGTGAACAATTAACAACAATAAGTGCAGTAACCGCCATTATTCTGACTGCATTGTTACTTACAAGTTCAATTATTACATAGGCAGCTGCCATATATGAAAATGCTGACAAGGCTGCCATAAGTATCATAAATGTATTAATACCACCACCAATAAGCTTTAATATTGGGGCTAATATAAGTGCATAATATCCATACACACCTGAATTAAGACCGCTTCTTGCAACACCATTAACCGCTGAATACACTGTATTAAAATACGCATCAAAATGATATACATTATAATCTGTTGAATACACATTAGGCAGATAAAATGAATAAGCATATATAAGCCCTGCTACTACCGCAAATAAATACAGATACACCTTATTCTTAACCGGTTGTACCACTGCATTTTCTTTCTTAATAACAGCAAGCATTATTATAAATATAGCTGTCAATGCAATCACAGTAATCTTTTCATTAGCGTGATACAGGTAATCATCTGCTGCCGGTCCGTCAAACAGATTAACCTCATTAAGATAACAGCCTATAAGTATGCCGAATACAACTAATATAATAAGAGCTGATATAACACTGTACACTTTATTATTACTGCCTGATAACTTTAATCTGTTCTTTACTGCCGGAATGTTCATAATAATACATACCAGCAGGCAGAACACAAGAAGAAATACAGCATATGGAATTATATTTGATGTAATCTTTCCACTGTATACAGGATTGCCCTCTATCTTATATACATACAGCTCAATGCCAGCTAATACAACAAGATATGCTATGCCTATGCTGAATATTTTTCTTATTAAATTATTCTCACTATTCATTATTATTAACTCTCTATTATTAACTCTTTATTACTGATTATTATTACAACCAGCTATTTTATATTCATAATTTCATTGTCTGATTTATTCTTCATCCAATAATGGTATAAACATAATCTCTTTAAGTTCTTCTCTTGATAAAAATGGAGCTAAATCCTCAAGTGGAGGACTTACAAGTGTTCCGTCCTCTAATCTCTTAGTACTGCTCTTTGGCTCCCATACCTGCTTGGTATCTGTAAATATTTCACAGAATACAGGACCATCTGCCTCTAATACCTTATCAACTGTTTCCATCATCTCTTTGTTAGATGAAGCACTGTAATAATCATAACCAAATGCTTCAGCAATCTTCTTGAATTCAGGGAAAGATAAATCTCCTGACTCTGGACCAATTCCTATTTTGCAATGCTCTTTAAACAGATTATTCTGTGTAAGTCTTATTGAATGATAACCATTGTTATTAATGAGGAATACTTTAATTGGAAGCTTGTTAGTAATTATTGTCTGGAGTTCCTGCAAATTCATCATAATACTGCCGTCACCCTCAAGGCATATAGTAGTTCTTCTGCCGCCACCGATACAAGTACCAATAGCTGCTGGAAGTCCGTATCCCATACTGGCAACAGCACTGTTGTTAGCCATTCTGCTGCCTTTTTTAATGACATAAGTCTGATTACCTACAACACAGCACGCCCCATTAGATACTGCTGTAAGGCTGTTCTCTGGAAGCTGGCTGCTTAAGTATTTAATAAATGCGTATACATTAGCTGTACTTCCATTTTCCTCCCATTGCTTTGGCTGTACAACAGGATATTCCTTTTTCCACTTCAATGTTGTACTGCACCACTCATCTCCTCTGAATACAGGTGCTATATCTGAAGCGTATTTATCAAGCTTTGTAAGGAAATCCTTTGCATCTGCCCATACTGGCATTTCAACGTGGATAGTTGGCTTCTTTAACTCAGCTTTATCTATGTCTACCATTATTACTTCTGCGGCTCTCGCCCAGGTCTTCCAGTTATATCCTGTCTGGCGGATTGATATTCTTGTTCCTACTGCTAATATAAGGTCAGAATTCTGTATAGCCCAGTTACCTGGTCTGTCACCCATATTACCAGCTCTTCCACAATAAAGAGGATTATCATCTTCAATAAGGTCAACTGCATTCCAATATGTCACGATAGGAATATTAAGCTTCTTGGCAACTGAACGGAACACATCATATGCACCCGAAAGTCTTATTCCATAACCTGCGTGAAATACTGGTCTTTTCGCATTCTTAATCTTTTCAAGAACAGCCTTGACAACGCTATCCTCAACAGGCGGTGGAAGCAGCTTATCATCTTCCTCTGGATCATAACCCCTTAATTCATCTGTTTCAATATATCCACCCTGATAATTAACCGGAATATCTATCCATACAGGACCTGGTCTTCCTGTTGTAGCAAGGTGCCATGCCTTCTCAAGAGCATATCTTATATCCTTAGGGTCTTCAATCATAGTTGCATATTTAGTCATATTAGATACTGACTTTACTATATCATATTCCTGATCACCCATAGCTCTTAACGGAGTTTCAGTATACGATAAGGCATACCTTGCTGTTGTATCATATCTTACCTGTCCGCTTATTATAAACATCGGTATTGAATCAAGCCAGCCGCCAACTACACCTGTAAGTGCATTAGTTCCACCCGGTCCAGTTGTAACACATACTGCTGCAATTCTGTTATCAATTCTTGCATAGCTTTCAGCCGCCATAGCACAAGCCTGTTCGTGATGATTATAAGTTACCTTAAGCCCTTCATTGTGTCCAAGTGCATCATTAAGGTGCATAGCTCCTCCACCTACTACAGAAAACACATCTGTAACACCGTGGCTTACAAGAAAATCTGCAACATAATCAGCTAAACGTATTCTCATATTCTAATCTCCATTCTATTAATCATTTTATAATTATTCTTATACTTTACAAATATTCGTATACTGTCAATATATAATTCTACCGGATTCTCTGTGTCGCCCAAAATCGTATCGCTTATATCTTCTATTTCGCAGACGTGAACCACATACACATATGAGCAATATAAATCATAGCTTCATTATTATCATCACTAAACCATTTTTAATTCTATCCAGAGCTATGTCATCTAAAACTTATAAAAGCTAAGACAGCCATTATCACTTATAACCGGCTTTGTTCCTGTTGCTTCTGTCAAATCACTTTCTAACTGTTCTATCTGTTCTGCAAGGTACGCTCTTCTGTCAATATATATTCCGGCAAAACCCGCTTCCTTTAAAGCCTTAACCATATCATCGGCTTTCAGGCTTCCGATTTCTTCATTCCAGCTATCGCCTTCTCTTCCCTTAACAGAACCATAGCTCCATTTAAGTGTGTCTGAATGAAGATAACCAACGAAAAGATGATAATCCCACATATCATTCTGTGACTCACCCTCCGGATATTTATGATATGGAAGCTGATAAATCATAGAGCCATCATCAACTGAACTTTCAATGTATGACACAAGCTTATCATCACTTGCATATTCATCCTGTATTGCCTTATAGGTTTCTGTTGGTGTCTTGCCACCGCAGCCTTCCCATATACTAAACACACATACAAGTCCTGTCACTGCTGTTACAATAATTGAAGCTGTGCGTTTATCAGCTTTAAGCTTATCAACAATAGCTCCCATAAGCATAGCCACCGCCAATATACATACATATTCAATAAATATTGAAATTCTGTTATAGCCTCTTATCTTATCTGTGATCAGAAATGCTATCATAGTTCCAAGTCCGCTTGTTGTACCAAGAAGCACAAGCATAATATTAATCTCAGAAAGTGCTCCTAATCTCTTCTTTAATGCACTGTCCCTGTTCATAAACAAAGTGAACATAAGTATAAAGAAACCAATGATTGCAATAATTCCAAGGTATTCTGTAACATTTTCATTAAGATATGTAGTATTGCTGTCATACATATCTATAGCTTTCTGTATTATACCTATGCCATGTGCATTTCTAGGCATAAATAGCATAATAAGCTTTAAACCATACATTTCTGTTTCAATAAATCCAGCTCTTGATACAGCATCCTGATTAGCACCGTGCTGTAAATTGTATATCTTGGCTGGCACCATACAAAGAATAAAGAATACTGCAATAACTACACATATTGAAAGTGCTCTGACAAACCCTTCCGGCTTCTTATTCTTTAACCACTTGCATACACCTGTTACAAGAAGTATAAAGCAGGTGAAATATGGATAATAACCTATTCCATTATTAGCAATAAGCAGTGCAATTACAATTACAACATAATTGATTGGTCTTTTAAAGAACTGCTTATCAAACTTAAACACTTCTTCTCTTTCAAGAATATAAAAGCATAAAAGAAATGATAAAGGCACAAAATAAGCCTCTGCAAGCACCATATGTCCCACACCTCTTGCAAGCATAAATGGTGACATTCCATATACTGCTGATGTCAATGCTGAAATCCAGCAGTTAATTCCAATCTGTCTCATTACGATATATGACACAATTCCTGCAAATATAAATATGCTTAAATATGTAAGATTAAATCCTACAACAGCATTACCGCCAGCAAGGAATACAAATATTTTCATTATAACCATTCCGGCATTATGCAGATAGTTAGCTGAGAAATCATACATCTGTGTTCCATTTGGTGCACCCAGCCTGTCCGTTGTCATAATCCAGCCCTGTTCTGAGAACATCTTGGCATCTACAAGCATACTAAGGTCATCTCCGCCTGAATATGCTATTGGATATGTTATATCAAAATTAAATAGATTAAACTTATAAATCATTGCCACTGTTATAATAAACAGCATAAGTATAACACTTGCATATTCCTGCCAGTTATTCTTCATATGATTACTTATTTTCTGCTTCATTCTTCTCTCCCACAAGCTTAATTATGTCATCAAACTTCTTCATAATATCTTCCCACTGGAAGTAATCTTCAACATACTTTCGTGCATTCTTACACATAATCTCATATACATCTGTATGTTCAAGCAGATAATTAACACAGCCTTCGAATTCAAAGAAATTCTTGTAATAAAGACCACCATTACTCTTAACGCAGTGGCCCTTTAACACATCACATATACCATTAACTATAACTGGCTTTGATAATGTCATAGCTTCTAATACTGAAATTGAAAGACTCTCGAACTTAGATGGAAGTATAAGTGCCTTAGCACCGCTTATTCCGTCAAATTTATCCTCATCAGTAACGAAACCAAGACTTATAATATCAGGGTGCTTAGGTATCTCACATACCGCCTTGCCCATAAGCACAAGCTTAAGATTATTCTTATTACGCTTTTTATATTCCATAAAATAATTAAAAAGTCTTGGACAATCTTTACCTTCATCAATACGTCCTACATATATAACGTAATTATCAAGGTTATATTTCTTCTTAAATCTATCAGCATCAACAGTTGTTGGGACATCTACACCAACACCGCATACTTCGTATGGAACATCTTCATTATGGAATATTGAGTGTACAAGATCCTTTTCCTCGTCTGTAAGGAATACAAACGCATCCGCAGCCCCGAACACCTTTTTATACATATCAAAATGTATAAATGGTTCCTGATGTGCTGTAGGAATAAATATTGCCTTATTCTTAATTCTTACAATACTCTTAACCGCTGTATAGTAAAGATAAGTTACAACAATAATTGCCTCATATTCGTCCTGATGTTCATCAACATATTCTACAAGCTCTGGACAATATGGTCCCATATGCTCTATCCATCTGTCCGATAATTCTTCGCCCGCATTGGGATTAGAAAGCATTTCAGAATCAAGTGCTGAGAATACCTTAGGAATTCTTTCGTGTACTGTCTTAAATCTTCTTACAGTTACACCATTAATATCCTCAACACCTTCCTTGTAATAATTCTGCCATTTAACATATTCAACAGCACAGGAAGTAAGAACTTCTACTTCATACTTAGCCTTAAGTCTTTCAGCAATCTGTCTTGAATAAAGTTCAGAACCGCCATTAACCTCTAATCCGTATCTTTGATTTATAATAGCTATCTTTTTCATATTTATCTCCGTTTCTAACTTTCAAAAAAATCAAGAAATCTCTTAACAATTACATCCCATTTGAAATTATCTAATACAAACTGACGTCCTGTCTTACCCATAGTCTCAGCAATTACAGGATTGTCCATATAATAATTAACACATCCTTCAAATTCAAAATAATCATTAAAATATAATCCTGAATTAGACTCTTTAGCGAAATTAGCTGTTACATTGCAAGCCGCATTAACAAGAACTGGTCTTTCACACAGCCAGCTTTCCATTATTACAATAGAGAAGCTTTCATTCTTTGACGGCTGGCACAGACATACAGAACCTGCACAGGCATCATATTTATCCTGTATATCAAGAAATCCCAGATCAACTACCTTATCTTTAATATCCTCTGGAATATTAATATCTCCTCCGCCTATTAAGACAAGCTTTAAGTTCTTATCAGGATTTCTTCTTGTAAATTCGCCAAAATATTTTATAAGTGTATATATATTCTTGGCTTCATCTTTACGTCCTGCATATATTATATATGGTTCATTAATATTGTATTTCTTTCTGAACCTGTCAGCATTATATTCAAAATCTGTTTCTACGCCTTCTCCTAAAAGCACCTGATTAACATTTCTTAAATCAAGCACTTTATTGGCAAGTTCCATCTCCGGTCTTGCGTGGAATATAATTCCTCTTAAATCCCTGAATGTCTCTCTATAATGTCTGAAATAAGCGTATGCCTCATCGTGCAGGCACGGAATAAGAATTGACTTAAATGGACACGCCAGTATCCCATAATAAGTTGTACCAAACATATATGGAATAAACACATATCTATGATATTCCTCACTATGCTCCCTGAGATAATCATACATATCAGGACTATTGACCATTTCCCTTATGAATATATCTTCTTCATCATAGGATATTGTCTTTCCCTGCATAACCTTGGCATTAATTCTATGAAATTCTTTCATATTGCCTTTTCTTACTTTGAATCTTCTTATTGGAATTCCATCAACTATCTCTACACCTTCCTTGAAATAATTCTCAGTCCAGTCAGCAGTAAACTCTTTTACACAGGTTGTTATTATTTCCAAATCAACATTATTGGCTTTCAAGTGGGTCACAATTCCTCTTAATTCCTGTTCTGCTCCCCCTCGTATATCCTTATGATACCATGGAACTACAAATCCAATTTTCTTCATAATGCTCAATCCTTCTTATCAATAAACTTTGACAAATACTCCTTGAACATTGCAGATATATTATCATAGCTATAATATTCAAGTCTTTCATTTTGTTCTTCTATAACATAATCCCTTAACTTCTTATCTTTAACCATCTTGTCAATGCAGGCAGCTACATACTGTGGATTATTATCATCTAATATCATACCCTTATGGTTCATAGTTTCAGGCACAGCAGCCCTGCCATAAGCAATTATTGGAACTTTGAACTTCATTGCCTCAACAATCGGAACGCAGAAGCCTTCATGCTCACTCATACATAGAAATACATCTGCTGTCTTATAATAAGCAAGTATCTGGTCAAACTTTATATGTCCTGTAAATATAACTGTTCCACCCATACCAAGCTTCTTAGTATATTCTGTAAGCCTTATATAATATGGATCATCATATCTGAACGAACCAGCCAGTATAAGACGTGACTTCTTATTATACAGCCTGTTGTAATAATAAAATGCTGATATAAGATTTTCCTGCTTCTTATTAGGTGCAATACGTCCTGTAAATAATATATTCACATAGTCATCAGAATATTTCTTTACAACTGATTTGTCTGGTGCTTTATCATAATCAGACATTGGTATAATAATTGGAAGTACATCAATAGGGCATTTATAACCCATATTAAGCAGATCCTTTTTATTGAATTCTGAAACAGCAAGACAATAATCGACCTTATCAGCTAATGACTTAGCACCTTTAAGACCATACTCACATATATCACTGAATCTTTCATCATTATTCTTGAAGTATTCTGGTGGTGTTATGTTATGATACACTACAATTTTACGGCAAGGATACTTAGCCACATCAAAATTCAGGCGGCTTCCTGTTGACATATGGAATATTATAATATCATCATTCGATACATCTTTTAATTCTGAAATTGCAAGTGCCGTCTTTTTATCAAGTGGTGGTACTATGCTTTCGGCATATATTCTTGTCTGATATCCCATCTGCTTGATTGCCTTTTCCATAGCTACTGTATCATTACTAACAGCATCGCCATAAGCAATAGTAGATAATAACTGAAAAATACGCATATTACTTTCCGCCCTTTAATTCTTCTATCTCTTTCTTAAGTTCAGCTATCTCTTTATCTTTTTCTTCTATATAACAGTTCATCTGGTTCATCAAACGGACAATTGAAGCATTAAATCCATCCTGAGCCATAACGATAGGTTCTACAAAGAAATATACAAGCTTTCTTATTGCCTTTTTAAAGAATACTGTTACTTTTCCACCCTGTAATGGTCTGTATGGATTAACTTCCCATTCGTGGTTGGCAACATATATATCCTCATTGAATTTTACTTTATCAAACTTATTAACATTCATTGAACCAACATCAACAATAACATCATCAAAGCTTAATAAGTCATTAGTATAACCTTTAACTTCAATCTCTTTCTTAATCTCTTTCATAATTGATTCTACATTAATCTGTTCTGACATATACTCCTCATTTCTGTGTATCTGATACACCACTTACATTTACAAGCTAGAAATTAGCATATATAAAGCCTTGTGTTGCTCCTATATATCCAAATATTAATATAACAGCTATCAACGCATAATAAGCAATCCATCTTACCGCTAATGGCTTGGCCGCTATGCTCTCTCTTATAGCTATACCTTTTTCTTTAAGTACACTTATAATAAATACTATAATACATCCAGCGATTATAATTATATAATCTCTTGCTTCTATTCCAAGGTCTAATAATGAACTGTTAAGCTGTGAAAAGCTTAATCCCTGAATTGACCATCTTATCATACATAATGCCTGACTTACACTGTCAGCCATATCAAAGTACCAGCCTATATTAACAAGTATAAATGTTCTTATAATCTGCCATAAAGTCCAGCCCCTGCTTGTTGCATTAATATGAAACTTTGAAAGAAGCTTCTTGTATACAGGCTCTAAAAGATTGCTTATTGCAATAATAAAGCCATTGTAAAGTCCATATGCAATATATTTCCAGGCTGCTCCGTGCCATATACCTACGATAAAGAATATTACTATATTAGCAAAGCATATAGGAAGTGTTCTTCCAAATGTATTGCCAAAGTGCTTCTTTCCCCACTTTCCGAACTTATTCATCTTCTTAGAAAGTGACATCGGATAGAATATGTAATCCTTCATCCATGTACCAAGTGTAATATGCCATCTTCTCCAGAATTCACCTATTGACTTAGAGAAATATGGCTGTCTGAAATTCTCATCCATTGTAATTCCAAACATCTGTGCAGCACCGATAACTATATCTATTCCACCAGAGAAATCCATATATAAATCTACAGAGTACATAAGCACTGCCATAATATAATGAAATCCGCTGTATGCCTCATAATTATTAAATACATTAAGAACAAGCACTGCCGCCCTGTCTGCAATAACAACCTTCTTAAAAAGTCCCCAGCCGATTCTTTGAAGTCCGTATTCTACATTCTTTAAATTGAAGCTGTGTCCACTGTAAAGCTGCTTTCCTAATCTGTCATATCTTCCAATTGGACCCTGTAAAAGCTGTGGGAAGAATGATACGAATAATCCCATCTTAAATATGTTCTTCTCACACTCATACTTTCCCTGATATACATCAATTGCATATGATACAGACTGGAATGTAAAGAACGATATTCCAAGTGGCAGTCCCATTCCAAGAAGACCTATTGGTTCTTTACCTATAAGTCCAAGTACGGAATTAATATTCTCTATTGCAAAATTACTATATTTTACAACTGCTAACATTCCAAAATCCAAAAGAAGTATAAGGAACAACACCCATCTTTTCTTTCTTCTAAGGCTTTCTTTATAAGCCTTCTTATCTTCTCTTGAAAGTGTTTCTTTATTATCTTTTAAATATCTGTCACCTGTATTCTGTATATTTTGAAGCCAAATGCCTCCGAAATATATAGTTACAGTTGCAAATACCATAAATAAAGAAGCTTTAATACTAAATGTAAAATAATATATATAACTTAATATAAGAAGCCATATCCACTGTACATTCTTGGGAAGAACATAATAAACAACTATTCCAGCTAATAAAAATACAAAAAAGGCTACTGTTGTGAATGACATTTATTGTTCCTCCATCTCTTTATACATCTCATCAAAGGTATTATAAAAATACTTTGTTTCATCTAATGTTCCGTTAAAATGTCCTTTTAACACTTCTGCTAATACTTCTGAATATTCTTCTGCAAGTTCTCCACCCATATGACCTTCTTTATCTCCATAATCAAGATCACTTCTGTCAAGAACTGATAATCTGGCTTTGTTAAAATTATAATAAGGTACATTCTGTTCTTCAAAGAACTGTGAAAGTACATCATTAACAGTTCCCATTCCAAGCTTCTGCATAACGCTTGGTGTTATTGGTGATGTAACACATATAAGCTCAATACCATTATCATCACAGAACTTCTTTATCTGCTTGAACTTGGTTACAGCCACCTCTGAAAGACCATCATTCTCTCTGCCTACCCAGCCATCAACATAAGCATCACCACCAGGCTTAAGTCCGCTTACCTCACGATAGAAAAATCCCTTTCCAATATATGGGCCATTGGCATCTGGTACCTCTATTGAGTAGATATCCGCATCCTTATATTCCTGCGAACGCTTCTGTGAAATATTAGTCTTTACTGATGATGGAGTACAAAGATATACATTTCTCTTCGTAAATGCATTCCTAACATCAAGATTAAGCATATTCTCTGCCATATACTTCCACTTTACTGGTGATGACCAGCTAAGCTGGTTGTATATGAATGGTTCCTGAAAATATCCTTCTGCCTGAGGTTCCATCCAATACTGGTAATCCACATCAAATATAAGTGTCTTAATCTTCTTACTGCGGCACGCTTCCTGTAACACATAATAAGAATCCTTTACCATCTCACCAGGTATTGCAAGACTGAATGAATTCGTGTCGTTAACATCATCTATCTTCTGCGGGTCAATTGCACTTCTTGCATGCGATGCACCTAATACAAGTGTATCTATATCCTCATCTGAATTCTGGAAATATGTAAGCACATATCTTACATATCCTGTCTGTGCAAACGCGTAATCAAATATTGCTACCAGTACAACAAGCCCAACAATAAATCCAGCCACTCTTATCCATGGCACTGCCCTTTTCATAATTATTCTTATCTCCTCATCTTAAATGTGTAATTCCCACTTGTGTGGAATTCTTGTAACGCCAACATCTGTTATATTAGATACAACCTCAAACTTAAGAGCCTGCTTATAATAATCAACAGGTATACCCTCTCCATATTCAATAGTTATATCTACCCAGTAATTACCAGGTATAAGATTAAGATCTTCAAGTTCTACCTTATATCTTCCGTCTTTATCAATGTCAAAATTCTCTATTCTGTCTATTCTTGTATTAGTACCATAGCACCAGAGAGCATCATTTCTGAATATACCAAATCCAAATACTGCATCAGTAACTTTATTATCAACGTGATAACCAAGGTCAAGTATAACTTTCTCTCCTGTCTTGAATATTCTGCTCTCCTCGCCAGCCTCATTATACATATGAATATCTGTAAATCTTGCGTCTTCACTTCCGTATCTTGAATTAACCTTCGCACGCTCTTTCTTGATACGTTCTTCTTCTTTCTTCTTCTCCATCTGCTCACGTTCAAGCTTTGCCTGACGTAGCTGCTCTTTCTCAGCCTGTTCCATTCTCTCCTGATTCATATAGTCAAGATATTTAAGATGGACATCTTTTGGAGTTCCTTCCGCTTCTATAAGACCATTTTTTATCCATATAGAACGGTCACATATCTGCTCAATCTGACCTAATGAATGTGATACAATAACGATAGTTGTTCCCTCTGCCTTAATCTCTCTTAACTTATTGAAACACTTTGCCTGATAGTTAGCATCACCAACGGCAAGGATTTCATCAATAAGAAGAATATCAGCATCTACATTGATAGCAACTGCAAAAGCAAGTCGCATATACATTCCTGAAGAATAAGTTCTTACTGGATTATCTATGAAATCTTCAAGTTCTGAAAATGCTATAATATCATCAAGTCTTGCATCTATCTCTTTCTTGGTAAGTCCGAATATAGAAGCATTAGTATATATATTTTCTCTTCCGCTCATATCCGGGTGAAAACCTGCTCCAAGCTCTATAAGGCTTGATACTCTTCCACGCATCTCAATTGTTCCTGAGTCAGGGTATATAATCTTAGTAAGCATTTTAAGTGTTGTACTTTTACCACAGCCATTCTTACCTACTAAACCTATAGCCTCACCTCTCTTAACATTAAAGCTTATACCATTAAGAACATGTCTTTTCTCATATCTGTTGCGCTTCCAGAAAAGCATTTTTTCCTTAAGTTCGCTTCCCTTATCATAATACACTTTAAAATCTTTAGTTATATTTTTTACTTCAATTGCATTATCTTTATCCATCATAATCCTCATTTCTGCTTATATATCTAATTGTCTATACTATTCTAATTAGAATTCTTCTGCAAAACCTCTCTGAAGCTTCTTAAACAGAACTTCTCCGACAACTATAAATACAATACCTATTATTAATGCAAGAGCCAGCGAACCAAGTTCTGGAACTTGTCCATAATAAATAATCTGTCTGTATATTTTAATAATAGGTGTCATAGGATTTAAGTTAAATATTAAAATAAGCCAGTCACCAGCACCAGAATTCTCTACCATATCAACGCCATACATTACCGGTGTCATATACTGGAGTGCCATAACAAATATTCCAAGAATATACTGTAAATCCCTGAGATATACTGTAAGTGATGATACTATAAGTGCAATACCAAGACATAGTACATACTCTACAACCATAACAACAGGAAGACATAATAATGCAAGTGGATTAATACCTCTTCCTGATACAATAACAACTATAAATACAACAACAAATGTAAGTATCATATTAACAAATGCACTTGTAACTGTTGATATTGGAAGAACCTCTCTTGGGAAGTATATCTTTTTAACCATATCCTTCTCTTTTAATATACTTGCCGCACCGTCAGTTACACTTGATGAAAAGAACATCCAAGGCACAAGTGCCACGAAAAGAAACAGATAATACTGTTCATAGCTTGCCCTCATTATTATTGAGAACACAATTGTATACACAATAAGCTGTAATAAAGGGTTGACAAATGTCCAAAGAAATCCAAGAACCGAACCCTTATATCTTCCTCTTAAGTCTTTTCTTACAAGACTTATAATCATTTCCCTATATTCATATAATTCTTTAATATGTTGCATCAGAAATTTCTCCTCTATATCTAAATCCTGCATATTATAATAACAATCATTTTCTTTGTCAAACGAATAATTTAAAACCCTTAAGACTTTGAATGAATCTGTCTTAAACGCTCACTCACAATATCCGCTGAACGTTTGTATGCAAGATGTTCTCTGGCATATGCCTGTCCATTAACTACCTTGGTGTTGTAATACTCTTTGTCTTCATAGAGCCTTACCATATAATCAGCAGCTTCATCAATGTGTGCATCTGCCCACACATTGCCCTTCTTAAATACATCATAGTCCTTATCAAGTTCTATCATATCGTATCCAACCATACACGCCGTATGATCATTCATAAACTCTGTATTACCCGACCACGCCGTTGCTATAACCGGTGTTCCAAGATACATAGCCTCCGCCATTACAAGCCCGAAGCCCTCTGAGCGGTGAAGTGATACATATACATCTACGTCTTTAAGAAGAGAATTAACTTCTGTCTTATTAATCTGTCCACACATAAAGTAAATATTATCTTCTTTATCTACAATAGAGCTTATAATCTTCTCATCGTCTGCTGAAAGCTCTGACTCACTTATCTTAATTACAAGACCTACATCCTTATACTTGTTCTTAGTTGCTTCATCTTTCAGGAATGCCTGCTTAAATGCTTTAATAGCTGCCAATGGATTCTTTCTTTCCATAACACTTCCACTATTAAACATTATTAAAAACAGGAACTTGTCTTCTGGAAGATTAAAATGCTTCCTGCCATACTGTGCACTTGCAACAGGTTCTATACAATGTGGAACCGTAACCACAGGCTTGTCAGTATATTTCTTAAGTGTATTAGTAACAAAATCCGATGGTGTCCACACTTCATCGACAAGCTTAAATGCCGGAAGCCATTCCTCTGGAAATGTCTCTAATTCCCACGCCCAGTAACCTATATTATATCTGTAATCCCATACATCTTTGCCAAGGCTTAAATATGCTACCATAAACTCACTTGCATTAACATGTATTATGTTAACATCATATGGAAGCTGTGTTGTAAGCCTGCTGTCATACATATCATTGGTTCTTGAGCCTCCCGGTGGAACAAAGAAATCCCTTATAACGTGTGGCTCATTATTCTCATCAAGCAGACTGCACATAATACGTGCACTCTGTCCTAATCCATTATCCCCCTTTATATTGCCTATTATATTAGCACCTTCCTTGTATCGTCCCGGTGCATACTTTTCTATAGTATCTGCCGACAGCTTTTCTGTTGCATTATTAATAATTCCCGCCTTCAGCTTACTTAGCAGTTTCATCGGAAGCACTTTTACAAGAACTGGCCTTAACGCTTCACCTGCATTTAAAAATAATTTGGATAACGCCATTGTATACCTCTATTCTTCTATAATTTAATAATCTGCCTATCATTATACTGTTATAAATAACATTCCCATTATAATAGATATTTAATCGCGTAAATTGCAATAGCTGTATAATTTTACCACATTATTAATATAATTACCATATATCTTTACATATAAATAATCCTGCATCTTTAGTAATCTTAAAAGGCTTCCTTGCAAGCTTATTTCTTATAAATGTTTTAAAATCGGAATATCTGTCAAGAAGATACTGGTTCTGGTTGCCGTGGCAGGAAAGAATATATTCAATAAGCGGCTCTGCTTTATCAACTAACAGGTGATCATTATATTTTCTGACATCTACATTATTAAAATGCTTAATCAATATATCCTCTCCATTATCCAGCCCGAATTTATCATACAGATTATCCGCAGCAAGAACAATTCTTTTATCAAACTCTGTTACAAGATCACTAATCTCTTTCATGTGCGAAGCCCCATAAGTTGCACATATAAATACTCCACCCGGTTTTAACACTCTTTTGACTTCTTTTAGAACGCTTTCTATATTATCACAGTAAAATAATACATGATTAGCAAGAACTATATCGAAATAATTATTCCTATAAGGAATATCCGCACAGTCAAATGTATTAAACTTAAATGATACAGACTGTCCTGTCTTATGTGCAGTACTATCCGCCCCATTCTCGTTAGCATATTCCGCTTCTATATTTCTTCTTGCATCATTCACCATACCATCGGATATATCGCTTAAGAACACCTGTAGCCCTGAAAGTTCTCTTACATTATTCTTATTATCAACCCACAGTCTTCCATCACCACAGCCTATCTCCAGAATACGCTGTCCGGTCTGTATATTGCTCTGTTCATATATCCAGTTAAACCAACCCTGCTTATTAACTGAATATTCTGCATGAAGATTAATTCTTGCGGTTATATTTCCAGCATTAAGATACTGTGTCTTTAAAGTGCTTTCCATATTAGTAAGATGGATAAGCGAAAGCATATTGCTCCAATCTACTGATTTGTTATTTTTAAATGTATCTATCGTGTCTTCAATCGCATTCTTTACAAGCTCCATCTGTGCTATTTTGTCCTGAATAAGCTTAAACTGCAAATTAAGCGAATTAAGAAGAATGTTATAATCTGAATCACCTATAGTCATATTTCTTATATCCTCAAGTGAAAACCCCAGATACTTAAACAACAATATCTGCTGCAGCCTCGTAAAATCTGAATCCGTATAAAACCTCACTCCGTCCTCTGTAAGCAGTGACGGCTTTAAAATATTCTGTTTATCATAATATCTTATAGTTCTTACTGTGACATTTGCTTTCTTGGCAAACTCACCAGAAGAATAATAACCTTCTTTATGCATAACTTCCTCTTTTCTTTATGGTATATTTTACTGTAATCATACCTGAAATTCTGTTTAAAAACTTATTGCAAATCCTATTTGAAAGCTTATTTGAAATTATATTTTAAGGACTATTAAAATCCTATTTGAAGATCTGTTTGAAACCATAAAAATCATAAATAATGATAAAATTTCTTCTTGTATCACAAAAAATACTTGAAGATAACGTTACGTCACCTTTTATTATATATATATCAAAACAAAAAGCAAATATCAATTTACTAAAAAACTATAATCTGCTTAGTAAGCACTAATCTGCTAAACAGGTATTAATTTATTTAAAACACACTATTTATTAAGAAAAGAGGAATGACTATGAAAGGTATTATTCTCGCTGGTGGTTCTGGCACACGCCTTTATCCACTCACAATGGTAACAAGTAAACAGCTTCTTCCTATATACGATAAGCCTATGATATATTATCCTATGTCAGTTCTTATGACTGCTGGAATTCGTGATATTCTTATAATATCTACTCGACAGGATACACCTAGATTCAAAGAGCTTCTCGGTGACGGAAGCCAGTTCGGTGTTAATCTTTCTTATGCTGTACAGCCATCACCTGACGGACTTGCACAGGCTTTCATTATCGGTGAGGAATTCATCGGCGATGACACTGTTGCTATGGTTCTTGGCGATAACATATTCGCTGGCAACGGACTTAAGGAACGTCTCAAAAATGCTGTTAAAAACGCTGAAGAAGGCATAGGTGCTACAGTATTTGGTTACTACGTTGATGACCCTGAAAGATTTGGTATTGTAGAATTTAACGAAGCCGGCAAGGCTATATCTATAGAAGAAAAGCCAGCTAAGCCTAAGAGCAATTACTGTGTAACAGGTCTTTACTTCTATGATAACAAGGTTGTAGAGTATGCGAAGAATTTAAAGCCATCTGCAAGAGGTGAGCTTGAAATAACAGACCTTAACCGTATATATCTTGAGAACAACAACCTCAATGTAGAACTTTTAGGTCAGGGCTTTACCTGGCTTGACACTGGTACTCACGAAAGCCTTGTTGAAGCTACTAACTTCGTTAAGACAATTGAAACACATCAGCACCGTAAAATAGCCTGCCTTGAAGAGATAGCTTATCTTAACGGCTGGATAACTAAAGAGGACGTACTTAAGACTTATGAAGTCTTAAAGAAAAACCAGTACGGACAGTATTTAAAAGATGTGCTTGACGGCAAATATATTGACGTACTTCATAGCTAGAATATATTATCATTTGGTGTGTAGCGCACACTGCACCATTTTAATTATTAATATGTGCACAGAAACGAGGATTATATATGAATATTATTGTTACCGGCGGTGCCGGATTTATCGGAAGCAACTTCATTTTCCATATGTTAAAGAAATATCCAGATTACAGAATTATCTGTCTTGACTGCCTTACATATGCGGGCAATCTCTCAACACTTGCTCCTGTAATGGATAATCCTAACTTCAGATTTGTTAAGGAAAGTATTACTGACAGAGAATCTGTATACAAGCTTTTTGAAGAAGAACACCCAGATATGGTTGTAAACTTTGCCGCCGAGTCACACGTTGATCGTTCTATCGAGAACCCGGAAGTATTCCTTGACACTAACATCAAAGGTACTGCTGTTCTTATGGATGCATGCAGAAAGTACGGAATTAAGCGTTATCATCAGGTATCTACTGATGAAGTATATGGTGACCTTCCACTTGACAGACCTGACCTTTTCTTCACAGAGGAAACACCTATACATACATCAAGCCCATACAGCTCATCAAAAGCTGGTGCTGACCTTTTAGTATTAGCTTACCACAGAACTTATGGACTTCCTGTAACTATAAGCAGATGTTCTAACAACTACGGACCATACCACTTCCCAGAAAAGCTTATTCCTCTTATGATTGCCAATGCTCTTAATGATAAGCCACTTCCTGTATATGGTGAAGGTCTTAATGTCCGTGACTGGCTTTATGTTGAAGACCACTGCAAGGCTATTGACCTTATCATTCACAAAGGACGTGTCGGTGAAGTATACAATGTCGGTGGACATAATGAAAAGAGAAATATTGACATCGTTAAGCTTATCTGTAAAGAACTTGGCAAGCCAGAATCACTTATCGTTCACGTTGGCGACCGTAAGGGACACGATATGCGTTATGCTATCGACCCTTCTAAAATCCACAACGAACTTGGCTGGTTACCAGAAACTAAGTTTGAAGACGGCATAAAGAAGACAATCCAGTGGTATCTTGACAACAAGGAATGGTGGGAAACTATCATCTCAGGCGAATACCAGAACTACTATGAGAAAATGTATTCTAACCGATAATTAATATATTTTTATATACCACCTGACAATTTATTTTTATCTGTCAGGTGGCAGTATTTTTAGATTAATCAAAGAAAGGTAATAACTATGGGACAGATTAAAGTAACTCCTTGCGATATTGAAGGACTTTATATAATAGAACCTACTGTTCACGGTGATAACCGCGGATATTTTATGGAAACTTACAATCAGAATGATATGCACGAAGCCGGTCTTGATATGGTATTTGTTCAGGATAACCAGTCACGCTCTGTTAAGGGTGTTCTTCGTGGCTTACACTTCCAGAAAGAATTTCCTCAGGGAAAGCTTGTACGTGTAATCAAAGGAAGCGTATTTGATGTTGCTGTTGACCTTCGTGCAGGTTCTAAGACATACGGCAAATGGTTTGGCGTAGAACTTACAGAAGAGAACAAGAAGCAGTTCTATATAAGCGAAGGCTTTGCACACGGCTTCCTCGTATTAAGTGACGAAGCTGAGTTCTGCTACAAAGTAACTGACTTCTATCATCCTGGTGATGAGGGCGGTCTTGCGTGGAACGACCCAAGCATTGGCATTGAATGGCCACAGGTTACAGGCAAATATCCAGGCAGTGCTGACCCATCTGGATACAAGCTTGAAGACGGAACCCCACTTAATTTCAGCGAGAAAGATACCAAGTGGGAGACACTTGAGAATACATTCAAGTTCAAATAAAATAAAAAATGCGGAAACACTCTACTATATCGGTGTTTCCGCATTTTCACTATCAACCCATAAAGCAATACCTTTCACCCTTTTTTAACTGAACTGCAACGCATTTACTTTCATTTTCCTCACCAATATACGCCTTATTATTAAGCACAAGATTAAAGCTTGTATCCCGTAATGCAGTTAAGTCTGCTTTTACATTTCTCTTATCAACATCCCAGCTTAAATAATCAACTCTCACACCAGCACGTGTTAAAAGTCCGCTTATATTTCCTGCTGGTATATTACTGCTTAATGCAGGAAGCAGTTCTACCGTGTTCTTATCCGAATACACCAGCATTTCATTAATAATTCCAGTTATTCCATATAATGTATCTGTGCAGGCGACACCCTTAGCCCTGTTCGTATTATGGTCGGTAAATAATGTTGAATAAAATATATCGCTATGCACAAGCATATTTAATATATTATACACTTCCTCTGAATTCTTAAGCCTTGCCTCAACAAGTGCCTTATGAATCCAGCCGTGTGATGCCGTGTCATCTTTTCCGGAATTCTCCTTATTACGGTTTAATATAGCCTGTCGGCAGGCGTTGGCAAGCTTATTATTATGCTGTGTCTGATATGCCGGCCATGCACAATAAAGGTGGCTTATATGCCTGTGGGCATTATTTTCCTGATACTCTTTCATAGCCCACTCTCTTATTGCACCGCTTTCATCATATTGATAATCCGGAAGCTCATTATTTAACTTTTCAGCCTTCTTAATTCTTTCCTTGTATCCTTCATTCTGAAGTTCATTTTCCATATCAATATACATAGCTATAATATCTTTTGCCGCAGCTATATCCATTGAAGCATTGGCTGTTATTGCACTCTTATAGCCAAGCGGCTTGTTCTCTGGTGAAAATGACGGAATTATAAGATACTTCTCACCAGTAAATAAATGTGTCTTACCCTTTTCATATCTTGCATTGCCCTCAATATCTGTGAAGTACTCAGGTGTGCAGAGCTGCTCCCAGAAATTATAAGTTTTTTGAAGAAGCGGCATAAGAATATCCTTCTTTACATTAAAGACAGCCTGATTATACTGCTTTATTATCTTTTGATCAGTTGTTGTAATTGACACATCACCATAGCAGTCAACCCATTCTGCTATAGGAAGTATCATCCAGCTTGCACCCGTATTCCAATACTGGAACGGATAGTTAATGTCATACTCAACCATCATTGCCCTCTGTCCGTCAGTATTGATAGGTGCTAACAGGGCATTTTTCATTCCATATACCTTTTTAGCATTAATCTCCCAGTCTTTAAGCTGTCTTAATACGAACCAAATATACCCAACGCCAGCTTCATACATATTGCCGCTGTTGATTCCCGATACCTGAATATTAACATTAGCATCCATGGTATACGCATTACGCCACATCAGATTCCACTCTCCAACACCTGGTCCATTAAGCCTTGGTGCTGTATAGCCAGCCCCTGACATAAGCCCATATCTTGCATTATTATATATTCTTTCAAGAAGCGGAATAAGAATATCTGGAACTTCTTTCTGCTTATCTAGAAGCTCCTCATTAGCTGCCATATTATATATATTGTACCTATCTTCATTATCAGCTATTGCGCATTTACTATTGTCATCAGCTTTAAAGACATTATCATAATATTTCTTTTCTTTATCATTTTTATTAGATATACAATCAGTATTATCGTATAAATATAATGATACCCTGTTATATCTTTCAGCACTTTTAATACTATGTTCTTTGATTGCAGCATCATAGAAAATTTCTTTATTATTAAAAAACGCTTTATCAGCTGTGCCTAAACTATCATTTACCTTTGCAAAACATTTTCTAATAAGCTCTGTATCAAATATACTGCCACTCTCACATTCTGACTGGAAATCTTCAAGCCTGCCAAGCTTATCTGTCCAATCAAGATATGTTATAAGAATAATCTTGTCCGATTTATTCAATTGAATAATTGGTACTATATTATCTATACAGGTATATGCCTTGTCTGATTTATTCAATTCTATCATATTGACTATACCATCTGTAATAAATCTGGTTGCACCTGCAAACCCTCCATTTGCAAGCTCACTTCCCTCAAATGAAGGATAATGTGCCACAACACCAACTATATCATCTTTAACAAAACGCGAATACTTCATTCCTCTCTCTGAGGTTGCCTGTTTATTCTTATCCATACCAAACTTATGCATTGCCTCAAAATCATCAACTGAAATATTAACGATAAAATCCTTCGCTCCTGTAATCTCTGTAATAACAACATCATCAGTCAAGGATGCAAAAGTTCTTTTAGTTATAGTTCTTCCATCTGCCTTATATTTAACAACAATCTCAGACCTGTTAAAATCTGTATATCGTTCATAATCCGTAATATTTATATCATCATTTCGTGTCATATGAGGGTGTTTTGCAGCTTCTGATATTAATGCGTTAGTATCTGTTATATCAGCACTCCTGCATAATTTCACCCTGAGCTGGTGTCCTGGATGATGACAATACATATTGGTACGTTTTCTGTTGTGTATATCCCAGGTATCGTCCATATTAATAACTGACTGCCTTGCCTCATCCAGCTGTCCTCCAACCTCTAAAGGCACATATCTTGGCTCTTCTGACGGCATAATATACTCAACATTCTGGAATATAAAGCTGTCATTTAAAGGTGCACACGATGTAATTACACCTATGTGGCCATCTGCCGCTGACATACCATCGTGCCACGCAACATCATACATACCATATTCCTCATAGGGTTTAATTTCTTTATATATTTTTGAATATGACCAGTTATTATCTCCCATAATTACCCTCATTTCTGTATACATTAATCTACAGACATAATTATATTATAATGTGTAATTCTCATCTGGATTGATTAAAAGCTTTACCCCTATGTTAAATACACCATCTCCATTTTCCGCAAATAACGAGAACAATGTACCAGTAAATGTCATTGTCCGCGTACCCTCCGTGCTAAGTCCTGCATTAAGTCCTGAACCAATCTGCCTGTATGCCACCCTTGCACCAAGATTAGCAGTGTCAGCTATTGCATAAGAAAATGTATACTTTTCCCTGTCTGTATCTATTTTTATCAAAAGCTTTGAATTCATATCTTCATTATTAATGGGAATTCTTTCAAGCTCAACACCCATATCGTGTATATGTTTATAAAATCCTATATACCTGCCATTATCATCATTGCCTATGTATATCTCATAATGATAATCGTTATTGTAATATGCCGCAACGCCACATCTTTTTGCATTACATCTTGCTATATCAAGACACGCATATAAAGTTGTCGTGAATTCCGGCTGTTTAAATGACACAATTGTTGGTGATTTGCCAGCCGTGTTAAGTGTTATATCTGTTCCCTTAAGTGTAAGCACAGCATTTTTATTATCATATATATACTTTGACATATCAGGATTTCTTGTATATTGAAGCCTTTTATCAAGCAGTTCATCTGTAAAATCTATATCCACACTGTGGTCTTCGTACAGAATTGGCTGTCCGGACTGCTTATCAATACGGATATTGGCAGAACTCTCTTCACAATCAAGTCCAGGCAGTGGTGCATCCATTACAAGCTCAATTGTTCCATTGCCATTATAACCAACAACCGGCCAGCCATTTTCCCACTTTACTGGTGCAAGAAATGTTTCTCTCCCAAGATTATGAAGCAAAGCATGGCTGAATCTTCTTATTCCAAGAAACACAAGCCACCAGTTACCATTCTCATCCTCTAATAAATCCGCATGTCCTGTCGCCTGAATCTCTGATTTCTTATATTCCTTATGAGATATAACAGGATTATCCGGACAAGCCTCATATGGACCATATACATTATGCGAACGTTGGATTGTTTCACGGTGTGCATATTCCGTTCCACCTTCTGCTATCATAAGATAATACCAGCCATCCTTCTTATAAATATGTGGGCCTTCCGGACACTGTCCACCACAACCTTCACTTATAAGCTTCTTCTCAGATAATATCACACCTGTAAGCGGATTTATCTCAAATGCAACAATTCCACGTACACCGTCAATTATTCCCGTTGAACAATAATAACATTTGTCATCATCATCAAAGAATAATGACGGGTCAATTCCCCCCTGGTCAATCCACGCTGGCTCAGACCATTCGCTGTTAATATCTTCTGTATGAACAACAAAATTACCTTTATCAGTAACATTTGTTGTTATCATATAAAACATACCTTTATGATATCGTATCGTTGGTGCATATATTCCTCCCGAATTACGACAGTCCTCAAGTTCTAACTGTGAACGCCTGTCCAGACAATATCCTGTAAGCTCCCAGTTAACCAAATTCTTACTATGATATACAGGCACTCCTGGGAAGAATTCAAATGTGGAATTCACAATATAATAATCACTTCCTACACGGCATATGCTTGGATCAGGATTATATCCCGGAATAATTGGATTTTTAAATAACATATGGCACCTCCAACTTTTATAAACTTATTTTATAAATGTATATTATAATTATTATTGTATTATTTCAAGGTGAAATATCGCTGTTTCATATTATTTTACAGAAATAATGCCTATAAATATTCAAAACGAAACAATCAATATAATATTATAAAGACAGCATTAATCTGACAAAAAATGTAATTATTATATAAAAGCTATCTGTGTCGGAAGAACCATAAATGTATCATTGAAATATCAAATTATATATATTATAATGGGGGTTAGTATTCTAGGCACTTAAATAACAATATACATCAGGAGGTACTTATGCCTATCAAAATCAAAAGAGAAGTTCCCGAAATGGAACGAAACAATCGTGTAGCTATGCTAGCACACTTAATAGAAGTGCTTGTTATCAGCCTTCTTGTTTTTATGCAGACAGCAGTTGGTATAACATCATTCGCCTACGCAATTATTATCTTTGCTATCGGAATGGCACCTGTGATTGCTGAATTTATTTTCTGGAACAAGAACCACGAAACTAATGCAATCAAGCACTTAGTAGCTATAGGATATGCTGTTTTCTATACCTGCAACATATTTACAACAACAAGTATTACTATGTATGCCTTTGCACTTCCTATGGTATTTATTGTTTCATTATATAACGAATTCCGTCTTATGTTTCTTGTCAATTTTGGCGTAGTTATTGAAAATATTATCACTATTATTATCGGTGCAAGAACTGGCAGAATGGGCTATCTTGGAACTGATGCCGCCGTTATACAGCTCATAATTGTATTAATAACTGGTATATATGCCTGTATGCTTGCTCTTGCAACTAAAGCTAATGCAGACCAGAAGATTAATAACATTTCTAAATCAAAAGAGCAGAGTGATGAGCTTCTTAGTCAGATATCAGAAATGTCTGCTACAATGCAGAATGGTATTTCTGAAGTATATGCTGATTTAGAAAAGTTACAGGAATCTTCAAAGATCACACAGTCAACTATGTCTGACGTATCCAACGGTGCAACTGATACAGCCAATGCCGTACAGAACCAGCTTACACAGACAGATGCAATTCAGAAAAAAGTTGAACTTGTAGATATGTCCGCTAATGAAATCTCTGCAAGTATGGCAGAAACCCTTGATATCCTTACACAGAGCAGTAAAGATATTGAGCATCTTGTTACTACAGTTGATATATCTGTTAAGAACGGAGAAATGGTTGCTGATAAGCTTACTTACCTTAACAACCATATTTCACAGATGCATTCTATTATTGTTATGATTGAGGAGATTGCTTCCCAGACAGAACTCTTAGCATTAAATGCAAGTATTGAAGCCGCAAGAGCTGGTGAAGCTGGAAAAGGTTTCTCCGTTGTTGCTTCTGAGATTTCCAAAATGGCAACACAGACAGGTGATGCAACTGAGAATATAACAAAGCTTATACATAATATGTCATCAGCTATTGAAGATGTTGTATCAGTTATCTACACTATGATAGACGGAATTAATACTGAAAAGTCTTCTACTGAGAATACAGCCAAAAGCTTTGATAATATTCAGACTAATACATATACTGTCCGTGATAATGTTTCAAGACTTTCATCAAGTATTGATGAACTCAAACAGGCTAACAGCGTAATTGTTGACTCTATACAGACAATATCAGCTGTATCTGAACAGCTCTCTGCACACGCTGCTGAAACCACTAATACAGAAGATGCCAATATGAAGATTCTTGAATCAATCAATACAAGAATGCATAGTCTTATAGACACTATTAAGCACAATAATCAATAATCAACATATTACAAAATACCCTGTTATGTAAGGATTAAGAATAAACTTGTTGGAGTTAATCCTTACATAACAGGGTATTTTATATTATATAATATTCTTTAATTATTCCGTCTGCATTCATTGATTGAAGCTGTCATAAGCTCCCTGCTGTTAATAACTTCTGTCACAGAATACCGGTGTTTCAATATATTTCTTAATATCTGTAACTGCATTTTTACCAAAATGTGCCAATGCCCACATAAGCTTCATAACAACCGCTTCTGTCGTCATATCAGCGGCTATAATAACATTTTCTTTAGCCAGCTTCTTTCCCACCTCATATATATCAAGATCAACACCCTCATAATTGCACTGTGTTGTCACAACAACTGCAACACCAGCCTCTATAAGCTTGTGAATTTCCTCTACAATATTGTTATCTATATTCGGAATTCCACCAATCCCAAAGCTTTCAATAACAACAGCTTTATAGTGTCCCTTAATAAATTCAAATATCTTATTATCTATTCCCGGAAACAGCTTAATAAGCATCACATCTGAACATAACTCCGGCTCTATTCCGCTGTTATCAGACTTATTATAGTCACCCTGCACAGCCTCATTATGTGTTATCCTGCTATGCTTAATATGTGCAACAACTGGATAATTAACACTCTCAAATGCATCATAACTGCGTGTCTTAACCTTTCTTGCATGTGCACCATTAATTATGCACCCATCAAATGCCACATATACACCAGCCCTTCCCTCACACGCATATATTATCGCATCTGATAAATTCTTCTTCGCATCTGTATATTCTGCTTCCATTGGCAGTTGTGATCCAGTTATAACAACAGGCTTATAAAAGTTATTCAGCATATATACAAGTGCAGCAGCGGTATAACTCATTGTATCCGTTCCGTGTGCCACGACAAATCCATCATAATCATCCTTGTATTCTTTTATCGTCTTTGCAATATTCATCATAAGTTCAGGATTCATATTGGTACTATCGATATTCATTATTGAAATTCCTGAAAGCTTACATTTTTCTTTAATATGCGGTATATATGAAAGCAGTTCGTTGACATTAGCTGATGGTGTAAGCCCTTCATCAGAGGACGAACAGGCTATTGTTCCACCAGTAGCTATTAATAATATATTCTTCACGCCAGTTCCCCTTATCTCCTGCCGCCCATTCCGCAGCTTATGCCTGAATTATCATCAGGAATTTCAGAAATGTATCTTGCTGTAAATGCTGCATTGACCTCTGAAATCTCCTTAACTCCGTCAATATAATCACGGAAGAATTCCATAAGATCTATTCCACTGCTCTCACAGCCCTCACTTTCCTCCCACTGCTTAACAAGCTCTATTCTCTCTGATTTAGTTGTATCCTTAATTAATGTACTTTTCATACTACTCCTCTTTCCTGCACATATATTTTATTTATCAGTATGTTCCCCGATGAGCTTTTCCATCCAGACCATATTGTACCATCTTTTAAATTTATATCCGCAGTCATAGAATTCTCCTACAAGCCTGTATCCTTGATGACTATGGAACTCTATGCTGTTTCTGTTAAGGTATTCATCTTCTTTCTTAGGGCAGGCTATACAGGCGTACATATTAAGAAAGCCATCTTTCCTTAACTCATCTTCTAATGTCTTATGAAGTATTCCACCAATGCCCATATGCTTCATATTATTATCAACATATATAGATGTTTCTACACATCTGCTGTATGCTTCTCTTTCGTGGAACATTCCAGCATACGCATAACCAACGATTGTGCCATTATTCAACGCTACAATATATGGATACTTTTCAAGTGTATGTCTGATTCTTTCAATAAATTCTTCCAATGTTGGTACATCATATTCAAATGTTATTGCTGTATTCTCTACATATGGTGCATATATCTCAAGAAGTCTTTTTGCATCTTCAGGCACAGCATAGCGTGTTGTTATCCCATTTGACAATTCACCTTTTGACCGTATATCATCTATCGCTTTATTTAATTCCTGCATATTATCTTACGCCTCTTTTTCATACTTATAAACTTATATAACATTTTATTGTTCTTTTCCTATTATAATCTTTATAAGTTCTTTATCAATCATAAGCGTCTTATTCCAAGGGTTAATTATAATGCCGCTAATCTCATCAACCTGCAAAGCTGAATTCAACAGCTTATCTATATCTGTTAAAAACGTCGATTTAATGTTATCTGCACCTTTTAATTCTTCATCAAAGCTTGTGTAAGCTATCCACCACATCTGTCCGTCTTCTGTCTTTATAACCTTCAAATTAAGCTTACCATCTGGCAATGGCGGCTCTACTGCTATTATCAGCTGACCTTTATCATTCATTCTGTGTTTTACTATAGACAATGCTCTTACAAGATTTTCCTCTGTCGGTTCTTTCTGTATGTTAACAATTGCTTCTTCTATTTTGTCATTACCAATTAATGAAACATCTATCTGCTCTTTATTCCCTGACATATGATTTCTCCATTCTGTTAACATTCATTAGTGAATGCTATATCAACATAACATTAGATTGTTGACAAGTCAACTTTAATTAAGCAGCCCAGTAAAGTGTGTTTATTTATATATATTCTCTTAATTCAACAGCTTAATACTATTATAACTGACACTGTATTCATATGTTCTCATCACTGTATATTCTTATCAAGTGCCCTGAACACATCACCCATCGCACAATTAAACTCTATGTCTTTATTCATATCCAGCTTGAAATCCAACGGTTCTTTATTCATTACGACAAGATGCTTTCCAGCAAATTCCCATACAAGTCCTGCCGCTGGATATACCTTTAATGATGTTCCTGCCACTATTAACATATCAGCCTTTCTTATAGCCTCCACCGCACTCTCATATGCACCTGCTGGAAGCTGTTCACCATACAAAGTCACATCTGGTCGTATCATATGGTTACACTCAACACATCTTGGAATTGCTTCCCTGCTCTCAAATATATAATCTGCCGGATACTTTTTACCGCATTTTTCACAATAATTTCTTGTAGTTGCACCGTGAAGTTCAATCACATTAGTGCTTCCAGCCATCTGATGAAGTCCATCAATATTCTGTGTAATAATCTTATCCAGCTTTCCAAGCTTCTCTAATCTGGCAAGCATATAATGCGTTATATTAGGCTTTACATTTCTTGCATCCATTTTCTGTCTGTAAAATTCAAAAAATACCTTAGGCTTATGATGAAGACACTCTTCACTGAGCAGATATTCTGGCTCATACATATCAAATTCAACATCGTGCTGGTTATATAAACCGTCCTTACTACGAAAATCTGGTATTCCAGACTCTGTCGATACCCCAGCACCTCCAAAGAACACTATGCTATTACACTCATTAATAAAATCTGTAAGCTTGTTTATTTTATTATCAAATTCATTATCATAACCCATAATAAACCTCTTTTCCGAATACATTACTGTATCACAACTCTGTCCTGCACTAACGAATTTTGTATGTGCTTATCTATTATTATTATCATTCATTCCGCAGTGTACATCTAAGAACGCTTAGCTAATCCAGCTTATAGGACAGTCTTTTATATGACAGTATACCACATTTTCTGTGCTTCTCCACCTGATTTTTTTAATTCATTCACAATGCACTTGACTTTAAGCTGACTCTAAGTGTTAATATAACGATATAATAATCAGTCCAATGACCATTATGAATGGAGGATATTATGACAATCAAAGAAGTAAGCCAGAAATATAATATTTCACAAGATACACTACGATACTACGAACGTGTTGGTCTTATACCAACTGTTGCCCGCACTTCCGGTGGCATAAGAAATTATACAGAAAATGACCTTGGCTGGGTTGAAAATGCCATCTGTATGCGTAATGCCGGAGTTCCTATTGAAGCACTTATTGAATATGTGAAACTTTATCAGGAAGGCGATGAAACATTTGAAGCAAGAAGACAGCTTTTACAGGAACAGCTTGATGCCCTTAAAGAACAGCATGCACAGATTGAAGCAACTATGAAACGTCTGAAATATAAAATTTCAAGATATGAAAACGCCGTAAAAACTGGTGTATTAAGCTGGGTTGACACTCCCCACAGCTAAAGCAGGGGGATGTTTGAATTAAAAAGAGTATTCTTGATTCTTTCTAGAACGTCGCAATCCGTCATCACCGAATTCTTCATAATAATGAACCCAATTTAATACTTGCCGTCTGTTTTTGACGCAATATTTCTCAGCTAAAAATGTATAACCACCTTCACCTCGAAAATAAGCTTCTACAACTTTTTTCTTAAATTCAAAACTATATTTTGGCATAAATAAACCGACCTCCCAATCGTTAGATTTTAGTCTAACTTTTGGGGGTCGGTTCAAATTGGTTGGTGTCTATTTTTCTGCAATCGGCACATTGGTTTTATTGAAAAATCTTTTGTAAAATGTAATTACACTAAAACAAAGGAGGATTTTCAATTAAATCTATTTACGAAAATCTTGCCGGAACTTATACAGCAAACGGCGATTACAGTCTGCCAACACTTGTACTACCAAAGGAATAACCGTTTGAAATTGGTGTGTGGGGACAGCGATACCTAAGACATCTGAAAGAAAAAAATCGCATTATTTATTACAACTATTTGACCAAAGGTACGCTCAACAAACACCTTGCAGAGGTAGATATACGAGCCGAAAAATGTTTCAACAGATTGTAAAATCACTTGCCGAGAAAGAAAATGTTACAGAGAGTCTGAAAACCAAAGATATGATGTTATGGGTTCAGAAGATGAATAACATCCGACATCGAGCAACTGAAATCGTTAACACGGAAGTGATATTTGTACGAAAAAATATCATATTTATCTTACATCGGAAGAAAGAAAACTAATAATCAAGAGCCTTATTTCAGAGAAAAACACTCTTATCTCGGCGGGCAAATATACGGACTGTGTTGATGATGTTCTGTTTAAAATTCTGCAAGCCAAGAAGAAAAAAGTCAAAGTAATTTATACATAACATAACGAAAAGGCACAGCCTTCGGAGCAAAAGAATCCGTTGGTTGTGCCTTGTTTTGTGTGAACTATTAAATACTGTCTAATCTTAGCGAGCAGACCATTTGGATAGACAAATCCAAACGGTAGTCATTAGGGATACACTAAAACCCATTATTTTACAAATAAGATGTAAAGATTTGAATAAAAAACATTCACGCATATTGATTCAGTTTGCTGCATAATCAATATACCTCTGTATCATATCTCTCAATAAGTTCCTACTGTATTTTTCCATATATTCATAATCCGGCTCACCACTATCTGTTATTGGCACTAAAATTTTTTGCCTATTCATTCTTGTTCCATTAAATTTATATCCATAGGTGTATTTTGCCTTTTGCATTAAAATCAATCTGCTAAAAAACAACAAGGCAAACTTATTATCCTCACATTCTTTTAGATGAAGCCTTTTTACATCGTCAGAAAAAATACAATGATAAGGGTGGTAGAAGTTTTCTACAACACTTCCATTATAGTTCACGCCCAAAACATTTGAGTCATATGTTTCATTTCTATTACCGACCCAGTTAGTTATTCCGTTATTAGAATCAGTTGCACCAATAAACGGACATTCGCCCTCAGTCATATTTGCAACTGTTAATCTTTTTCCAGAATATATTTCAAACAACCCATTATCTCCACCAATGAAAAATGCTTTCCATTGCTTATCAGCAAGAGGTATTAGGTTATACCCCCCCCCGATAATTTTAAGCTGTTCTTTGCAATAATCAAGATATTCTTTTCTCTTTTGTGCTTCACGCTCTTTAATGAACATTTCCATAAATGTATAATCAGGTTGTCCGTCATCTGATATTGGCAGTAAAAGTTGCATACGCTTTAATCTCCCTAATGTTGCACCATTTCCTCCCCAAGACAATTTGGAAACCTGCATTTTAAGAAGTGGGATTATAAACTTTGCAACATATTTGTCCAAATGGTCATTGTAAAGAACTTGTATATTCTGACCTGTATAAAACGGATATGGTTGATAAAATACCGTTTGTGTATCTAACCCAATCGTAATAACATTTCCGTTGTCAATTTTGAATTTGTCCTTTTGCTCTTTTCCAACAAACAGAGAAACACCATTATTAAAATCTGAACGAGTAATATAGGGTATCGAAAGTTCATTGCTATCAAGAAGTTTGTTTTTATCAATTCCCGACAGTGAAGCCCTTAACTTGAATACTCCATTTTCTTTCTCATCGGAAATGTAAAACGCTTTCCATTCTCTATCCGTCAATTTCATTTTGAACATCAGATTTCACCTCCTCGAAAAGATATTTTTTACCTTTCATAATCATTGAAAATTCAAAAGATAAATAATCTCCGATTGTTTTGTCAAAATCTTCTTCCGTTGGTATTTCATCGTTGAAATAATAAAAACTGTGTAGCCATTCATCTTCTGCTTCAACAGTAGTTTGTACGCAAAAACTTGTTTCACATTCTATTCTGTCGAACCACACATCAAGCAAATGCTGTTTCTTATCCTTTGCCGACTCAGTTTCTAACAAACCGATATGTGGAGCAACCTTATATCCGTCATCTTCAAAATTGATAAATTTACACATTTTATCAGCAGGGTGTGGTTCTCCTGCTGTAAAGATTGCAATGCAAGGCATTGTTCCCACTCCGTAGAAAGTGTCCTTATTCAAAGTGATAACACCCTCCAAAGTGTGCTTTTTAAGGATATTAGCCTTTATAGACGCTTCTTCTTTGGATTTTCCTGTCATTGTAGATTGCGGAACAATAACTGCACATCTTCCACCAACAGCTAACGAATTAAGCAAATGCTCCGTAAATGCTATTTCATACAAGTCGGGATTTTGTTTTGAACCTTGTGAGTATGGTGGGTTCATCATTCCGACTGTTGCTTGCTTCAACTGTAACTTATTAGGTTCTTGTTTCAAGAAATCATCATTTATAAGATTGCTTTTTCCATCGCCACGCAAAATCATATTGGTAGTGGCAATCGTAAACATATTCGGGCGTAATTCAATACCATGCAACTGATTTTGCCTTATGCTCTTTTTTTGAATATCGTTGTCTGCTTTTTGGAGCATATTGTGCATTGCTGCTATCAAAAATCCTGCTGTACCACAACAAGGGTCAAAAACAACATCTTCAGGCTTTAAGTCTAGCAATTCACAGAACAACTGTGTTATATGCTTCGGTGTAAGAATAATTCCAAGTGTCTGTCCATCGCCACCCGAATAACTCATAAACTCCCCATAAAATCGACCAATATAATCTTCTGCCGATTTGGAATATCGGATAGAGCGATAGATTTTTCCATACAAGAACTCAGCAAAATGTTTAAGCGGTGTCTTGTTTAACTTCTCATCGATTTCATTCAGTTTTACAGTGTCTTTTATAAAAGCAAACTGCCCCAAGATTTTATCTTTCTTAACAGCAGGGGAAACATTGGCTCTTTTAAGATTAGCGTCAATAGCGTCATATATTTTTTGACCATCTGTTTTGATGGTGTCGCCCGTTAAATCGTTAATAGAAAAATTCTTAAATTCTGCTTCTCGGAGTGCAAGCATAATACCTGATACAATCAATGGCTTTTCTGTATCAAGGAGATTACCATAATTACGCAAATCTTCGTGTAATACAGCAGCGTCTTTCAGAATTTCAGCAGTTTCTTTTTCTGTATCGGTATCTTCTTTCAAAACTTCTCTTGTATAGTATTCGTCAATATTATCCTCGTTAAAGGAAATAAAAGATTGCACTTCGGGAAGTTCTCTATAAAACTCTGTTTCGTCTACATATAACGGAGAAATTTTGTGCTTTCTTTCATCTCCAGACACGCCGAAAGCAAGAATTTTCTTATAAGTAGTATTCTTTGCAAGGTGTTTTGCATAAAACAATGCTCCATTTACTGCGTAATCTCGCACAGCATTAACTTCAACACTAATACAATTCTTGTCGTCTAATTTAATATGTTTACTCAAAGAAGCCTTATCTTCGATAACTAAAAGATAATCTTTGACAACACCAACATACTCGGGAAAACCAACATTTCCTGTGCCTTTTTTAGAAGCAGTTTTCAATGCTTCATCTATTTCTTTTATATTACTTCCTTGTGCGTCTAATGATATTTCTGCTTGCTTTAATAGGTCATATACCCACAAATCTGTTTTAACTTCCTTTTTAGCCATTATTATACACCTCGTTGTTTTTTTCATTTTTTAATAATACAGAATTTTTTTGCTTATATAATTGGGGATTGTTTAAGTACGCTATGGCTGCTTCATTAAAAAAATCAGTAAAACTGCTATTATCATCAATTAGTGCTTTCTTTAATTCTTTTTGTGTTTCTTCAGGCATTCGGAATTGTACTTGTTTTGTTCTTTCATTCACTAAAAAACACCTCCAAATGATATCAAGATATCTTACTATTATGATATCATATAATTTGTAAAAATCAATCCTTGAGCAATTTCCGTTTTAGCTACAAGGGTATCTATTTCTTCTTTCCTATTTTCACAAATTAAGAAATATACTTATCTTGCACTCTTTTTAACAGAAGGTCTTAAGATGTAATCCTAACGAGGTATTTGTTTTATTGAGGAAACAAATACACTGCTCGCTAATACGGTACGGATTGTGGCAGTTTTACCATTTGTGGACACAAACGGTCTGCTCGCTAAGATAAAACATAATAGCGTAAGAATTTAGGTTTTCGATATGTTTTTTCAGGAATCTTTTTTATTTTACGCAAAAAATTGAAAAGTTAAAGAAACACGCTCACAATTCCGTAAAAGTGGATATTACCTTTACAGCAATCGGTTTTTTCAAAAGCCAGACGAATCGGAATTTCAAAAACTTATACAGACAGTTAAGGATAATCCCGCTGAATACAAGCAAATATTAGCATAAACGCAAACGGAGTAACCCCCTGAAAAGTGTTACTCCATCTACATTTCAAAAAACTTCCTTATGCGTAGTCAGCAAACAAGAACCCCTCTTTTTATTTATGACAGTTAAAATACTATTTTCCAACCAATATAACATTTTTATACCAAATGTATTGACAGTATATAATATATTATGATATATAATACTACGACAGACATACTACGACTAACGTAGTATGCCAGTCGTAGTATTTTTTTTGGAGGTTTTATGGCTGGTATAAGTAGTGACATTATCAGAGGTTACAACGACACTATGATACTCTATCTTCTATTAGACAAACCATCATATGGATATGAAATATCTAAGCAGATTAAAGCTCTATCCAATGAAAAGTATATTATGAAAGAAACAACTCTCTACTCTGCATTTACACGAATGGAAAAGAATGGATATATAACTTCATTCCCTGGTGTAGGTGACAATGGTGGAAAGAAAAGAACTTACTACAGCATAACTGATGCCGGAAGAGAGTATTACAAAGCCCGCTGTGAAGAATGGGCACTTACCAAAGAAGTCGTTGAACAATTTATTAAGAAGGAGAATTAACTTATGGAAACAATCAAAAGTTATCTTGAAACTATGTTCGCCAATATGCCGAACACTCCTGAAGTTCTTCGTGCCAAGCAGGAACTATGGGGAATGATGGAAGACAAATACAATGAGCTGATATCAGAAGGTTTAAGTGAGAATGAAGCTGTTGGAACTGTTATATCTGAATTCGGCAATCTTGATGAACTTTCCGAAACACTCGGACTTAACAGACAACAGTACAATACACCTTCTGATAACAGAAGATGTCTTTCGATAGAAGAAATCAAGAAATACATAAGAGCTTACAATGTGAAAAGTATTCTCATTGCAATCGGCGTATTTTTATGTATTATAAGCCCTATATTTCCAATTATTGGAGATATGATTGGAATTACCTTTATTGAAAACATTATGGTAGCTGTTATGTTGGCAGTAATTGCGATTGCAGTCGGATTTTTCGTATTATCAGGTATTATGCTTAAGCAATTTGATGATATCAAATACAAACAATGCCGCGTTGACTACCAGTCTGCCTCATATATTCAGAATGAATGTGACCATATGCGTACAATTCATTCGCTGTGTCTAAGCATTGGTGTTGCATTATGTGTCATGAGCGTTATACCTCCAATAATAATTGATGCACTTAACTTTGAAATTCTTGACGACCTTGGTGGTGCCGGAGTATTATGTTTTGTCGGCATTGGTGTGTTCTTAATTGTATATCAGGCAAATGCTTCAAAAGCCTATAAAGTGCTTCTATCACTTAACAACCCTGACACAATAGCTGGCAATTATGCCAAACCAGCTAATAAGTCTGTTGAATATATTAATCCTACAGCCACCGCTATTATGTCCGTGTACTGGTCAACAGTAAGCTGTATTTACCTTTCTATCAGCTTTTTAACATTCTACTGGCACATAACCTGGGTTATATGGCCTATTGCCGGGGTAATCTATGCTTTATTAAAAAATGTTTTAAGAAAATAATATGAGGGTCTAAGATAGGAGAACACTATGAATAAAAGAATTTATCTTATTATCATATATATAATAACCGCTTTATGTATAATAGCTGGTATATTAGGAAATATATTTAATGCCGCACCATTCAACCGATTAACCGCTTCCTCTTCTGGAAACAATTGCGATTTCTACGAAGAATTAAAAGCATTTTCTAATATTACAATCGATGGCACTGTAGCTCATATCAATATTGTAAAAGACGATACTTACAGCTTCAAATATGAGGGCGGAGAGCGTTTTAAAGCTACTGCTGTTGTTAACGGCAGTACTCTTAATGTGACACAATCTACAGAACATTTCCTTGGTAATATTAAAAATGCAGATTGTACAATAACAATAGGAATACCCGAAAATGCGTCTATAAGCGACCTGCATTTATCTTCTAATGTAGGAAATGTTAAAATCGACTCTATAGATATTGGTTATTTAACAGCTTCATTAAATATGGGTAACTTTAAAGCTTCTAACAGCAATATTGAAAAGATTAACGCAGAGATTAATATGGGTAACTGCAAATTTGATAACTGCACATATAAGTCAGCAATTATTAATGTAGATATGGGTAATTTAACCATCCGTATGCCTGAGAATAAAGATTGTGGTTACGACCTTAGTGTAGATATGGGTAACATCACATTATATAATAATAAATGCTCCAACACATACACTAATAATCTTAGTTCCTCTACTCTGCTAAAAGCCACTGTAAATATGGGAAATATATCAATTAATAATTAGTAATAAAAGCTGCCGTATGAAACATTTTATACAATATATAGAAGCTATTGAACTCTATATACTGTAAAAATATGTCTTCTACGACAGCTTTTTATTAACTTCAATAATTATTGCCTAACAAATTGCCAGACGAATTTACTACAAAATGTCAATTAGAAATTAAGGTCAATCTCAATTCCTTTAATATCTTCATTAACCATATTATTATTCTTCATAAGCTGCTCAACCTGCTGCTGTGCTTCTGATAAATGGTCTACAGCCTGACTATTAATTGAATTATCAAGCTCAAGCTTGTCTGCCTGTTGTTCATTTTCAAGAAGCTCTTTCTCTTCCTGACGTTTCTTCTTGGCTTCATCAATCTGCTCTTGCTTCTTTTCCTTCTCTTCTTCTGCTTTCTTAGCTTCTTCCTGCTGTTCCTTCATATTATCATCTATATTCTGCTTACCTTCATTAACAAGCATACCAAATATATCTTTATCAGCAGCTTCAATAATACTGTCTGCCGCATCTCCTGCTTTTAACATATCCTGAGATTTAAGCTGCTCTAACTTGGCATTATTGATAGACATAGTCTTATTCATTGCTTTAAGATCATTCTGGTCTATCTGAGACCTTATGGCATCTTTAGAACTGTTAATCATAAGGGCTTTCTTCTGATATTCTGTTAATGGCTCATTCTGCAATTCTTTTAATCTGTCAATTTCTTCTTTGCTAAACTTGTCATTAGATACACCATTTCTGTTATCCTGATATTTCTTTAATAATTCAAGATCCTTCTGCTCCTGTGACTCTGAATGTACGCCATATAATTCCTGCAAATCCTTCTGACTTTTATCTATATCTTTCAGCTTTGACTTTAAATCAGCATTAATATTAGCAATATCTGCTTTCTCTGACTCCATATCCTTAATACCCTGTGCTGCTTTATTATCCTTATCCCATGCATCTGAAATAAGCTTCATGGCCTGCTTTCTGGCAATCTTTCTTTTCTGGCTGATATTAAATTCCCTATCCGTCATATCGTTAAGATTACCTGCTGATATAGACTTAATATTCTTCTTAGCACCAGTCTTACTGTTCTTAATGCTAATATCTGAATTATTGACATTAATATTAATACTCAAAGCCATACATAACCCCTTTCTCTAATGAAAGAAATATATTTATCTTTCCATTGTACTTTTGCAATAATATTTTACACAGAATAATCGAACTGCTGACCTACCTTCTTTTCATCATCAGTCTTTACATCATCGTTCATATACTTCTGTGTATATTCCTGTATCTTCTGTAACAATTCTTCCATAGAAGAAGCTGTTATAGTTACTGTATCCTCATCTTCCTCTATTCCACTGTTATCATCTATCCTGCTGTCTTTCTTGTTCTCAAGACGTTCCTGTTCTTCCTTCTTCTTAGCTTTCTTTGCTTCTGCCTTTTTAGCTTCTTTTTTCTGTTCAGCTTTCTTGGCTATCCTTTCTTTCTGTGCTGCCCCTGACTTCTTAAGTACAGCAAAAAATGAAGCTGTTCCACCATCATTTACCTGCATACCGTAACCCTTAACATTAGCTCCAGTTGCGGCAATGCTCTGTCCTAGCTGTGAAAGACCACTTGCGGCATTGGCAATTATTCCTTCATACTGCTTGCGGTAATTCTCATCTTCAGCCATTCGCTCAATTTTATCCTCATCAATAAGAACAACCATATTATTAGCATTGGCATAGTTTGAAGCCTGTGCCTTTGCATATTCTTTCTGGTCCTCACTTACCAGAATAAAATTCATATTAGAATATTTCTTCTTAAGCTGGTCATAATACTTAGATGCCTTCTCACTTAATCTTGGATTGCCAATTGTCTGTCCATTTACAGCAACTTTTCCGTCTGCCTTTGTGTTATTAACTGTCGAAGTATCCTTAATAGATGCTGTGTCGCTTGTCTTCGCAGTATTGCTACCTGCATCACTCTTAGTTTTTACCTTTGAAGTGCCTGTACTGCTGTAAACATAATTCTCTGCTATTGAAGGATAACTTCCATTGTAAATTGTATTACTCATATCCACTCCTCCTTGAATGAAAAATCAATCTGTCAAAATCCGTTCTGACATTATTTACATACAATATATCGGCAAAATACTACAAAGTATAACAATACTTATAAATATTTATATTATAAAATATTCCATCTTAATTTAAGCTTAATATAATCGCAATTCCTTATAAAAAACGCACCTATCCAGACATTACTGTCTGAATAAATGCGGATTTCACATACTAATATTCTGTTAATTGATTACTTAACACTTATTTTGAATTATTTGATAGCTTTTCCATCAGAAAATGCGTTACCAACCTTTTCACCAAGTACATAATATTCATTATTAAATGGGTCAAATGTAATTGGTGCAACCTTAGCAACATCTACTTTACCATCTGTAAGTGTAGCTTCATCAACGCTTACATTAACTATCTGTCCTACAAGTCTGCATATATTCTCATCATAGCTTTTGACCTTACATTCAACACATACTGCAAGTTCATTGATAACTGGTGCATTGACATTCTCACTCTTAGTTGTTGTAAAACCGGCCTTTGAAAGCTTGTCAGGAACTGTATTAGCTGACACAATACCTACATAATCGCACTCTGCGACATGCTTGGCATCTGCCATACTTACTGTAAAAGCACCTGTCTTTAATAAATTCTTAACTGTCTTATGTCCTGCACTAAGGCAAAGAGATAACTCATCACCTTCGCTTATTCCACCCCATGCTGCGTTCATAGCATCTGCATTACCATTCTCATCATATGTTGCAATAATAAATACAGGCTGTGGATAAGTTAATGGCTTTGCTCCAAAATTCTTTCTTGACATAATATATATTCTCCTTTCGCTTCAATAAATTTATAATATATCTGATAACTGCAAAATAATATTTTACAGATAATCATCTTTGTGTTCTTTTTGAAATAACCGGGCATTCAATATCTGTATCCTCAGGATGAATCTTATCTTTTTCCATAATAAGTTCGCCAATTTCATCTGCCCTTATAATTCCTCTTGATGGGTTCATAACACTATCAATTTTTCCATTAACCTGCACATCTACATTAGAATATTCAAACGCAAGTGTAGTATTAATCAATGTACAATTCTTCATAACAAGATTATCTATATAACACATACCTTGAAGGCTTTCTATTGTACAGTTAATAAGTGTAAGATTTTTAGAATTCCAGCCAAGGTACTCTCCTGATATAAATGAGTCATATACTGTGACATTATTCGTGTTCCAGAACGCATCTTTTGACAGAAGCTTGGCATTATGGATTTCTACATTTTCAGCACCATCAAATGGATAATTACCAGCAAGCTGGAAATCCAATATCTTCATATTATGGCTGTTCATTGCAAAATAATCACCTTTGGCACTGACCTTCTGCATTGTAACATCATCGCAGTTCCACAGTGTCTCAGCCGCATCAGGCATAACCACATTCGACAATGTAATATTCTTACATCTTCTAAAATTCTTAGGAGCTTCAATTAAGGTATCTTTAATCAGCAGATTATCTGTATACCATACTCCAGCCCTTGCCATCTCTGCCCACGAACAGTTATTAGCAACTACATCTTTGCAGTACCATAATGGGTATTTCCATTGGAAGCTGCTGTTATTAAGTTCAATATTGTCCGATTCTTTCAATGGTGATTCGCCCTCGCCAAATATTGTATTATTAATTTTAATATCTTCACTATTAAACAATGAGCGTTCCCCAGTGAAATAACCATTATTTATCTCTTTCATAATTTACTCCAATTCCTATCTTTTTAACTTAAGTTGAATATATATTATATTTTAACACATATATTTACCAACCAGTCTGATATGTTTATTAAATTATAATAAAATTATAAGAATATACCTGTGTAAATCCATTGAACAACTTGGAATCCCGTCCTGACTTACTATTCCTCATCATCAGCTATCAGCTCCATTCCAAGCCCATTAACCCAGTTCTTAATTTCTTCATCACCAGCATTATCAGAAAGCTTACCACCAGTAAGCCATACCGTATTATCCATAAGCTCGTCCGCACTTGATACACCGTTAATAATATCCTGTGCCACATCATATATTACAACGATTGTCTTACCATCAAGATTAGCTTTGCCGGCAAATTCCTTTATATCATCCGATACTCTGTAATCATCAGATGTCGGATTAACAAATAAAGTATTGTACTGGCTGATATTAATATTGCTAACATCATCTGGCATATCAATAAGGTCAGCATCAACAATTTCAGCAAGCTCGCTCATAACTGTACTTTCCTTGTCCATATTAATCACAGCAATCTTTTTATCTGAACCTTCACCTGCATACTGAAATGTACAATTACTATCTGTGCAATAAGTCTTATATGCCACCTGACTTCCGCCAGCTTTCTGACTGTCATACACAACATTCTGTCCATTATATAATGCTGTCTTTGTACCAGCCAGCAAATTCTGTGGCTCATCTCTAAAAAGACTAACTGCCGCAATTACACTCACACAGGTTGTTATAATAAGTAACTTTTTTCCACCCAGTTTTTTTGACATTTCTTACTCTCCTTTTAACCTCAATAAATATTAATAATAATTCTGCTTTAACAGAACCTCTGCACCACGCCCAGCTTTCATACAGCTTAAGAATATGTATAGGAATATTATAGCGTTCTCCTGCCTCATTAATTGTCATATTCTTGCCATAACCTCTTAATTTAATTGTAATTATTACTATATCTGCTGCATTACATTTTGTATCCAATTGAATATTAATCCTTGAAGCTCACTCCAAGTCAATACAACATCTGTTACAATTCCATAATTTATTGTTCCTAATTATTTAAAATGTGTTATTATAAAACATATGTGACTATCAATTATAACTGTCCATATTATAAATATATAATTACACAGGAGATTACAATATGCCAGTATTTGATTTTAAGAATGCTTCAAAAGAATCATCTTTTGAATGTACCTATACAACATTTTCATCTGACAATAAGACAGCTTCACCAGAACACCCCATATTCGTTCTTGATAACAGTGAACATAACTGGGCTGCAGAAACTATCGGAATGTTTGCCAATCCATACAAAAAGACTGCATTTGAATTCCAGACAGATGACGGCAATATCTTAAGCAATATTATTAAGGTAGATGCAAGATTTACAAGCCTTATCAAATGGCTTGGTGAGAACCGCATTAAGGTTAAGCTTTCAGGTAAGAATGTAGAAGATGGTTATGCTGTATACAGAATAAGAGAGATTGCTTTTAACAACAGCCAGAAATTATCATCTGAAGACGGATTTTTACAGTATATGATAGAACGTCTTTTAGACAGTAGTATCGTGGCTCAGGATATTCCTGATGACGAATTAGACGAGTCAGGCGACAGTATGAAGCTTACAAGTATTACAAGCATTTCTGATTTCCTTAACTGTGCCGGAATAACTCTTCCTGATAACATAAGATTATGGGCTAGAAGAAATCTTGCAGTTGCTCGTTCAAGCGAGGTAACTCCTGAGGAGAAACGTCACGCACAGAGAGCTCTTTCAATAATGCTTAACATACAGTGGAAAAGCAACTATTTTGAATCAATCGATCCTGTTGAGGCAAGACGTATTCTTGATGAAGAACTCTTTGGTATGGAATCTGTTAAGCAGAGAATTATTGAAACTGTAATTCAGATTAACCGTACACATACACTTCCTTCATATGGAATTCTTCTTGTAGGTCCTGCTGGTACTGGTAAATCGCAGATTGCTTACCTTGTTGCAAAAATCCTTAAAATGCCTTGGACAACTCTTGATATGAGTTCTATCAATGATGCCGAACAGCTTACAGGAAGTTCAAGAATATACTCTAATGCCAAGCCTGGTATTATTATGGAAGCATTTAACAACGCTGGTGAATCTAATCTTGTATTCATAATCAACGAGCTTGATAAGGCAACTTCAAGCAACGGCAATGCGAACCCTGCCGATGTATTACTTACACTGCTTGATAACCTTGGATTTACAGATAATTATATGGAATGTCTTATTCCTACATCTGGTGTATATCCAATTGCAACTGCTAACTACAAGGAACAGATTAGTGCTCCATTGCTTTCAAGATTTGCAGTTATTGATATTCCAGATTACTCCAGAGAAGAAAAGAAGACTATATTTAAGCAGTTCTCTCTTCCTAAGGTATTAAAGAAGATTGGTCTTCACGAGAATGAATGTACTATACTTGATGAAGGACTTGATGTTGTACTTGATATATTCAAAGACACAACAGGTATCCGTGACCTTGAACAGGCTGCTGAACACCTTGCCGCACACGCACTCTATTTAATAGAAGTTGACCACGTTAAAGAGGTTGTATACAACGCAGATATGGTTAAGGAATTATTCTCTACACACCACTAATAAACTGCTGTTATGAAATGCGTGACATAGATATTAACTATGCCACGCATTTTATTATATCAACTATAAATTATAACCAGTAAATCCACTAGTTTATCACTTGTATTTTTTTACTTTTATTTTTTATCACTTATAACTTTTATTATTTTTATTTTTTATCATTTATACTTTGATACATTAGTTGAATCTACCTTTTCAAATGGTACCCATACATATAATCCGTCATCTGATATTCCTTCAATGCCACTCGTACTGCTTCCTGTTCCGAGTGCTATAGCTGCTTCTATAAGCCTCTTTCCCTGTCCGTCAGCAGACTGGTATACTGTAAATGACATTGTTCCTGCTTCTATTGCCTTACAGCCATCGCTTGTCGCATCAATACCAAGAATTAATATATTACTCTTTCCTGCTTTACGACACGCATCTACTATACCAAGTGCCATAGTATCATTGTTACATATAACAACATCACATTTCTGGTTAGTCTTTAAGAATATATTAAACATTTCCTCTGCTTTTGACTGCTCCCAGTCAGCGTGGTCTTCAAATACATAATTAATCTTCTTTCCAGAAGCGTTAAGTATCTCTTTAACAGCTTTAGTTCTTCCCTTAGTTGCTGAATGGCTTGATGGTCCTTTAATTATAGCAACATTAATCTCTGATGATGATTTTAACTTATCAAGCACATATTCTGCCTGAAACTGTCCTGCTGTGTACTCATCTGAGCCAACATACATATACTTGCCAGCTTTAAGTCTTGATTCATCTGGTGATACATTAAAGAATACAATAGGAATATCTCCTGCGAGAGCTTCAAGCTCTAATGAAGTATCCTTATCTACCATATTACAAAGAATTACATCATAATTCTCTGAAACGGCTTTCTTAATATGTTCAACCTGCTTTTCAATTGAATTATTGGCATCTAATATATCAAGCTGTGCATTATTCTCCTGTGCTGTTTCCTTTGCTTTATTAACTAACTGTGTTCTAAATGTATCAGCCTGTGCCAGTGTCATTAACATTTTTACACTGCTCTTACTGCCTGTTGAAGATGTATTAGTACCAGTGCCACAGCCGGCAACACCTAATACAAGCATTACCAGACATATTAATAAACATAACCTTTTCTTCATTCTATAACCTCTTTTCCAGATATTTTATCTTCTCTATATATGAAACTGCTGTACCTGATTAGAAAGTTGTTCTGCCGAAGCTGCTAATTCTTCTGCTGAGGTTTCCACCTGTCCACTATTTTTAGAAATATTATTAGCCTGTCCTAACATTGACTCAGATGTTGCCATAATCTCATCTGAGCTTGCAGCCTGTTCCTCACATATAGCAGCAACATTAGTAGCAACCTCATCAACACGTCCAATCTTCTCAACAACATTTGCCATAAGTTCATTGGTTGCCTTAATATTATTGAATATTGTATTAAATGTATCTACTGCTGTATGAATTAATACTGCACTGTCACCAATCTCTCCAACACTGTCCCCCGCCTGACTTACAGCATCTTCAACAAGCTTGTTAATCTCTGTGATAAGCTGTGTAATGTGTCCTACAGACTCTGTACTGTTCTTTGCAAGTGAACCTATCTCAGAAGCAACAACTGCAAAGCCTCTTCCTGCTTCTCCTGCTCTTGCTGCTTCAATAGATGCATTAAGTGATAAGAGGTTAGTTTCATCAGCTATATCACCTATAAGCTTAATAATATCGACTATTTCCTTAGAAGCCGAGCCAACTTTATTAACAGCTTCCTCAAGACTTCTTATTGATAACTCAATATTGTTAAGTGCTTCGCTGACGTGTTCCATATCCATTCGTCCTTTTTCGGACACTTCAACTGTCTCACGCATTTTAATATCAACTGAGTCGCCATCGTTCTTAGTTTCTGCGGCAACACCTGCAAGCTGTGTAACATTTTCTGCTATCTCATTAACTGACACTGATAACTGGTCAACTGTGTCGTTAAGTTCACGCATCGACTTAGACTGTATATCTGCCGCAGTATTCATCTCGCCTGATACATTCTTGCTTGAGACTGCCTGCTCCTTTAATCGTACTGATACATCTCCAATCTGGGCTATCATCTGGCGCATAGCCTGAATAAACTTCTGTATGCTCTGTCCCATAACCGCAATCTCATCATTGCCCTTAACATTAACTGATACAGTAAAATCACCAGAAGCCATCTGTGTGATAGCTTTAGTCATATTCTTTACTGGCTTAACTACCACATTAGTCATTCTTTCAACAAGAACACAAAGAACCATTATACATATAATTCCTACAATTATCATAATAGTTCTTAAACGTATAAGCTCTGCAAGTACAATATTCTTAGGAATATATGATACTAATACCCAGTCAGTGCCATCGACCTCTTTAAATACCGTCATGTTACCGTCAATAGTTGTAAAATCATAATCATTAGAATTAAATTGGGCTGCTACCTTCTGATAATATTCACTCTGTCCGGAAGCACCAAGCTTCTGTGATATTAATGAAGATTCTCTGTCAGCAAGTATAACTCCTGTATTCTTATCAACAAGAAATGCCTCTGCATTATCCATATCAATGAAAGAATTGACAATTATAGTAATTCGGTCAAGTGTCATATCTGCTGATATTACCCTTATATTATCAGTTCCGTCATTAAGAATACCTGAAGCACTAATTACATTAACCCCCTCAGCGTTCTTATATGCCGAACCAACAGCCATATTAACCCTTGTAAGGCCTTCCTTATACCATATGCTCTGTACAGGATTGCTCTCCTTCTTAGTTGACTTATCCGCCTTTATAAGATTACCATTAGAGTCAGATACATATAAACCATCTGGATAATTATCATTATAGTTATAATATCCATCAAGAATAGCCTTTAGCTGTGTATCATCTGGGTGAAGATTTTCTATTGTGGTCTTTGCCATCTGGAAAGAAGCAAGGTTCTCACTTAACCAGGCTTCTATCTTAGATGACTGGTTACTTACCGATGACTCCAGCAAATTCTGTGAATAATCTTCAATTATGCCCGCTGATGCCTGATAAGCAATAAGCACAAGTACTGCTACGATAGCAATAACGACTGGCATTATGCTTCCCAAAAGCCTGGCTTTGATTGATATTTTCCTTTGTTTCTTCATAGTTGAAAACCCCTTTCTTATGTATTCAATTGTATATAATTTTCACGCAAATACACTATATTTATTATATCACTTTACAATTATTTAACAATCTTTTTATTACAATTCACTATTGCCATTGCACATATAAACATTGGAAATGTTATCACTTCCAAAATGTTACCTGCACCCTGCACAGCATACACTAAAGCCGCCATTCCAAAGCCTGCAATTATATCTGGCACACCATGCTTTGCTGAATTGACCAATGTATGAATGAAAATAACTAATAAAATAATTACGCCGACACAACCCATCGTAACAAGCATTTGCAGCCATATGCTGTGTGCGTTATCAACTACATTTCCATATAAAATATCCCAGTGGCTGTCTGAATAATAGCTCAGATTCTTTCTAACCGTTCCCTCACCCAATCCGAATATTTTATATATAAATGGATAATTCTTATAGCCATTGATAAGATTACTCCATATGTAACCTCGTCCTGAACCCCAGTTATCTGTTATATAAAATGCTCCAATTTTATTAATATTATCACTAATCACACGGACTATGGCATATATTCCAAATCCACCTGCCATTACACAATATATTATCTGGACTATGCGGATTTTAATATTGTCAAGCAGCTTCTGCATTCTGTTATCACTAAGTACTATCAATACATATAGAAGCAATAACACTATAATTATGATATTAAATATATTATTAGTTGATATAAGCCCTGACATTATATTGCTGAGCTTCCTTACTCTATCCGGAATAATAAGCTTAATACACCCTGCAACACGTCCTGCAAGCAGAACTGCCGTAAGCGTCACTATGTATTTTTTTATTAAAGCCACCGATTTAATTGAATATGGAAACAGAATAACCAGCGGAATTACAACAGCCACAAGTGCCATATCACTGTCGCATATTATAATTCCAATTATTCCAGATATTACTGCAATATAATAGAATATTTCTTTAGCTGCTGTTTCTGCCTTGTAATATGCAGCAATTGCAATAGACAATGTAAGTCCTGTATACATTCCATATACATTAATATTTCCAAGCGTTGACATATACACTGTCTGCTCTTTTATAGTAAGATTACTGAACAAATGCAATATATCAATATTCATATAATTAAACACAGCAACAATATGTACCATAATCGAAGCCGCCAGAATTAATATTACATCTATCTCTTTAAACTCATAACACTCCGAAACTGTCCAATAAAGCAATGCCACTGCAATAAAAAATATCATACCTATATATCTTGAACCTGCACCATATAAGGCTATATTCTTATACGGAGATACAAGATAAGATATTATTGAACTGGCTATCAATAATACCGAATATATAATATGCTTCCTATTCTTTATATTGTAAATTATCTTTATATTGAAGTTTTTCTTTATATCTAAAGACTTCTTTGCCCCCGGATAATCACCAGATATAATTATTCTGAATACAACCTCATTAATAAGCATTGCAATCCAGCCCACAAGTGCAATAATAACAAAGAATACATATCTTGTCTTCGTAACATTATTAAGCTTATCTGTCATAACAAATGGGAATAACACCATCATAAGTATCACGGTAATCTTTCCTATATAATAACGCACATTTTCATATATATTCTGCTTATTCATCTTACTTCTTCCTTTATCCTGTCATCTTATTATATTTGATTATATTATTCATATCTTAATTATTTTATTTATATCTCGCACCACTATATTAAAAACATATTAACATTATATTAAAATACTAAAAAATAAATATACTTAATATTAACATACATTCAGATATTAGTCATAAATATTATCCATAATTATTTTTAATATTTTCTTTTCAAGGATAAATTGTTATGGTATCATAGAAAAAATTTAATAAAAAGGAGACTCAAATGAACGAAAAGACTCAAAATCAGGAAGCTGTTCGTGATGCCCGCCAGCTCGGTATTCCTAAAATGCTTATACTTGGTATACAGCATATGTTCGCAATGTTTGGGGCAACTATACTTGTTCCAATACTTGTAGCAGGATACTTCCAGAGTGCGTGCAATGAACCTTTAACAAGAGGTCTTACAGTTTCTGTAACTTTATTCTGTGCTGGTATTGGTACACTTATATTCCATGTATGTTCCAAATTTAAAGTACCTGCATTTTTAGGCTCATCATTTGCATTCTTAGGTGGCTTCTACACAGTTGCCAACTTAAATACAGGAATATATGCAGATATGAGTGCCAACGATAAAGCCGCTTATGCATGTGGTGGAATAGTTATCGCAGGTTTATTCTATCTTATTGTTGCCCTCATCTTTAAGATTGTTGGTGTCAACAGAGTTATGAGATTTCTTCCACCTGTTGTTACCGGTCCTATCATTATATGTATAGGTTTATCACTTGCTTCATCAGCTATTAACAATGCTTCTACTAACTGGCTTTTAGCCTTTGTTGCATTAGCTGTAATCGTTATATTTAATATATGGGGCAAAGGAATGTTTAAGATTATACCTATTCTTATGGGTGTAGTTATTTCCTATGTATTCGCATTAATACTTAATGCCTTTGGTGTTACTAACCCTGATGGTTCTGCAATACTTAACTTTGCTTCAGTATCATCTGCAAGCTGGGTTGGAATACCTAAGTTCCAGATATGTAAATTCGATATAACTGCTATACTTGTTATGGCTCCTATCGCAATTGCTACTATGATGGAACACGTTGGTGATATGTCAGCTATATCTGCAACTGTTGATGAGAACTTCATCGCAGAGCCAGGTCTTCACCGCACACTTATGGGTGATGGTCTTGCCACAGCATTTGCAGGTTTTCTTGGCGGTCCTGCTAACACAACTTATGGAGAAAATACTGGTGTACTTGAACTTTCAAAGGTTTATGACCCAGCAGTTATAAGAATTGCTGCTGTATTAGCTGTTATACTTTCATTCATCCCTAAGTTCTCAGCTATTATATCAACAATGCCAACTGCTATCATCGGCGGTGTATCATTTATGCTATATGGTATGATATCTGCTATCGGTGTAAGAAATGTTGTTGAAAACAGAGTTGACCTTACTAAGTCACGTAATCTTATAATCGCAGGTGTTATATTCGTATGTGGACTTGGATTTTCTGATGGTCTTACATTCACTATCGGAGAAACACATATCACACTTACAGCACTCGCTATCGCCGCTATTGCTGGTATTATCCTTAATGCAATTCTTCCTGGCAATGACTACAACTTTGGTGTTAATCCAGAAGGTGACCAGAGCCGTGGAGTATATGTAAGCAATACAGACAATAAATAAATATCTATATAATAATTGGCACAGGAAAGCAATGAACCATAAATATACATTTGCTTTTTCTGTGCCATTAATACTACAAGAATTAAAAACAGCCCGCCATAATGTATCTTAATCAGGTTAAGATACATTATGGCAAGCTGTTTTATATTGAATATTATTATTTAGTACCAAATATTCTATCGCCAGCATCTCCAAGACCTGGGCAGATATAAGCCTGCTCATTAAGCTGTCTGTCCAGATGTCCTACATATATCTGTACATCCGGATGTGCCTTGTGAAGCTTCTCTAAACCTTCTGGAGCAGCTATGATACACATAAATTTAATCTTCTTACCACCATGCTTTTTAATCTGGTCGATTGCATCAACAGCAGAACCACCTGTTGCAAGCATTGGATCTGTAACTACAATAAGCCTTTCCTCAATTGGATCTGGAAGCTTGCAGTAATATTCGTGTGGCTCGTGTGTTTCCTCATCTCTGTACATACCAATATGACCAACCTTAGCTGTTGGAACAAGTGCAAGTATACCAGATACCATACCAAGACCAGCTCTTAATATTGGTACAATAGCAAGCTTTCTTCCTGCTATCATTGGTGTCATACAAGTTTCAATTGGTGTCTCAACTTCAATATCTTCAAGTTCAAGGTCACCCATAGCCTCAAACCCTTCAAGCATTGCTATCTCTTCTACAAGCTTTCTGAATTCATTAGTTCCTGTCTTCTTATCGCGAAGTAATGAAATCTTGTGCTGAATAAGAGGGTGTTCAAACACTGTAATATTCTCTTCGTTTCTTAAATCCATATCATTCTCCTTGCCTGTGCGCCGTACGCATTTTGTTTCATTATTTTATATAATACCATATATGCAGTATCAGGGTCAAAAGGTATTTTCCACCTGCCATATTTTTCTTTATTTTTACAGCATATTGTGCTAAACTGTCTTATGTTTGTATTTAAACTATATTATAAATCTATGAGGAAAAAAGTTATGGCTAAAAATACATTTTCTGTAAAGAATGATATGCAGTACCTTTTCAAACCTAAGGTATCACTCTCAAAAATCGAACGTAAAAAGAAACGCCGTGCATGGGCTTTCGCTATTGGCTCTGTGCTGGTTCTTATACAGCTTGTCCTGACAGTGTTATTTTTACTAAAAATGTTTAAACTTGATATTCTTCCGTTTAAATATTTATTTATGATTAATATCATACTTATATTATTAGTACTGTATGATTTTACATCACAATTCACGAAATCACACATACTAGGAAAGCTTATATCGGTTATGCTGTCCTGCCTTATATTATTCACATATCTGTTTGCCGCCAAATTTGACTCCGTACTGGACAAACTTGGTGCTGCCAATGTTGAGATAGACATTGTTGATGTGTGCGTGCTTTCAAATGACAAGGCACAGAACTTAAATGATGCAGCTAATTACAAATTTGCCATTAATTCAACTGCAAGCAATGCCAATATCAATACCTCCATTGAAAGCATTAGTTCAGAAACCGGCAAGACAATCAAGCCAACTGAATATACTAACTGGTCTAATCTTGTTAATGCACTTTATGATAATAAAAATGTTCAGGCTATCGTTATCAATCACTCTATGATGAGTATTATATCTCAGGAATTTCCTGATTTTGAGGATAGCATAAAGATAATTAAGACTTACGAATACAAAGAAAAGGTTGAACTTGATGCCTCTAATGTAAATGTAAAACGTGATCCTTTCATTATATATGTTTCAGGTATATCAAGTGATGATGGCGAAGATACCAAGCTTGCAAGCAAGGCATTAAGTGATGTTAATATTCTTGCAGTTATCAATCCAGAAACCAAGCAGGTATTACTTGTTACTACACCTCGTGATTCCTATATTAAAATCAGTAATTCATCAGGTATAACCGGTTATGACAAGCTTGCACATGCAGGTTCTTATGGTGTCGATAAATCTATCGAAGCCCTTGAAAATCTGTACGGAATTAATATTGACTATTATGTAAAGATTAATTTTGCTGGTTCACAGGCAGTTATTGATGCCCTCGGTGGTATTACAATTGAATCAGAGATAGAATTTACCAATGGATGGGAAGCTGCTCCTGTTTCTTACCATTTTGTTCAGGGTGCTAATGAATGTGATGGAGAAAAGGCTATTGCTTTCGCAAGAGAACGTAAAGCCTTTGCAGCTGGTGATTTCCAGCGTGGACGTAATCAGACAGCCGTTATTAAAGGTATTATTCAAAAGGCCACATCACCTGCAATACTTACACGCTACTCAGCAGTTATGGATACAGTTAGTGATATGTTCTTAACAAATATACCTTCAAGTGCAATATCTGACCTTGTAAAGTTACAGTTAAGCAACAGCACACCTTGGAATATACAGACATACAGTATATCTGGTAAGACTGATGAATATCGTCATCTTGAGGTATCTAATGTATATGGTGCTTCTATCGTACTTCCATACGAAGAAGATATAAGCACAGCAACCAAGCTTATGAATAAGGTTATCGCTGGTGAAACCTTCGATGTTGACACATACCTTAATTCAGATAACTAATAAGCTTTATTAAATAATATTTAAAATAAACACATATAAATCCCCATTGAAAGCAAACATTTCAATGGGGATTTATATGTTAAATATTAATTTGTCATAGATAATTATATGTCACTACTATAAATATAAAATTATGTCCAGTTATATGTAGTTACATAATAATATCTATATCGCACTACCTGTATCTACTATCTGGTAGGCTTCAATCTTGAACTGGTCTTCTGCACCTATTCCAACAAATCTACAGCCATACATATACTCGTCATTCTCACAAGAATCTCTGTGTAGGATTTCAACTACAACGTAAAGCTTTTCGCCATTAGCAAGAGTTATAACCGTGTCATAAAAAGAATTAACTTTAAAATCATAGCCAGACTTAAATGCTATCCCACCTTTAGATATGTCTACAACGTGAACATCAGCTTTATTTTGAATACGATCTGCGGCATTTACCCCTAGCTGATTAAGTGATACCGTTACATCTATATCTGTTCTCCTTGCTTTTCTCATCTCAGCACCCATATTACATCCATCTCCCATTCAATATAATATAAAATTGTATAATACTTGTATATATTATCACATTATTCGACATATTTCTATTATTTATAATATTTTATTACATTTTTATTAATTTTGTATAAATTAATATTTTATTGTTGTGCTAATTTTACAAGGCGTTTATTCTCGTACATATGCTTATCCGCCCTGTCAAACAATGTTCTAAGCGTACATTCTGTATAATCATCAGAAAATGCCCAGCCATACGCATAACTTATCTTAATATTCTTTCCGTGGTCGTTAAAATCGTCAACCTCTTCCTTTAACTTTTCAAGCAAGCCAATAACATCTTCCTTAGGCATATCCCTGATAACTGCAACAAACTCATCTCCGCCATATCTTCCAACAAATTCCTTTGACGGTATGACATTTCTTAATATATTGGCAAAATTAACAATCAACTGGTCACCAACAGAATGTCCTAATGTGTCATTTGCAATCTTCAGATTATTAAGGTCAAACATTATACAAGCAACATTCCTGTCAAGAAATCTTAAATCGTGGAATACCTCTTCACATCTGCTCTTATTAGGAAGTCCTGTATGAGCATCCAGATATGCTTTCTGTTCAAGCACTTTATTCTTTCTTACAATTATAATTGCCTGTATCATCTGAATAATTATAAGTAAAAGCAGCCCTGCCATATCAATAACTGTAATTGTCTCTATAAAATGGATATTGTCGGCTATGCCCTCTGAATATCTTTCTGCCGCAGATACTGTCTGGTCTGCAAGCGAAAAATACATCTCACTCATATCAACAATATCTGAATTATCAACTCCGTTTTCCCTTACATTATTAATCTCATTCTTAAGCTTACCCCAGTAATCAATCTGTATATCAAGCTTCTTCTGGTAGTCTGTATCGCGTAAGCTTACAAGATTATACTCACCATCTTCATACTTCAAATCTGCAAGGACATCATCAAGATATTCTATTAGCTCATCATCGGAATTACCGATAACCTCAAGCTTAACTGCCCTCTGTGTTGCACCTCTCACAAGTCCTGCATAATTAATTACTCTTGCAGTTCCCTGAAGATTTTTAATCTCTACCATCATATTAGCAACCAATACAATAAGTATAATAATCAATGCACTCTGTATCATCATATTTACTGTTCTTATCTTACTGTTTTTCTTAAGCTCTTTATTAACCATTATACTACCTTCTTAATCTTTATTAGCTCTCAATTAAATATTATAAGTTCTAAACATAAACTGCATTATACAATATACCTTTATACAGGGCAATAGAAGTTTATGAAAAAAGTATGAATAATTAGGGACTAAAGTACTATATCTGTACCTTAGTCCCTGTAGTATTTACTATATATTTATATTTCAAATATAGAATAATATTACATTGCTATAATATAATCAATAATAACAGCATTAAACTGCATAACTATAAGCCCCAGTCTGCCCTGCTGTCTTCCTGCTTAGAAGACACCCCCTCTGCAAGTACCTTTAATTCAAAATGTGCATTTTCTGGAATATCACCTGCATATGTGACATTATTAATCAAACGTGAGGTCATATCCCCCGGTGCAACCGGCACACTATAATAATAATATCTCTCATTATCATCAGATGAAGAATTATCCATATAGAACCAGCTTCCGGTTAAATCTTCATTATCCTGAATATCTTTATTGACATCATCTTTACTCTTTAACTCATTGGCATAAGAATAACTGACCTTGCCCCTCATATCAACAGCGGCTATATTTCCTGCAATTCCCGCCTTAATATTTTCCTTGCTGTCATCGTATATAATCATAGGTACTAACCTTACTCTCACATAAGTATCAGTTGTAGGATACTCCTCTGAATTAATATTCTTTACAGCTATTTCTTTGGTTCTCGTAGTATTGTCGTCTTTGATTCTATCATAAACGTCATTAATATTATCCGTAAGCTGTTCACCCATATCTTCATATATTATTGTATTATCATCGGTGAATTGCTCAACTACACCTATATTAACCACCGCACCTGCGAACTGGTTAGCCACTGTCACTGTCCTTGCATTAAGCAGTGCATAAGCAGTCCCGGCAGCAGCACTCATAAGTAATACAGTTATTCCAGCCACCAGTGCAGTCTTTTTTAACTTTCCCATATACTTCTGACTTCCTTCCAGTTATTTTTTCTAATTATTACCTCTTATGAACTTTATAAATTTTATAACCTGTAAACCATTCATAATATACAGTATAACTATTGAGAAGCTTAATACCTATAAGGCTCTCTCTATCTTAAAATGTATCCAAGATATGGCACGTTTAGCACCACTTTCCCCACAACCTTATCATAAGCTACACTTCCGCCATCTTCTATCTCATTCGCATCTCCTTTGGTTCGAAAGCTCTCAGTGTCATCATCTTTATCAACAACCCTGTGTGTGACGACTGTATTATCATTAATATAAAATGTAATAACATCACCAACCTCAATATCATCAATTAATGATTTTTCCACATATACAACACTTCCAACGTGATATTCAGGCTCCATGCTTCCCGACAGCACCTTATAAGTCTTAAGTCCCATAAGCCTTGGAATATATAGAACTGCCGCCATAACCAACACAATCACCAACAGAATATCCGTGACAATTTTTATAAACTTTTTCATATTCCCCTCTCGTGCATTATCTTATAAACTTATTAACTGCTGATGCTGCATCTCTTAACCAGTTATAATTCTTCTTAATAACATTGCTAAAATCTGCCTGTGCCTTATCTCCATCAGCAGTATTTCCATAATGCAGTTTATCAAGCCCGAAGAATTCCGGTTTTGTGCCATCTATTCTCTTTCCTATAAATATATCCTCACATTCCTTATAGGAGTCATTGCCAGAATAGTTATCACTCTTTTTAATTAAGGTATATTCCGGTGTCCAGCTTTCTTCCTCTATAACACTATAAAAGCCTTTCTTTAAACCAGTCACTGTACTTGTCGCTGACAATACATCACCATTGGCATCAAATGAAGCTGTGGCATAGAATACCGCCTCTAATGCACCCTTGTTCTCTGTATTATCTTCATTCACAACACCATACTGCTCTATTCTGAATATAAATGTCTGGTTAGCTCTTATAACTTTGTTATCAATATACTGCTCATCAATATATTTAGTTATATCAAGCTGCCCCTTAACAACCTTTATTCTATAGCACGCACAATCACTGCCATAATGATCACCTGGCTCGTCATTGTTGTATATTATGCTGCTTGCTATATGTCCATCTGTATTAATAGTACACTCATCGCTATTACTTACAGGTGTTACATTATAAAATCCTTTCACATAATATACGCTGTCACTTCCTGTGCTGGCATTACTATTAATTCTGTTAATAACATCTGCCTTAGTTATAACACTTCCTAATGTTCCATTATTATCCTCATACCACTCCGTATAATAATCCTGCTCTGTTAATGCATTTCCGTCTTCACGGATATTGCCGTTAAGTTTGAACATTTCGGACATTTCATAATCTGCTGAGGTAATATTTTCTCCGTAAAATATTACATTTTCCCTGCACTTAAGAGTTCCGTTGACTTTTACATTAACCGTCGGTGTATCGAATTCCTTAATACCTCCATTGATAATTACACCAGAAGCCGAAGCATTAGTCGTGACATTATTACCACCTATATAATTGTCCTTTGCCTTTACGAATATGCTTTTCTCCCAGGTATACAGCTTACTATCAGAATACTGTACTGACTGGTTATCCCATTCTACATACAGAAGATTTCTTTCCTTATCATACTTTATATTACCGCCATTCACACTGTATGGCTGGTCAGCCGCTTTATCAGCCGTAACTATCTCGTTATTATCAGCTATAATGTCAAATCTCGAATCAATGTAATCTCTTATTATTACATTATTAATCACATCACCTTCTGCATAGCTTCCATTATTATTGCTGATACCTGTCATAAGATTAATCTTATATGTGCGGTTATCCCAATCCTCTACCCTTACCTGCTTATCAACGATAAAATCCTCTATGCTTACATTTCTTGTATTGACAATACTGCTGTTAAATACATTTTCAACCGCATAACTCTTCTTGCCGTCTATATACTGTACTTTAGTTCTTGTAACAGCAATTACATTTCCACTGTTGTCAGTGAGCGTGGCTATAGCTGTTGAACTGTCATTCTCATCAAGTACAACCTCGACATTGTATTCCTCACCTGAACCTGTGTAGCCGTCTGGTGCTGTTATTTCTTTTAAAATGTATTTTCCAACTGGAAGATTATCAAAGCTTACTATACCATTCTTATCAGATACACTTGTTTTAGTTAAAGCATTTTCCTTATTATCTTTACTTGTAATTCCAAACACTGCATTAGCAAGCCCATTACCCCTATCATCAATCTTTTTAAAATTAAGATTGCCACTATCCGCAATATCAATTCTTGCTGAATTAGGAACAATAAACTTCATATTACAGTTAGAGGCATTACCACCTCTCTCCATATAAAGAACTGTTATTGTGTGGTTAGTTGACATATTTACTTTATCCCTGCTTGCAACAGTCTGTAATTCCCTCGCTATAGGCCCTGTCTGCCAGAGGTCTACATCACCACCACATTCAGGATGTATTCCACCAAGATCAAGAACAAGCTCACCATCGACAAATACCCACAAATCATCATCACCTGTGAACTTATATAAAAGGTCGCCTGTATAACCATTAAGCGAGAATGAAATATCATATCTCATTCCGAAATAATAGTTAGTACCCTTCTGTCCATTAGCTGCATTATAACCGCAGTCTAACACATTGGAGTCCGCATTATTTAATGGGAAGAAATTATCTCCCGCCAATGTCACATCGCCTGATGGCGAAGTTACGCTTTTTAATGTGTAAGTGCTGCTGTCATTACCATTATCCTGTTTATCAAATGTCAATTTATAATTGTTATATATTGTCTTTCCTGTCTTCTTAGCATCAGAAAATAATCCCGGCTCATCAACATTGAACAATACATTTTTATAATTTTCCTTATCAAGCCCATAAATAATTCCCTGCGAAGCATTCATATAATCTTTTTTTACTCCGCTGAATGAGCCTGTTGTCTTAATTCCACCATTGTAATATATACAGGTGTTGACATTAAGTCCATTAACATAACAATTGTGCTGGTTAGCCCTGAAGTTCTGGTCTATGGTTCCAACAGTAAGCTTTGGCTTTCCATTGTCAGCGTAATTAGATGAAGTATTAATACTTCTCTTTGGATATTCCTTATAACCCCAGCCATACACATTTCCTTTATATGGTGCAACTACATAATCATAAAATGTGCAATATCCCTCAAGCACGTTATCTGATGCCGCCAATTTACTAACACCTGGTGTATCCGCATTTCCCGTAGTATCTGTACTACCTGCCTTATCTATATTTCCTGTAGTGTCTGTACCTTCTGATGTATCTGCACTTCCTGCCTTATCATTAGAATACACCTGTATTGCATTAACATTTTTTATATTACTGCTGCCTGCTCCAAATGCTGTATACATCATTGCTGTTATAGCTGTCACACACAATAACACACACATCACAATAGAAACAATAACCTTCCTGTGCTTCCAGTTAATTCCCATGTCAGCTCCTTTCACCTTTCCATTACTACTGTATTCTTTCTATTGCGTACTCTATACTCTCATCAAGCTTTTTTACTCTAAGATTTCCTTTAATCCTTCTGACAACAACTAACGCATTGTTATAATCACACTGCGTAAGCATAATCACATACTGCCATTTATTGTACTGTGAAATCAGATCTCCTTCCCTTAATGAAGCCAGCAATGTATTCTTTATATGTGCGCTGTTCCTGCCATTTACAGTGACAAGCACAATTGTAAAAAAACAATTACTTCTCTGTCTTCTTCTAAGTTCCAATTCAAAGCTTTTCTTAAAACTATTATAATCGCAGAATAAAGCCCCCTTTAAAGCTGTCCTGCCTGCATAAAGCTCTCTTCTTACAGTCCTTATATCCGATCTGGCTGAATGTGTCATTATAAGAAGCTGGTTATATAGTTCCATTAACTTTCTTCCAGGGCTTACATTAAGCTGTTCTTTTAACAAATCCTTCACCTTCTCATAATGCCCTGCCGCTTCTGCTATTTTATTCTTAGCAATCAGTGACTTAATATAATAGAATTGTATATCTTCATCTAATCCATCTATCATTATGGCTCTATGTCCGATTTGTTCAATCCTGTCATAATCACCCTCACCATATAAATCCTGCAATACATTTTTAACAACCTCTAGATACCTTGAATGATAATACACGCTGAATGTGACAACCCAGTATTCATATGAATATTTATTAAAGAATTTCTTTTTATAAATGTCTATTGCATAAGCACTGTATGATATACGCTCTTTAATATCCGGCTCACATTCTGCCCTGTTGCACAGCTTCTCGAACTGCTCAGTATCTATAACTGTATTAACATTATCATTCCAGCAGTAGCTTCCCATTAATGTCTTTATAGGGTTGATTCCAAGCTGGCTTTTTAATACGCTTCTTGCCCTGTATACAAGATTTTTAAGTGCATTGGCAGGGTCGTCACATTCACCCTCTGTCCAAAGGACATCAGATAACTCCCCGACACTCACAACATTTTCCTTATGACATATAAGATATGCCAGAAGTCTTGTCACCTTATCAGAATTGATACTCTTTTGTGAAAGCTCTTTATCTTTATAAGTGATTTTAAAATCATCTAAAAACGTAACTTTCAACTCCTGCGTATCAGTTTCTGATTTATACATTATTACTGCCTGTTCCTCTGCCTCATTACAACAACACCAGCTATTCCTGCTATGCCTGCAAGTGCCACAATTATATATAATAATATATTATTACTATCACCTGTCTTTACCGCTGTAATCACATTATTGCTTACTGTATCCTGCAAATCTGGCTGTTCTGCATTAACCGTAATCTCCAACTGTCCCTGCTTATTCATATAAGAATTGTCCATAGAACGACCATCTATATACAATACAAGCTTTATATCACAGCTCTCACCCTTACTTAATTGTGCAATCCTGACATCTTCATCAAAAAACGACTTGTCAGACTGTGTCTTACTGCTGTTACCTATAAGTTCATTATAAAAAGGCTCTGTATCTGCATTTTTATAAAGCTTAATTCCATATACTGCCGTCTGATCTCCAGTTCCTTTATCTGCAAGGTTATCAAGAACTTTTCCATTAATATAGAATTCCATATTCTCTGCTGAACTGTTGGATATCTTAATAACTGAACTTCTCTCCTCTCCTGGAAGCATATCCCTGTACTCAAGATTTTTATCAATCACTACGAATTTCTTAGCTGTTTCATCAAGTGTTATAACCGTATCATCTGCCAAGACTTTAACATATGGCACTGCAATAACAACTACGGCAGATACTACCGCCACTAATTTCTTTAAAAGCATATCTCCTCCTACCTGTCAGATACAGCTTTAAGGCTGCCATCATCACCTAATTCAGCTTCAACTCCCCATTCTGTCAGCATAGCATCACCGGCCGCAACTGTCTGGACTGCTTCTGCATCCCAATTAATATTAATAGTCTTTCCGCTGTATTTATTAGTGTTCTCAGATTTCGAATCAAAGAGTATTATTGAATCCATAAGCTCTGGTGTTCTCTCACCTGGATTTAATACCTTATTATAATATACATATACATTTTCACTATCTGTATGATTATCGGGTACTATCCAATCATCTTTATTAATCATATTGATATTAACCCAGTTATCCTTGCTAATCTTTACACGGACATATTGTGCCTTCTCTCCACTATTAAGCACAGATACTCTCTGTTCAATAGTGTCATCTATTGTGTTAATTCCGTTAGTCTGCATATTGCCCTTATCATCAATTCCCGCACCACTTACACACAAGCTTAAGTCTAACGAAGATGTCGTAACTGTCTTATCAACGTATGCTGACACACGATTTTTTGCCATTGTCTTTCCCGTGTATAAACCAGCAATAACAAGTATTGCCGTACCAACTAATATGAATCTTTTCATATACTTCCTCTCATTTCATTTAATTAAGGGGCAAATTATTAATCTGCCCCTGACATCATTACATTTATTATTATATTGGGCTGGTGTAATATATATGACAACTTTTGCTGCATATTAATAACGCTTGAATTACTTTAAGCTTTTTTCAATAGCCACATTGCCCCATCCTGTAATATTACCAGCTTCATCAGTTACAGGTGTAAAATTATCAGACTGGATAAATTCTGCCTTAACGTTAATATTAAATGTTATTCCTGCAATCTCATTGCCCCATTCTGTTGGAATAGTAACTTTAGAGAATACTTTTGATGAATTGATTGCTCCTGTTTTATTAGAAAGTATCTCATTATAGTAATAATAACCATCCTCTGACTTAGTCCAGCCAGCACTAATATCAAGATTATTCTCAATAGCTAATGCCTGCTCCTTAGTAAGTCCCTCATAATTAATGCTCACTCTTACATAAGCATCTTCTGACTCTTTATCAAGTGTCACTGTCGGATCTTTATCAAGCACATCACCCGGCTTTACATTCGTATAATCTTTACCTGTCGTATTATCATCTCGCATATGCTCATCTGTTTCTGTCAAAGTTCCTGTAACGTGTCCTATAGTTATTACATTTGCTCTTGTATCCTTATCTGTAAAATATGCAAGTGTTCCGTAAGTCACCCCTGTAATGCAAAGTATCAAAGCTGCTACACCGGCAGTTAATTTCTTCTTATTAACCATATAACCTCTTTCCTGAATAAATAAATATTATACTGTTATTGTTCAATTCCAATGATATAATACAATTTCAATAATATAACGCAAAAAGCACTGTCCGATTTATTCAATATAATACATTTTATTAGAACTGTGCATCAGCAGATGTCTTGCTGTTTACAAGCTTGATAAGTTCTGGCTGTGCCTCGTTGTAATCAGCAAATGTTGATGCCTGAACTGCAAAACCTGTAACCTTGATATTGAATGTAGGAAGTGTACCTGCACTTACAATGTTACCATCTGCATCCTTGTATATAACAGTTGGGTCGTACTGTTCCTTAGTTGTATCAATTATTGATAACTTATTGCCGTCTGCATCACACTTATAGATAGTTGTTGTCTTAGCTGCACTTGACCATTCTTCTGTTATTCCAGCATTAACTGTAACATTGTTAAATAATGCTTCTGTTGACTCTCCTGCTTCAACGGCTGTCATATATATCCACACTTCACTTCCGTCTGAATTGACTGTCGCCATTTTCCAGTTATCATTGTCGTAATCTGTGATTGTGGCATATTTTTTGAATTCTTCTGCACTCATAAGATTGCCCTTATCATCTAAATAATCAACCTTAACTGCCATATAGACAGGCTGATCTGATTCGTTATTCATAACAGGATTTTTCTTTATTACATCTCCTGGAAGATAATTCTTTCCTGAATCACTGGTCCATTCTGTTTCTGTAAGTGTTGTTGTAATATTACGGCTTGAAGTAAATGTATTGGTCTTAGTTTCTGTTACTGCATTAAGATATGCTAATGTACCTCCTACTGCAAGACCTGCTGAAAGTACCATAGCTGCTGCTGTTAATGTAATCTTCTTACAAGTTGTCATAATAATTAATCCTCCCTAACAATACTCATTTCCAATAACGAATTCTTCGCTTCCTCTACTGATACGCCCTCTGCCTGAACTGCATATGCCGTAACCTTGATATTAAACTCAGGTAATCTCTTAGTTGTGTTATCTGCTGTAATCTCATTGCTTAAATGCACTTTAGTAAATAAAGGCTTTGAAACATTTTCTTTAATATCTGTGTTGGCATTATCTTTATCAAGCGGCTTATTATACATATACATAAGCCGGCTTGCATATTCATCATTTTCTAAATCTGAATTGGCATTTCCAATAAATGTCCAATCTTTAGACCAGTCAATTCCTGCATTAGCAAGCTCTGAACCTCCATAAAGATATCTGTCAGCAAATTCCCTGAATGTGAGTTCGTTATTCTTCTCATCAAAGAACTGAACCTTTAATGCCACATATGCACTGATACTTTCATCATTAAGGCTTACGGTTGGGTCTTTATCAATTGTCTGCCCCGGCACATATACCTTAGCTGCTTCTTTTCCATATCTCTCCCATTGCGGTTCTGTCAGGTCAATACTTATGGATTTATCCGACGCAAATACATTGGTCTTAGTTTCTGTTACCGTCTTTAACAAAGCGTATGCAGCCATACCACTGACTGACACAACTACAATAACAGAACACACTAACAACAGTATCTTTTGCTTACCTTTCATACAGTGCTTCCTTTCTTTATTTACTTTACTGCGGTATTATTACCCATTCTGGTCACACGAAAGTCACACAGGAAAATATTTACAAAAAAATCAGTGATAAGATTTCTCTTACCACTGATTTTTCTTACCACTGATTTCTTATACTAATTTATTCAAGTGAACTGTCACCTGTAACGTAATCAATCTTTACACCAGGCTGGACATTATAGCAGAATACATTATATGAAATTCCCTCTCCATTATCCTCAACAGACTCAGCCTCCATAAGTACTCCATCTGCAAGCAGGTTATCTCCTGTAAATATCGGTGTAACCCTGTACAGAACGTGATTATTAGTTTCTTTAATATAGTCTGCTACCATATTTTCAAATAAAAGCATACCATCAACATTAAGATATCTCGTTCCTGTTATAAGATTATTCTTGTTGGCATTCTCTGCTGTAAGCTGGTAACCTATAAGATGACATCTGTTATAAAGATATTTTCCGTCTACTATATCATATTTTACTGTATGCCAGCCTGTAGGTTTTACAGAACCTATTGAGCCACGTTTCTCTGTTGGCATTAAGTCTTTTCCTATGCTTGCATAAGCTACTGTACATCTTCCAAGCTCGTCTAACTCACCATAATACTCAAAAGAGTCCGCTGTCATATCATTTTCTGTAAAAAATGGTTCATTATTATTAACTATAACATATGGACTGTCACTGTATTCTGGTAATGTAGCACGCCAGTCCGCACTATCCGTTCCCGCCGCTAATGTATCATTCTTATCTGCGGAATTATTCTTATTGGAGGAATTACTGCCACCTGCCTTATCAGTCTGTACAGTTGTACTCTCATTCTGTGACGGGTTAATGCTGTCTGCAATATCAGCACCTGAACAGCCTGCTAAGCTTAATACTAATGATAAGACAAGAATTAATGCAGACAGTACCTTACATAGACGCTTATTTGACGTATTAATTTTTTCTTTACTTGACAATATTCTATTTAACATAACTTCACAATAATTACACCTTACTCCTTATATATATTTCTTCTGTTATTTTATCGTGGGAATTACCCTCAAATTCCGATACATTTTCCAATTGGTAATTATCAAGCATTGCTGCCGGAAATGTAACGTCTGACGGATATTTTCTATTCCACTTATACACATAAATCTTACTTATGTTATCCTGTAACTCATTTATATCAACATTTTCCACAAAACAGTAATCTTGCGCCTGTGCCTCTGTATATGAATTATCCACGATAATATTATCTTTAGAAGTATCAAATAACTGACTGCTGTACTCAGACACCCATATTCTATTAGTTCCTGCAATATCAAGAATCCTCTCAATAAGCCTGATATCCTTGCTCTGTCTGCGTTTATTAAACATCATTCCGTTATTATCATCAATTGTTACAATTGCTATCATAATTCTTTATTTCTTTCCTGATATTTTCTTTAAATATTCATTCTTTAACTCATTCTGTTCCTTGAGCCTTTTAATCTCATTGTTAAGCATCTCTACATACTCATAAGCAAGCTTAACGCCGCCTCTTACAGCTATATCCTCGTGCTTACTGCAATCATCAAGCCACTGCAAGAATGACTTTTCTCTCAGGTTATTATATGTATTATCATCCTGTATAAACATACTGTGCCTCATTTCTATATTATTATTTCAAATACTATTTTCTGCATTATCCCTACAATTATTATAAGAGGTACTATTTAAGAAGCCACTCTATTTCTTCTTTATATGGTGGCTTTGTCTTCTTGTCTGTACCTTCCTCGGCAAGCCAAGGTGTCTCTAATATCTTTGGCACATCAATAAATCTTTCATCGTGTACAAGTCTGTGAAGTGTTTCATACCCGATACTTCCTTTATCAATATTGGCGTGTCTGTCCTTGTGTGCTCCCAATGGATTCATACTGTCATTAATATGAAATACCGCTATCTGGTCAAGACCGATTACCTTATCAAATTCTTCAAATACTTCATCATAATGATTGACAATATCATATCCTGCATCATTAACGTGACAAGTATCAAAGCATACTCTTAATCTGTCTTTCTTATCAACACCATCATATATTGCTTTTAGTTCTTCAAATGTACGCCCAACTTCGCTGCCTTTTCCTGCCATAGTTTCAAGGGCAATATAAACATCGTCATCATTCTGGTTAAGCACTGTATTAAGACCTTTTATAACCTGTGCAATTCCTGCTTCCACCCCTGCATTAACGTGACTTCCCGGATGGAGCACCATAATGCGGCTTCTCATTGCCGCTGTACGGATTATCTCTTTTTCAAGGAATTCAACTGCGAGCTCATATGTCTCTGGCTTAACAGTATTCGCAAGGTTAATTATATAAGGAGCGTGTACCACGATTTCCTCAATTCCGTGCTGTCTTGCATATTCCCAGCCAGCTTCTATGTTAAGCTCTGATATATCTTTACGTCTGGTGTTCTGTGGTGCACCTGTGTATAACATAAATACATTAGCTCCATATGAAGCGGCTTCCTTAGCTGATGCTAAGAACATTTCTTTTCCTGCCATTCCAACGTGACAGCCTAATTTTATTTTACTCATTCTGTGAAACTCCTGTTTCTAATATTTCTTAATTTCTTATTTTTTAAGCATATAATATTATAAATTATATACTCCACCGTGCAAGTGTAAGAAATCTATGCTTTCTTACACTGTCGGGCGTTCGCCCTATAGGATAAAAAAATAAAAAAGTACTTTGTGCAAGCACAGTTCTTTTTTATTCTTTTATCCTGCACGGCTCATTGCTTACGCACATTATAGCATAAATTATGACGGATAATATGTCAAAACTAAATTATCCAGTTGAGATATTTTATAATATTTCATTAAAAAAGAGATATTGATACGCTAATCAATATCTCTTATTATGCATATAAAATATTATTTTAATTAATTTCTCTTATCAGGCTTAAAAATCCTGTTCTTAATAATTAAAGCATTGCACCATAATCTGTTACTATAATCTGGCCTGTTATTGCTTTGGCTTCATCGCTTGCAAAGAATATAATAACATTAGCAACATCCTCTGCTGTACAAGATGGTGCTTTAATATCACTATGGTTCATCATAGCACCTATCATATCCGGGTCAAGTGCCGCTGGGTCTGTTCCCATAGTCATAGGTGTAATTATATTGCCTGGACATATGGCATTACAACGAATTCCGTCTTTCTGAAATCTTAATGCTGTATGCTTGGTAAGTCCTATAACTGCCGCCTTAGAAGCTACATATGCAGCTCCTCCACAGCCCTTCTCACCTGCTACAGAAGCTACATTTACAATTGATGCACCGCTCTTCATTCTCTTGGAAGCAGCTTTCATACAACGCATAGTTCCTTTTTCATTAGTTTCAATAATTCTATCCATATCTTCATCAAGAAATCTGTCGATTGGCTTAAGTCCCTGCTCAAGAATACCTGCATTATTAACAAGTATATCTATCTTTCCATACTTATCCATTACCTTCTGCATAAGTGCCTCTGGGTCTTCAGGCTTTGATATATCTGTTGATATAGCATATACTTCACCACCTGCCGCTGTAATCTCATCAGCAACTTCCTTTAATGCCGCCTCTCTTCTTGCTGTGATAACAACTGTAGCTCCCTCTTTTGCAAATAACTTCGCTGTAGCTGCTCCAACACCAGAGTTACCACCTGTAATAACTGCAACTTTACCGTCTAAACGTCCCATAATAATCCTCCATTCTGTTCACGAATATTCTACTATATATACAATTTGCACATATCATTTTGCATATATATGCTCTTTATGTATAATATTGTACAATTATATTATCTATTTGTAAACATTATCTGACAACTTTTTACAGATATATATAAGCCTCATTCGCTCCCCGAAGCTTATATATTGCTTTCAACCATCTTACAACCGCTCTTTTGGAATATTTAAAATGTGTTCTATGACTGAGTGAAATATACTTAGCATTACAGCTTTCTATCTGCCTTAACTGTTCAAGCAGAAGTCCTGCGTTGTATCTTCTGAATTGCGGACCTGTTGCCGGATAAAGTGCATCACCAACATAACATATGTCTTTAACCACCAACGCAAGACACCCCTTTGCGTGGCTTGAAGCTATTGGAAATATATGAAGCCTTATATCATCATCAATATACATATCATCTGTAACAATATCACCCATTCCTGTATATCTTAATGTATTCTTTCCCTGATACATATTCTTAAAATGTATATCAGACACATTTTTTATATGGTCCGGGTGAAAATGAGACAGAACTATATTAATATTTTTTTCAGCCTGATTATAAGAATTAATCATTGCCGGTATATCAGAATGGCTTCCTGTATCATAAAGCCATATATTATGTCCGGTTTCTACAATTACAACTGTACACGACAACGGATTTCTTGTCGGCGTAATATAACTTATATTCTCATCTTCCCTGACTAATGATACTTTTTCAACAACTTGTGAATTCATATTACAGAATTATTCCTTTAAGATTATCCTGAATTCCTTTTGCAATCTCAGGCTTATTCATTGAATATATATGAATATTCTTAACACCATTAGCCAGCAGGTCTATAATCTGGTCTGAGGCATATATAACCCCCGCCTGTTTCATAGCATTTTCTGTATCACCATATTTATCAATAATATTCTTAAATCTTTCCGGCACATTGCAGCCTGATAATTTAACAGCATTCTTAACCTGTGCTCTCTTGGTAATAGGCATAATTCCCGGTATTATTGGAATATGTATGCCAGCTTCCCTTACCCTGTACATAAAGTTAAAGAAAATGTTATTATCAAAGAACATCTGTGTTGTAAGAAATTCACAGCCTGCCTTAACCTTTTCCTTAAGACCATTAATATCATCAAACTTATTCTTGGAATCTGGGTGTACTTCTGGATAACACGCACCACCAACACAGAAATCACCAGTCTTTTTAATCAGTTCTACAAGCTGTGAAGCGTGTTGAAATTCTGTAAATACTTCTCCGTCATAATCTTTAGGAATATCTCCGCGGAGTGCAAGAATATTTTCAATTCCAGCCTGCTTCATCTCTGTTAAAGCTGTATTAATGCTTTCTTTAGTTGCACATACACAAGTAAGATGTGCCATTGCTGGAACCTGATACTGCTTCTGGATTTCACTTGCAAGTTTAATTGTATTGCCCTTAGTGCTTCCTCCCGCTCCATATGTAACGCTCATAAAGCTTGGTTTCAATGAGGCTATATGTAAAGCTGCCTCCTTAACCATCTCAAAATCCGTGTCTTTCTTTGGTGGGAATACCTCCATTGATAATGTTTCCTGTTCCCTGTCTATAATATCTCTTATCTTCAATATCTTTTACCTGCCTCGTCTGTATCTTTACTTACTATCTGATTAATATAATTACTTTAATCAATACAATTATTTTAACTATATTAATCAATTAAATTATTTTAACCATTACAATTATTTTGATTAATATAATTATGATAACTCTATTATTTATATAATTCAATAAAATGCGCTAAAAGATTAATAATTACTATGGAAGCTTTAATTATAATGTGCTATTATATAGCCTGTTTTTCATAATACTAATTATTTATAAGGAGGTTCTATGTTTCAGTCATTCGAAGCTAAACACCCTAAGTTCTATCAGGTGTTCAGGCTTTTTATTATTACATTTGCATCAATATTATATGCGTGGAATTTGCGCTGTTTTGCTAAGACCGCAGGACTTTTCCCTGGAGGATTTTCAGGACTTTCCCTGCTTTTACAGGAAATAATCATTAAGTTCTTACATATAACTATACCTTTCAGTATATTTAATATTGCACTTAATCTTTTTCCTACTTATATTGCATTCAAATACATCGGAAAGAAATTTACCATTTACTCAATTATAGTTATATTTTTATCAAGTATATTTGTGGATATTCTTCCACCTTATGTATTCACTAATGACGTGCTTTTGATAAGCGTGTTTGGTGGAATTATCAATGGATTTGCAATAAGCTTATGCCTTAACGCTGGTGCAACAACCGGTGGTACAGATTTTATAAGCATATTCTTATCACACGAAAAAGGAATAGATGCCTGGAACTATATTCTGCTTGGAAATGTTGTAATGCTTGCTATTGCCGGTGCTATGTTTGGCTGGTCAATCGCTCTTTACTCAATCATATACCAGTTCTGTAGTACTCAGGTTATCCAGTGGTTATATAAGCGTTACAAGAAGGAAACTCTTTTTATTATCTCAGACAAGTCTGATGAAATATACCAGATTATTAAAGAAACTACTCATCACGATGCTACTCTATTCAAGGGAGTTGGCTGTTATGAAGGCAGGGAAAAGACACTTCTTTACTCTGTAATTCATTCAGAGGCAACAAGACAGCTTATACCGCTTATACGAAGTGCTGATCCTCACGCCTTTATAAATATAGTTAAAACCGAAGAACTAGATGGACGTTTTCACGATATCCCTCACGATTGATTATCTCCACTCAACATCTCCAGCTTCAGCTACAGCCTTTCTTAAGCCAGCAAGACGATTAATTGCTTCATTAAGTGTATCGTCCTGCTTGGCAAAATGAAATCTTATAAGATTATGTACATCTTCCCTAAAGAAGCTTGAACCCGGTACTGCCGCAACCCCTACATACTGTGCCAGCCATTCACAGAACTTCACATCATCTTTTACTCCAAATTCACTCACATCAACAAGCACATAATAAGCACCCTGTGGGTCTGTATATTTTAAACCAAGCTTTTCTAAACCGCCGACAAATACCTCTTTCATATGTGCATAATGTGCCGCAAGTTCATCATAATACTTGTCATCGAATTTCAATCCAACTGTTGCGGCCTCCATAAGTGGTGCGGCCGCACCTACTGTAAGAAAATCGTGTACCTTCTTAACCCTGTCGATTATTTCAGGATTAGCAATTACATATCCAAGTCTCCAGCCTGTAATAGAATATGTCTTTGACAATGAATTACATACGATAGTTCTTTCTCTCATTCCGTCAAGTGCCTGCATATATATATGTTTGTTAGGTGCGTACACAATATGCTCATACACTTCATCTGTCACAACATAGGCATCATATTTCTTTACGACATCTGCTATTGCAGTTAATTCCTCGAATGTAAATACCTTTCCACAAGGATTTGACGGATTGCACAGGATAAGTGCTTTCGCTCCCTGTTTAAAAGCATTTTCTAACTGCTCAATGCTAAATGTAAAATCTGGTGGAACAAGTGGAACATATATCGGTTCTGCTCCTGAAAGAATAGTATCTGCACCATAATTCTCGTAAAATGGTGAGAAGATTACTACCTTATCCTTAGGATTGGTAATGCTTAACATTGTCGCCATCATAGCCTCTGTACTTCCACATGTAACTACAATCTCTGATTCAGGGTCAACCTTAATTCCTGAAAAATGTTCATATTTGGCAGCTATTGCATCTCTGAAATTCTTAGCTCCCCAAGTCAAAGCATACTGATGAGGTCCTTCACTTGCAACCTCTGACAGTCTGTCTGTTATCTGCTTAGGTGGGTCAAAATCTGGAAAGCCCTGTGATAAATTCACTGCACCATATTTATTGGCTATTCTTGTCATTCTTCTTATAACAGAATCTGTAAAATCTTTCGTTCTCTCGCTTAATTCTTTCATAATCTGCTCTTTCTTCCAATTACCGGATATTTAATCTTTCCACAGTAACAAACATATATTGTACTGCCTTATCAGTATAACATACTTTTATCATATGTTAATAGTATATTACCTGGATTGTGTGCATTATTGTGCAGTTATACACTATTTTTTATATCAATAATGTATAATTACTTCTGTGCTTCTGCATATAATCTGACATATTGTTTAGAATTTCATACTATACACTTTAAGGTCAACTTTCCCATTAACTACTTCAATCCCATCTGCCTTAAGCAGCTGCCCCTGTTGTCCTGCACCGCCAAATGCAAATGCACCCGACAGTTCTCCCTTGGAATTAACAACCCTGTAACATGGTATATTATCTGGATCAGGATTTCTATGAAGTGCATTACCTACTGCTCTTGCCATTCCTTTATTACCAGCAAGCTCCGCTATCTGTCCATAGGTCGCAACACAGCCCTTAGGTATTTTCTTTACCGCTTCATATATCCTTTTTGTTGGATTATCAGTAACAAGCTCGTAGCTTTCCTTAATCATTGTCTTAATAGCATCATCTGGCACTGAACCATCGAGAATTATTGTGTTCCAGTTCTCCTTGTTCTGGTGCCATCCGGGAATCACCGATTTGAAAGCACTTCTCCAGTAATCTCTCCATTCTTTATCTGCCTTCACATTCAGATTAACGTATCCGTCTTTCTCATATATCCATAAAAAAGCCTTCTTGCTGCCTTTAACCCTCACTAACTGCCAGTTAGTATCGCGAAAAGGTGTTTCTACATATGTATCAGGAAATGTCAAACCATAGTCCAGTGCTTCTTTTCTGCTCTGCATAACTTTCCTCCCTCTTTATTTAATCAATGTATCTGTTGTTAATTTAAAAAAACTGTTTACAGTTCATATTATTAATAGTATTCTGCGTTGTCAGATTAAATATTTAACCTTATAACCACAGTATAACTTTTAACATACTCACTGTAAACAGTAATACATTATTTGATATATTGAACTGTTAATTATTAACTGCCTTACCTTCTGCAAAGCTGTTATTGGCAATCATACCATTTTCTATATCCAAATCTGCCTCTTTGCTGTCAAGCTTATCTGTCATTATAAATAACACAAGCCCTGCCGTAAACAATAACACTATCATAGACACACCGATATTAATGCTTCCAAATATCTGAGAAGCTGCACCTACAACCAATGTTCCCAAAAAAGAAGCTCCTTTTCCGCATATATCCATAAGTCCGAAATATTCTCCTGACCTTTCAGCCGGTATTATCTTTGCAAAATAAGAACGTGACAACGCCTGTATGCCGCCCTGAAACATACCAACAAATATAGCTAATACCCAGAACTGCCACTGGCTTTTCATAAATACTGCAAATACTGTAATTCCTATGTACGCTATTATGCAGGCAGTTATAAGACGTCCTGTGCTGTATTTTGAGGCAAGCCTTCCGAATATAATAGCAAATGGAAATGCTACAAGCTGTGTAACAAGAAGTGCCAGAAGCAGCCCCGTTGAATTAAGTCCAAGTGCTGAACCATAAGCTGTCGCCATATCTATTATTGTATACACGCCGTCAATATAGAAGAAAAATGCTACAAGGAACAAGAATATTTTCTTCTGCTTTACAACTCCACAGAGTGTATCCTTAATTCTTACAAAGCTTTCCTTTACTGCGTGTGGCTTTCTTTCAACATAATTAATCTGCTTATAATTCTTAATAAGCGGAACTGTCATTAAGAACCACCATAAAGCTACTATTACAAATGATATGAGCATTGCCGCACTCAGAGAAATTCCTATTTTATTGTATCCTAATACAAAGATAAGGCTTATAATAAATGGAATACAGCTTCCAGCATATCCGTAAGCGTATCCATTTGACGATACAATATCCATTCTCTCGTCTGTCGTGACATCTGATAACATAGAGTCATAAAATACAAGACTTGCAGAAAAACATACCTTCGCAATTACGAATACAACAAGAAATGATATCCACGAACCTGTAATGCCCATTGCCACACACGCAAGACAGCCAGCTATTACACAACCTGAGAATATAGGCTTTTTAAAACCTTTCGTATCTGCGAGCGTTCCAAGCACCGGTCCTAACACTGCTACAATCAGTGTCACAATAGAAGCTGCATATCCCCAGTATGCAAGATAATCTACTGATGATATTCCTGCATTTTCTGCAAGATAATTAAAATATATAGGTAATATCGTAGACACCATAAGAATAAATGCCGAATTACCAACATCATATAATATCCAGCCTTTTTCATTAGTTGTAAGCTTAAATCTGTTATTGCTTTTACCCCTCATACTGCACCTCTTTCCTTATAAAGCTTTCCACATTCTGAATATTATCCGATATACACTGTTTCTGATTATTATCACAACCTTCTATAAGAACCGAACCAAAGCTATAATTAAATGCTTTATCCAGCTCACAATCATTATTTAAAAATCCGTCGAATTTAATAATTGACTGATATGCCGTGTTCTTCGCGTGTCTGTATAACGATAACAATTTCACCGTGCTGTCATTGCACGCCTTATTCTTATGGTAATTCACAATCAAGCCGTGCATTTCCTTATAATTGCCTGATACCTTAAGTAAAAGATATATAAACCAGCGTTTTATATGCGATGGTGCAACAAGCAGATTGTTGTAGGAAATCATTCCTTCAAGTGCCTTTTTCACGTCCTGCATAGTTGTACCTGGATAAAATTCACTTATTACCTTTGCATTCTCCTCTGACGGAATAATATGCCTTACCAGCGACTGTGTTATTGGATTTTTCTTATCCATAATCATAAGTTCTCTGTCAAATTCCACTTCTATCTCTGCATGCGATATTCCGCTTTCATTTATTTTTTGTTCAATATAACCATGACTGCTTACATCAAGTGCAAAATGATTAAGAACACCGTATGTGTAAGCCAGATATGGCTCTCTGTCTTTCTTTTCTGATATTACTTTTCTTGCTCTTTCAAAAAATTCCTTACCTGAATGTTTGTGCAATTCATACCCAATACTGTTAATTGAATTAGACTTTAATGGCTTATAATAAAACAAAATATCTGGTCCATGTAATCCAATAAGATATAATTGAGGATATTTCTCAACTATCTTTTTCTCATTACCGTCAAGCATAGAACGTACCTGCTGCCCCATTCTATAATGTGCATATGTTGATGGCATATTTTCCTCCCATTTTTCAATTAAAATATGTTATAGAACATTTTTATATCTGTTCTTTATGTCATTGAAGTTTATTACAGGACTGTAAATATTGTAGTATAAATTGATAAAATTGATGTAAATTAATATATATTTCAGGTATAATAAAAGCCCATAAAATATTTGCACGAAATATAATTACGGTGGATTTATTGATTTCATATACTTTATAACTTTTTAAGCACATTTGCTATTGCATTTCTATTTAATATATGTTATATATAATATATATTTACGCGTAATAATTCATTTTATAACTATATTTATTTAACGCATAGCTTTATTTATAATGTCAGTAATAACAGATTTGTATGAAATTTATCATCTGTGGATTAACAGCATTTTTCTTCTTGTCATAACATTTTCCCAATGATAGAATGTAATAAAGATATATATTTTTTATTTCTCCAATATTGTCAGATAATGTATATGACAGTATCACAACAAACATCTGTTTAAATGCTATGTCATTATTTTATATAACTGCTATGCTGTCAGGCATCATTACCACAGATTGGAGAACTTATGGAAAATACTAATATTACAGACAATACAAGGCAGGCTGGACATTCAGCAGACAGCACTATAAATGCAGTAACTGACATAAAGTCATCAACAACGAATACAAGTCAGCATACTATTGATGATATTAATTCAGGACAACAGCCACTTGAGGCGGAAAGCACTCTCCGACTATCAGATATGTATGAGAAAAATGTCGACAATCCTGAGCTTGAACTTACTGTAAGAGTTATCAATATCAATACTGATAATTATGCTGGTAATAAGGCTCGTACTATTAATTCAAAGTATAGTAATGGTTCTGGCAGGAATTCAAAGGATAATAATAATTTCAACAGGACAAATATGTATACATATAGCTCTGAATTTCTTTCTAAATGTGAGACACTTAAGGACTATATGACATTTGTTAATAAGGTGCGTATAAAGACTGATATTGAAAAATTGATATCCGCACTGCTGTTACAGAGGCTGTAGATGAATGTATCGCTGAGAATGTATTGTCGGAATTTTTTAGAAATCACAGAGAGGAAGTGATTACTGTGAGTATTTATGAGTATGATGAGGAAGGTCATCTTGAAGTAGTCAAAGAAGAAGGACGACAGTTAGGACTTGCAGAGGGCAAAATCAAGGAACGCTCCAATGGCATTAAAGTTTTTATTAAATTATGTAAAGAAGTTAATCTTTCCGATGAAGATACAATTTATAAGCTTATGAAAAACTATAAACTTTCTAAAGAAGAAGCTGTTAATGCTATCAAGAATAATTCATAACATTTTAGAATTTGTCTGGTAACTTATGTTAATTTTGATTATCTGTGGTGGTCGGGTTATTATTGACCACCACTTTTATAAAATCATTAAAATATAAATTTACTATCTATGAATTCTGATTCAGAATTTTTAAAATCTACCCATTACATTAATCAATCAAAGAAAGTAAATATTATTGACAATATTTTATAAATCTTACAAATGCCTCTCTTCCATTATCGTCTGTCTTGTATACACCGGCACATTCAAGCACCTGCACAAATACCTTGCCAATTTCCAATCTGATTATCTCATCAATATTATCTTTACTTATATTATAATTGTCTTTCCAGCTATCAACCCATTGTGCGTGCTTTTCAATTTCGCTGATTAAGCGGACATCTTCATTATTTAACAGAGCGTTTTTTAAAATGCCCATTTCCTTATCAAGTCTTGCTGGAAGTATAGCCATTCCCATAACCTCAATAAGACCAATATTCTCTTTCTTTATATGATGAAGATTTGCTGATGGATGATACACTCCCCATGGACACTCATTTGTAGTAATATTGTTTCTTAATACCAGATCCATCTCATAATTATCACCTTTCTGCCTGCATATCGGAGTTATCGTATTATGCTGTTCACCATCTGTATTGCAATATATAAATGCTTTTTCATCAGTGTAATTCTTCCATTTATCTAATATATAATCACAGGTATTAACAAGGCTGTCTTTATTATTACTGCTAAGCCTTATTACTGACATAGGCCAGTTAAGAATTCCTGCATTAACATCACTGAATCTATCCAGCTTGAATGTATACACATATTCTGCTCTTGCCATAGGAAATTCATAAGCACCGCCCTGAAAATGGTCGTGACTTAATATAGAACCTCCTACAATTGGTAAATCCGCATTAGAACCTAATGTATAATGCGGAAACATATCTGTGAATTCAATAAGCTTTTTAAATGTGCTTTTATTAATCTTCATAGGAATATGCTTATCATTAAACACTATGCAATGCTCGTTATAATATACATAGGGTGAATATTGCATATAGTATTTCTCACCACTTAATTCAAGCGGTATAACTCTTAGATTCTGCCTTGCAGGATGTGATAGATTTCCCGCATATCCCTCATTTTCCTTACACAAAAGGCATTTAGGATATCCGCTTGCTGCAAACTTTCCTTGTTTTATTATATCCTTAGGGTCTTTCTCTGGCTTTGACAGATTAATCGTTATATCTATAATTCCATATTCTGAATTGTACTTCCATTTCTGGTCTTTCTCAATCCTGTCACACCTTATATAATTGCAGGCTTTATTAAGTTCATAGAAATAGTCTGTCGCAAGCTTTGGATTATTATTATAAAGCTCCTTAAAATGCTTTCTTACAACTGAAGGCATTGGTGTGACAGCACCCATTACCTTTGTATCAAACAAATCCCTGTTAAGCTGCGTATCTTCTATAAGTCCATTATCAACTGCTATTTTAAGGCAGTCCGACAGGATATCTGCTATTGGTCTTGTGTTATTCAGCTCCTGCACACCTGAATTCTTAATTATCTCACTATCTTCTGCAAGTCCGTTTTTTTCAAAAATATCCAGCAACCTGTTTACTATAAATATCTTATCATCAGCTTCTATCAGTTCATTCTCTGAAGCATAATTGACAAGCTCTGATATAACCTTGTCTATATCTGGAATATTTTCCGTACCTTCCTTGGCATCACTACTCATTATATTGTCTGATTTCTTCATATCTTCTAAATTTCTCATATTATTCTGACACCTCCGCAATGTCTGATTTGTAATATCATACTTGCACCATCACCAAATATTTTATCCATATTTCTTCTGTATTCATCTATAGCAGTATCCTTGACAATTGCAAGTATTGTACCTGCGAAGCCACCTCCGTGAACTCTGCATGCACCATTATCACCTAAGAATATTTCACTCATCATAAGTCCAAGTGAAACGCCCTGATTGGCAGTATCTTTGGTTGAATATATATTTTGAAGATATTTGTAAGATGAATCACCAGACTTTGATACCAGCCTTAAGAATTCATCAATATTTCCAGATATAAGAGCATTTACTTCATTTTCTACTCTCTCATTTTCCGCTATAAAATGAACTGCTCTTAGTATGCTCCTGTCACCGAACTTCTCCTGTAGCTCTTTAAAATTATCAAGTATATCCTTTAATGTAATGCCACGAAGAACCTCCTGTCCGAAGTAACTTGCAACTGCATTCATCTCACGGCGGATATCTGCATAATCATCTGTCAAATCCTTATGTGAACCTTTAGTGTCAGTTATGCACAGGCTGTATCCGAATTTTTTAATATCCACATCAAGCTTATTAACAACTGGATTTTCCTTATTATTAAAATCAATATAGACCATATTGCCAACCGAACATGCCATCTGATCCATAAGTCCACAAGGCTTGCCAAAATACTCATTCTCTGCCATCTGTCCGATAACTGCAATATCTTCTGCTGATATTTTTCCAGCATTATATATATGTGACTGTATTGTTCCTATAAGTGTTTCAAATGCCGCAGATGATGAAAGTCCTGCTCCCATAGGCACATCACTTGTTATAAACGCATCAAATGCTCCTGTCTTGAAACCTTTTTTCTTAAAGCCGGCAATCACACCTTTAACAAGTGCCTTAGTGGTTGAATATTCATCCTTATTAATATCCGTATCTGATAATGACACTTCTAGCATTGGATAATCGTCCGACACAATTCTTATAATTCCGGCATTAACACCACTATGCCCAGATAAACTGCCTTCCTCTGACACACTCTCCTTGGAATTCACTGGTCTTACCACTGCGATAATATCCAGATTAACAGAAGCCGCAAGAACTTTTCCATTCTGGTGGTCTGTGTGGTTACCGCCAATCTCACTTCTTCCCGGTGCACTGAATATAAGCACATCTCCTTCACCATATAACTGTGTGAAGCGGTTCAGAGCATTAATATATCTTTTCCTCTGGTATTCAAGCTGGCTTTCATCAATATATAGATCCTTTAATATATTATCAATACCGCCCGAACTAATTATGTCACTGCTTATCATCTTCTACCTCTTCCATAAAGTATAATCTCGCTGCAAAATCTTGAAAAAATCGGACATTCTCATTGTAGCCTGTTGCACTGAATGCCTGCTTTAACCTGACACCCGAATACATAAGTGTATCTCCATAAGCTATGTAATCTTCTGTTTCACCATCCATTTTCTTAAGCTTCGATAGTATATCCTGTAACATAGAACCCTGCTTAATATGTATTGGCGATACCATATTAACAAGCTCACCGAATTCTTTAATATCATATTGAAGCTTTCTGTTGTAAAAATGGTATTTCTTAGCTTCATCAAGACCTTTAGCCCTGTAACAGGCATACTGTGTGTTAGGTATAACGTGTTTTTGCATAATTAATCCGACAGCTTTCTTCTTATCCGTTGATACTACTGTCCATTCTGCCCTGTTGCCTTTACCATTATTTAATACACTGGCATTACCTGCATTTTCTTCTTCAAAGCTTTCTGTCCTGTAAAATGTACCAGTAAAGAATACATTTCTTAACTTCTTGTACAGTTCAATCTGACATTTCACAGCATTTAATTCCTCTTTATTCATATCACACATATTACATTCATATCCAAGAAGCCCAAATGCCGCAACTGCAAATCTGCTCTCTAACGGCATATTTCTTAATGTCTGATGATTAGGGCTTGCCGATACATGGGCTGAAATACACGATAACGGATAACCATAGCTGTAATTATACTGAATCTGTGCCCTGCAAAGTGCATCTGTATTATCACTTGCCCATATCTGCGGAAAATAGCATAACATTCCCAGATCAAACCTGTTGCCGCCTGCCGCACAGCCCTCAAATAATATGTCAGGAAATCTATTAGTAAGCTCCTTCATACATCTGTACAAGCCGCACACATATCTATGCGATACTTCCTTCTGCCTTTCAGGTGGCAGATTTTTAGAATAATAATCACTGAATATTCTGTTCATATCCCATTTTACATAAGATATATCTGCTGATGAGAACACCTCACTCATCTCCTCAATTATATAGTCCTGAACAGCTTCATAGGTTAAATCAAGAATTCTCTGGTTCCGTCCCTCTGAATGTTCTACATCTGGTATTTCAATTACCCATTCAGGGTGTGCCTCATATAATCTGCTGTTCACACTCACCATCTCAGGCTCAACCCATATTCCAAATTTAAGCCCGGATTCTTTTATCTTATCCGCAATGCCAGCTATTCCATTTGGAAGCTTTCTGCTATTCGGTGTCCAGTCACCTAATGAACTTGTGTCGTCATTTCTCTCACCAAACCAGCCATCATCCATAACGAACAGTTCAACACCTGTATCCTTAGCCGCCTTTGCAAGCTTCACAAGCTTTCTTTCATTAATATTAAAATATGCCGCTTCCCAGCTATTAATAAGAACTGGTCTTTCCTTGTCGCGCCAGATTCCACGCACAATATGCTTTCTTACAAACTCGTGCATATTATGACTCATCCTGTTATAGCCTTTGTATGAATAGGTAAGCACTGCCTCTGGAGCTTCAAAGCATTTTCCTGCTTCAATAATATAAGAAAATGTAGCTGGATTAATTCCCGATACAAGCCTTAATTTACCATATGAATTAACCTGTGCCGCTTCATAATGATTGCCGCTGTATATAAGATTAAATCCATAACATTCACCATAATCTTCTGTCGTTGAACTTCTTCCTATCATAAAAAAAGGATTAGCTCTGTTTGATGATGTTCCTGTGACCGACTCATTTACATACTTACCGGCACGAATGGGTATTCTGCTTCTATTCATCTCCCTTGCCCACGCACCATTAAAAAAAGACAATTCATAATCACTCTCGTTTAAATCAAGCTGCATACTCATTAATCTTTCAAGCCTTACGCTCTCATTTCCTGAATTAACAAGCTTGGCACTTCTTGTTATAATGTCACATTTTTCATATACATAATAATGAAGCTCCAATGTGAGATTATAATTCCTGTCCTTAAGATAGATGACGAGCTGTTCAACCTCTCCATTATCATCATAAGACCCCGGAAGCGTATCGTATTCTTCCTTGCCCTGTATAATCTCTGCCCTGTCAAACACCATATCCGTTGTACTGCTTCCATTAGGATATGTGACTTCGATAAAAGGCTCTCTTATATCGCCTTTTCCCAATGATGACATTTCAAGGCACACATCTTCCAGCGAATAAGACGAATAATCTTTATTGTATACATTAGTATTACCCGGAATAAATGTATGCTTCTCTGTCATCACAGCCTCATTGGCGTGTAACTTTCTTCCATAATACAAATGCTCTAACTGCCCGCTTCCAAGCACGGCAAACGCATAAGATGTATTGTCAGTATCAAGCACATACATATTATTATTAATCGTTATCATTAATGGCTCTCCTTAATTCTTTCCGATATCTCTTCCATTTTCTGCTCTGTTAAAATGTACTTTCTGTGGAAGTAAAATACTGCAATAAGCAGACCTATTACCGGAATTACTGTCATTGTCATTCTAAGTCCTACTACCGAACCACCAGCCACAGCATCTGTCACCACATCTGTATTACTGCTTAACCTGCATACTGAAAGGCATATTGACACAACTAATGCGGCTATACCTGAAGCAAGCTTTACAACAAATGTCTGCATTGAAAATATAACGCTCTCATCTCTTCGCTTATTCTTAAATTCGCCATAGTCAACCGTATTCGCCAGAAATATAGTCGTTAAGACTAATAACATTCCATTTGCTGCAAATATGAAAAATGCTGGAATAAACAAAATAAACACACTCGACATTGATGTGAATATAAGAATAAATAAAACTATATAACCAGCAATAGCCATAACAAAGCTTACATAAAATATCTTTATTGTGTTCAAAAACTTTCTAAGAAGCGGAAACAATACCATCATTGATAATATCTGTATTGCACCACCAAATGTATTAAATAGTGTATAGCCGTTGTACCAGTCTGCACCGCCAAAATCATATTTAAAGAAATATATGACAAGGTTAGAAGTTATGTACACAGATGTATTAATAAGAACAATTGTTATAACTACTGTAACAGCCTGATCATTCTGAAAAAGTGCCTTGAACATCTGCTTTACTGATACTGTTTCAACATCAACTGTTGATTTTTCCCTAATATTAAAGCAGGTAATAAGTATTGCAGCAAAGAACAGTATTGATATTATAAGTGCAAACCATTTAAAACCTGCATATTCATTGCCCTTTCCAAGCATATATACACACTGCATTGTAATAATTGTAACAAGTGCTGAACCTACACCTGCACAGGAACGTGCCATTGTTGACATATTCTCTCTTTCCTTGCCGCCCTCTGTAAATGCAGGTATCATTGACCAATAAGGAATATCCATCATTGTATAAGTAACGCCCCACAAAACGTAAGTTACTGCGGCATAAGCAACAAGTCCGCCGCCATCAAGTGTTGGTGGTGCAGAGAACATCAGAAACAATACAACAGCATTAAGCAATGTTCCAATAAACAGCCATGGTCTGAACTTTCCCCATCTGGTTCTTGTCTTTGCAACAACTACACCCATTATAGGGTCGTTAAATGCGTCAAATACTCGTGCCGCAAGAAGTATAATCCCCATTGCTATCGCACTAACCCCAAGTATATCCTGATAATAATACAGAATATAACTTGCACAAAACATATAAACCATATCTTTGCCAACTGCACCTATGCCATAAGATGCCATTTCTTTCTTATTAAGCCCCATACGCTACCTCTTTTCTTTCTATATGTCTGATTTCTTCATATTTTTTAAGTGTCTGATTACTGCACGCCGTATTAAATGTCTGATTTCTTCATATTCACTGCTAATTTGACAGCCTCATATGCACCATTATATATACCCATCTGTTTATTCTTCTTTATGTTCTTACACATATCTATAATGTATGTATCATCTTCCATAAACAGCTTTATCATCTGTAAAGTATGAGGTATATCCCTGCACTCAAGTGTTCCGTCACCTATCTCTGCTGAATGGACTGCACCCCACTGTTCGTGTCCACCAACTCGCTTTATAAATAACTTTGGCACTGGATAGAATGCTAATTCACTTGGTTTGGTAACAAGCACATCTGCACTTCTCATCAAAAGGTTAGTACAATACACTGCCTCGAATATATTCTTGTGATAAAAGCCGTGGATACCTGTTATATTATCAGATGTGTCTTCACTTGAATTATCTGCTGTAATATTCTTAGAATTATCATCTCTATTGTTATCTGTCACTACATCAGAATTGTTTATCTGGCTGGCTGATAATGCCTTCGTGGCAAATGCCTTCGTATCTTTCCAGTTGTCAAAATGCTCAGTTGCCAGTTCTCTCATCTGTGGGATATCTCTTATAAGTTCGTCCCATACATTTTTATAATCACCAACATTAACGTATAACACTGCCTTATTCTTCTTAATATAAGGAATAAGGTATTTAATTATATGGGCAAATATCTCTTTCTGTGCACCTGCACCACCAATTGTAAGCAGAAATCTCATAGGCTTTCCGTTCTGTTTTCTTGCTATTCTTGCATTGCAGTCAGCCTCAATATTAGTTACAAGCTCGTGGTCGATATAATGTCCTGTGTATACAAGACTATCTGCTGGCATTTCATTTAACACCTTAATGCCGGACATTCCATTAAGTATCCTGTAACCCTGATAAGCATAATGTGTCTGGACTGTATGAATACTTCCTTCTGACAAATGCAATGCCATTGGCCAGTTATCCGGTATTGCATTAACAACATTTTTCATACCTGCGTGTACTGCCGCCTGTGCCGGCCATACATGAGTTGCAATAACCGGAATATTCTTAGGAACATTCTTATATACAGGTGCCATAAGCTCTGCATTCTTCTGGTCTGAAGCGTTATAGGGAAGCTTCCTGAAGCCCTCGTAATTCATTGGTTCCCACACCAGTCTGTTAAACAGCCTGCTCTTTTGTGATAACCTTGAACCAAGCGAATACAGATCGTTCTGTGCCCTTATAACTTTAGTACAGGTTGTATTATCGTAAGAATTAAGATCCATCCAGTAAGGAACATATCCAAGTGCATTAGCCGCTGAAGCAATCGCCATTGATATTCTGTAATGTCCAAAACCCATTCTTATATTGCCAACTATAATACCTTTATCAGTATCAAATTCTTCTTTATTACCGTTAGATACGCTTGCAGGCTTATCTGCAACCCTCACATCATACACGCCAAGCATATCACCTATGTATTTGTTCTTCTTTATTGTCACCTTATAGTCGGCATTGCTGTCATCACCATATTTTCTTGCGTATTTTTTTTTGGAATTAATAGCTTTTCTATATGCCTTTCTATCAATTTCATTGTTAAATATAACCTTTGATTTGTCCTGCATTATATATTCCTCCTTTTTATTTTCAATGACTTTCCTTAACTGCCACGCCATCTAATAATATTCCCACAATCTCATCAAGTCCCTGTGTATATGTCATTCCTGCCCTTATAAGAATGTCTCTTTGGAAAAATTGTTCTATTGATGCCTCCATCATCATCTTAAACATCAATACATTAACTGGTCTTATCACTTCTTCCTCAATCCCCTGTTCCAAAAGCTTAATCGTTGTCTCCCATCCATTCTCCAGACGTTCTTCAACGTGTCTGTATATCTCCGGGAATTTGTCCTTTAACATATATAATTGTCTTAAATCAATATCTTTATAACTCTCAGGCATAACTCCAAGAATACGTCTTATCTTCTCAATTGTTGATAATGTATTATCTTCAATTATCTCTGATTCGCTCTCTTTAATCGTGTCAAACAGATAATCTACCATCTCCATAAACAGAGTGTTCTTATCTTTAAAAATTGTATATATTGTCTTCTTACTCATTGCAAGAATAGATGCAATATCGTCCATTGTAAATTTAAGGCCTTTTTGATTAAATGCCTGTATCGTTGCCTGTAAAATCTTCTCTTTATTATTCATAATGCTCCTTTTAATGTTGTGTATCAGTGACGCTTATAAAACAAAAAATCAAGGAAACTATTTCTTCTGTTTTAGTTTCCTTGATTGTATCACATTATTTTATTGGGTACAATTGCTATTTTTATATAATCATTTTGAATATTTTTAGTAATTTTGTACAATTTATTGTATATTTTGCAATATAGGTCGATATATTTTTAACACAATAACGCATATAATTGAAAATATCTGAATATTATCATCTCTATTTCCTATATCTTTTAAATCTTCTTTTGATATAAATAGATTACGCTTATGACATTTAACAAAATTAGCTAACGGATCAATATGATCTGCCTCACCCGCATTATTCTGCCAATTATCACCGTACGTTTTCTTAGCATCACTTTATTTTTTCTTAACTAATCCAGTTTTTTCTGTAATGTACTGATCAATTCCTCAATAACAATTGGTTTGGTTAAGAATCCATCCATACCGTATTCCAGTGCTTTTTTCTGTCCTCATCAAATGCATTTGCAGTCATGGCAAAAATGTTGATTCCAGCCAGTACCGGATCATTCAGAGCGCGTATCTGCCTGAATCTGGCCAATAGCAGTCATCAAGGTATCTCTGATATCTGACATGAACATTGGTTTTGCACAGAAAGCAGTCTACAATATTTTTTATTACTTCCTCATTAGGTGGAACTCACCATAAATCATACATTTTCATTGTTTCTCTATCTCGATATTCATGCTTCTCATAGTATCCAATCAGCTTGCCACTATCTCTAAGTGCCACCATATATACATCTTTATTCTGCTTCTCATTATGAAATGTATACACAATATTATGGCTTTCGTCCTGTGCAAACCATTCTGTCACCTGTCTTATCTTTTCCTGTGATTCCTTATTATGACATTCCAGCAAGCTTCTGCCAATCAGCTTGTCTCCGCCACGCTTTCCATAATTAACAACCGCAGCAGGATTCATATATATTATTTCATGATTAAGATTGCATATAACGACTGCGGCTCTATCCTGATCTATGATACTTTTAAAATAACTTATATTAATCTCATTATGGTTCAGTCTACTTTTTAACTCCAAAATATCATGCTTTATTTGTTCAATGACTATCTTAAATTCCTCATCGCTTTTTCCAGTTGGATCTTCAAGTCCCCAATTATCATCAAATGGTCTGCCTGTAAATGGACAACCTACATTACATCCCATTGATATTGCAATATCCGGATCTGGAATATCACTAACCAGCTTACTGAACTGTCCTTCTGCTTCCATATCTATATTATATAATTCCTTCATAATACGGACAGCATCCTGATTAATCTGTAGTTTTGTTTCTGTACCCGCCGAATAACTTTGAAACACATCTGATGCCAGATGTCTTCCAAAAGCCTCAGCAATCTGACTTCTACATGAATTATGAACACAAATAAAAGCTACTTTTACATTACTCATAAAATGGACACCTCTCCTTTATACATTGCTCATTAAAATCTGTGAATCCACATTGCATTTGTTCGTATTGCAATGTTACTCCATAATGAGTATTCACATAATCAATACCATTCTTAAATGCTATCATTGCATCTCTCTTGCAGCATCTTGGTCCGTTTATGGTTCCTAATTCTCCAATTGCTTTCGAGGTAAACTGCATATGATTTCCCCATGTTCCATCCATTGAAAGCGGACCTGTTCCGTCGATGATTGCAAGTGCAGCACCTATAGATGTGATTGCTCCGCATATTCCCCATAAACCGCACATTGCCCCCGGCATCCGAAGTCCCTCTGCCATCAGCCTGTCCAATGCCTGTTCTAAGTCTATCTCTCCTCCTGCGTTTTTGTAGGCTACAAGCAAACTTGCACCATCTAATATATGGTGTTCCGGTCCATGAATACTGACATATTCCTTCTTTGCTATCTGTTTAAAAATGACAACCGGATTTGTTCCCTGTTCTTTCTTTATATCTTTTACAATCAGTTCTGCTTTTTCTCTTACTGTCATAGAAAACTTCCTTTCGTCTTATTTACAATCTTTACAAGTATTAACAGGATTCCCCCTCTAACAACAGCTATCTTTTTTGTCACAGCATGACTCACACGTCAAACTGCCAATAGAATCTTTGAATTCTATTAAAGTTTCACAATTCAAGGAATAATGGTGCCATTTGCCTTCTTTCCGGTCATTAACCAACCCACACTCCACCAGTATTTTCATATGATGAGATAATGTAGGCTGAGTAATACTAAATCTTTCCAAAAGCCTGCATCCGCATTTTTCTCCATTTGACAACATCTGCACTATTTCCAGCCTGTTTGAATCTCCAAGTGCCTTGCATATTAAAGAAACATCCGCTAATCTCATTTCATTCACCTCGTATTGATAATTATCTATGTATAAAATTAGCATATACATAGATGAATGTCAATGTATTTCGTGAAATAAAGCTCTACATTTTTATGTACAGCTTTACACCTTTAATTCCTTTGAATTTATATCTATAATTTCAACATTCATATAATCTAAGAACCTATTGATAAATAAGCATCCGCGGAAGGATTTTAAATTTTAATTTTTTTGATTATATGGAAACAGCAGATAAATATTTTTGCTGTTTCTATTTCTATATAATTTTTAATTATTTTTTTCGTGATCTTCTTAATGGATAATTTTTGTTATCCATCACCTAAATCATATCACATATATAATTTAATACCACTCTAATTATAACTAAATTTGCTCAGACCAATAACTCCTATTTCCATCTACTCAATCCCCATCACATATCCAAACATATATCATCAATAAATCCTATTCACAATAAAATAACTGTTTCGTACTCTTAGGTTTATCAGGAATACTCATTTTTAATATTCCTCTTTCAACTAATGGCATAACATATTTTTTCATAACATATGACACTGAATTTATACCTAAATAATGACAAATTTCATTTCTTGTTCTAGGTGTCTTACAGAATATAATTAAATTTTTCTCTTCGCTGCTTTCAATCATTTTATTATATTCATTTTCTTTGTATTTATATAATTTAACTATAAAGCAGCCCCTTTCGTCCAAGAATTCTGGTTCAGGTAAATTATATTCACGCATTGCCCTTCTTATAGTAGGAATACCTGAATATCTATTTTCTGTAATTTTCAACACCTCTAGTTCTGATGCAATTATTGGATTTCTCGTGTCTGGTTGTACTTTTCCCAATTGGTCTATTCTTATTCTTCCATATATTCCACCTGGATTTCTAATCTCTATTCTATTTTCAAACATAATAATCTGTATAGGCATGCCTTCTGTATGAATACTATAATCACGATGCACTAATGCATTAAGGATAGCTTCTCTAATAGCTATAATTGGATAATCTGTACGGTCTTTACATTTTCCTGTTTCAGAGTCAACTATTATATACAAGAAACTTAAATTATATTCATTAATTTAATATAATTTCATCTTTATAGCCAAGCTAACTAATCAAACAACTTAAATATTTCAGTTGTTAAGAATCCAGTATCATTCTCAAAGCAACTTTAGCTGTGATATTCATAAAGTGGGAATAATCAACTTTTGCATAGGAACATGCGTGGTAAAAGGTATTGAGGGATTTTGTGGTAATCCCAGACGAAAAGTGCTGATATAAAAATCGAATGGAATGTACAGATTCCAATGTTAGTATTGATAAAACGAGTAAAAACAAAGTATCTGCTGTTGGAGCAGAAAAAGTTTCAAAATAAAATGTTTTGGAGCAAACTCATCATACATCAGAAAGCCCTGTACGATATTTTTTTATGAAAAAGTTGTAAAGTGGTGTAAAGATTAATGATCTTTGTATTGGCACCGAAAATATATTTATTTCTCCGCGGCTTTTCTTCCAGGATGGGAGAGTGCCGCGGAGAATTTTTTGCGAAGAAAGAATTGTTATAGCTTTTGTAATTCCGAGAAAACCTTTATCTAAGAAAAAAATACAATATCAACATGAATATCATGAATATAATATTGGAGGCTGTGAATATTCCCAAATACTTCCCTCTCAGATTCCTGTTTTCTTCTGCAATATATTTGAAACTTATCAGGCTTGCCATGGATGCAATCAGAGTGCCGAGACCTCCAATATTGGTTCCGACAATTAAAGCCCGGTAATTATCTGTAAAGCCGGATAAAAGAAGCGCAACGGGAACATTGCTCATAATCTGACTGGCAAGAACTGCAGTAAGTGTTTCCCTTCCTGCCATGATTCTTTCCAGAAAACTGCTGAATTGCGGAATCCTTCCAAGGTTGCCGATAAAAATAAATAATGCGATAAAGGTGGCAAGCAGGGAGTAATCCACCCTGCTTATATTTTCCCTGTTTCTTAGCAGCATATATATAAGAACCAATACAAGAGGAATCTGGTATGGAATGATACGTGCAACAGTGAGCAGGCAGATTGTAAATAAGATCAGGTAAGCGGCCAGGTATTCCATGTTAAGTTCTTTTCTGTCAGAGAATCCCAAAAGAGTTTTATCTTTTTCTAAACCGCATACGTGAGGTGCTTTGGCAGCGGCTACCTGTATCCATATCAGAAGAAGGATAAGTGCTGTGGCGGAATAGGGAAGCATCAGGGTTATTAATTCTACCGCGGACATCCCTGCTCTGGCATATAGATAAAGGTTCTGCGGATTTCCGATGGGTGTGAGCATGCTTCCGAGATTAGCAGCGATTGTCTGCATGGCTACTATTTTAAGAAGCCAGTAATTGCCAGGTTCCTTTGGCAGTTTATGCACAATGATCAGTGCAAGAGGAACAAAAGTAATCAATGCCACATCATTGGTGATCACCATTGACAGGAAGAAACATAAGAGTACCAACAGCCTGATCACACCCACAGTTCCCGATGTTCCCATCAGCAATTTTTGGGCAAGTATATCAAAAACACCAACAGCCTTCAAACCAGCTACAATTGCCATCAAACAGAAGAGGAGCCCGAGAGTCCCGAAATCGATATAAGTAAAATAAGCCTTATCCGGTCTGACCCAGAACATAGAAAGAAGCGCCAGGATCACTGCAATTGACAAAACGGTTTCTTTCCTGAAAAAAACATATAATTTTTGTAACATAATATTTCCTTTCCGGTCTGATACGACTGCGTATAAGTATATCACAGAAACATCCAGAAAAAAAGAATATCATTTTGTATTGTGGATTGTGTTTGCGATTACTGCCTCATTCCTGTATAACACCACTTTACAACTTTTTCATAAAAAATATCGTACAGGAGTTTCGTTTTGAATTAAGTCAGGGCATTCGTTTTGTGATAATCAATAATTACCTTGCCTTTTATACGATTGATGAAGAAAAACAGACTGTAATCATCGTTCGTTTTCTCTATCAGAAAAGTAACTGGACTTCCATTCTTCGACAGATTTTCCCCCTCATTTAATCATTACAGCAGTCACCAAATTCTCATACAAGCACGGATTTTGGCTCATTGCTCACATAAACTCAAAAATGCAGTACAATCATCTCAGATTGTACTGCATTTTTTGAATACAGGTGGCTTTTTCATTTTTTGTTATAACTTAATGTAACTTATCACCAGTAAACATACAACTTAAAGCCACTTTTATCCCATTTAATTTTCAAGCAATTATACTATTCGTATGATTACATTCTGTCGTGGAATGTTCTAGAAATAACATCCATCTGCTGTTCCTTTGTAAGGTCGATGAACTTAACAGCGTAACCAGATACACGGATTGTGAAGTTAGCATATTCTGGCTTTTCTGGGTGTTCCATAGCATCAAGTAACTTATCCTTACCGAATACGTTAACATTGAGGTGATGAGCGCCCTGATCGAAGTATCCATCCATAACGTTAACAAGGTTGTTAATTCTTTCTTCTTCGTTATGTCCTAAAGCGTCTGGGTTCATTGTCTGTGTATTAGAAATACCATCTAATGCCCACTCGTAAGGAAGCTTTGTAAGTGAGTTAAGTGAAGCAAGAAGACCATTCTGCTCTGCACCATAACTTGGGTTAGCACCAGGAGCAAGTGGAGTACCAGCCTTACGTCCATCAGGCATAGCACCTGTGTACTTACCATATACTACGTTAGAAGTAATTGTAAGGATAGATGTTGTTGGCTCTGAATTTCTGTAAGTATGTCTCTTCTTAATCTTCTCAAGGAATGTCTTAAGTAACCATACAGCGATATCATCAGCTCTGTCATCATCGTTACCATACTTAGGGAAGTCGCCTTCGATTTCGTAATCTACAACGATACCTGTCTCATCACGTACTGTCTTAACCTTTGCATACTTAATAGCTGAAAGTGAATCTACAACATGTGAGAATCCAGCGATACCAGTAGCAAATGTTCTCTTAACATCTGTATCAATAAGAGCCATCTCAGCAGCTTCATAGTAATACTTATCATGCATATACTGGATAAGGTTAAGTGTATTAACATAAAGATCAGCTAACCAATCCATCATAGCATCGAACTTATCAACAACTTCATCATAATCAAGATATTCTGAAGTAACTGGCTTATAAGCAGGACCAACCTGTTCTCTGTTCTTAACATCTACACCACCATTGATAGCGTAAAGTAAGCACTTAGCAAGGTTTGCTCTAGCTCCGAAGAACTGCATTTCCTTACCTGTCTGTGTAGCAGATACACAGCAGCAGATTGAATAATCATCGCCCCATGTTACCTTCATAACATCATCGTTCTCATACTGGATTGAAGATGTATCAACAGAAATCTTAGCAGCATACTTCTTGAAGCTTTCTGGAAGTCTTGAAGAATAAAGTACTGTAAGGTTTGGTTCTGGTGAAGGTCCCATATTCTCAAGTGTATGAAGGAATCTGAAGTCGTTCTTTGTAACCATTGAACGTCCATCGATACCTGTACCACCAACTTCAAGAGTAGCCCATGTAGGATCTCCTGAGAATAATTCGTTGTATGATGTAATTCTTGCGAACTTAACCATTCTACACTTCATAACGAAATGATCAATAAGTTCCTGAGCTTCCTTCTCTGTAAGAGTACCAGCTTCAAGATCTCTCTGAATATAGATATCAAGGAATGTAGATACACGACCTACAGACATAGCAGCACCATTCTGTGTCTTGATAGCTGCAAGATATCCAAAGTATAACCACTGAACAGCTTCCTTAGCGTTAGTAGCTGGCTTGCTGATATCATAACCATAGCTTTCAGCCATCTTCTTCATACCTGCAAGTGCCTTGTACTGATCAGATATTTCTTCTCTTAAACGGATAACGTCATCAGTCATTGTTCCACAACCACAGTTAGCGTGATCCTTCTTCTTTTCTTCCATAAGGAAGTCGATACCGTAAAGGGCAACTCTTCTGTAGTCACCTACGATACGTCCACGTCCATAAGTATCTGGAAGACCTGTGATGATATGGCTGTGACGAGCCTTTCTCATCTCTGGTGTATAAGCATCGAATACACCCTGGTTATGTGTCTTATGATATTCTGTGAAGATCTTATGAAGTTCTGGATCTGGTTCATAACCATAGTTCTTGCATGATTCTTCTGCCATCTTGATACCACCATAAGGCATAAATGCTCTCTTAAGTGGCTTATCTGTCTGAAGACCAACTACCTGTTCAAGCTCCTTCATAGATTCATCTATATATCCAGGACCATAAGCTGTAAGACCAGCAACAACTTTTGTTTCCATATCAAGTACGCCGCCCTTAGCTCTTTCTTCCTTCTGTAATTCCTGAAGTCTTCCCCAAAGCTTGTTAGTAGCTTCTGTAGGTCCTTCAAGGAAACTTTCATCTCCATCATATGGCTTGTAATTGTTCTGAACGAAATCTCTTACATTGATCTCTTCTTTCCAAAGTCTGCCTTTGAAACCATTCCACTGATCAAAATTTACCATTATTGGTTCCTCCTTAATAAAATAACTGTTAATTTGTATAATAGTTTGTATATTGTATACAAAACTCTCAAAAATATAAAGCGAAATGTTAATTTCTTAACTATCTCTCGCAAGGGTATATTAACACCCTTGTCAATTAATTTCAATACATTTTTTAGTTGTTTTTAGTTTTATACAATGACGGCTTAAATTAACATTTTCTTCCAAATTATGTGTCTTTACAGCGGCAGATTATTGTTTATCACGACATTTTATAATAAAATGATTTTTCATAAAATCAATTTCTCCATTTTTCTTCATACGGCTTAATTCTGCTGACATTGCACTCCTGTCAACTGAAAGATAATCAGCCAACTGCTGCCTGTTAAATGGTATATCGAACTCATCACTCCCACATTTGGCGGCTCTTGCTGATAAATATGACAATACTTTCTCCTTAGTGCTTCGTTTGGATAAATGTGTAATCTTCTCGTTCATAACCACACACCTGTCAGCAAGCATATATATAAGATTATGAATAAGCTTACTGTGGAACTGGCACGATGAACTGCATACCGTCATAACCTTGTATGTGTCAAGAAATGCAACTATACATTTATCTGCCGCAACAACCTCTACATTGGATGTCTTGTCGTTACTGCATGCATATGCCTCTCCGAATATTTCACCCGCTGACACATATGTCATAATATGCCTGTTGCCCCAGTAATCAGCCTTTTCTATGCTCACATTGCCCTGAATCACCATACCTATTTTGGATATTTTATCGCCTTCATTAAATATAACTTCTTCTTTGTCATACTCGCGAAATGTTATCTCAAGGCATTTGCTCATTCCATTAGCCTCGTCTGGTTCTATACCGCTAAACAGCCTGCTCTTTTGTATAACTCCCATATAATCCTGTGAAATGTCATATAATATTCTGCCCATATTCTTCAATCCTATTCTTCTCTATATTATTCATAAAATAATCTATAAAATCTACGGTGTCTATTCGCAGCCGCTTCCTTTTCTTTTGCACTCATTTGCCAATCTCTATCTTTTCGCACTATTAACTTAATATACTACACACCTGTACTATAACCTAGCATATCCTACACTCACGAATTCGTGCTTCCGCACTCTTTATCCTGTTTCACAGGATATTCGTTCGTTAATGGTGCAAGAAAAGTAAATGTCTGCTTCGCAGCCGCTTCCTTTTCTTTTGCACTCATTACATTATAATCTTATTTTTGTTGTATTTACAACATACTTTATTAATATTTAATATTATACTTACCAGGTAGTTAAGATATAATTCAAACTAATCAGCCAGCTATGAAAATATGGCTGAAAATAACCACAACATATACTTATTAAGACATTTTAGCGGGTCTGCAGGATAGAATCCTGTTTCACAGGATTCTCCACCTATGGCGGAACACTTTAGTGGCATCTACATTACCGCCGTATGGTGAATCTGCCCAGAGGGCTTTTTATTTAACAGGAATTTTTATCAGAATTTTCTATTAAATAAAAATACTACTATAAATAGGAGGATTTATTTGATTATGATAAGAAAGATTATAGAAATTAATGAAGAACTCTGCAACGGCTGTGGCTTATGTGCACACGCCTGTCACGAGGGAGCTATTGGAATTGTTGACGGAAAGGCTAAGCTTTTAAGAGATGATTATTGTGACGGTTTTGGCGACTGTCTGCCAGCCTGCCCTATGAATGCAATTCGTTTTATTGAGCGTGAAGCTCCTGAATATAATGAAGCTGAAGTACTTGCTAACAAAGCGGCAAGTGGAAACCAGATTAACAACTGGCCTGTACAGATTAAGCTTGTATCTCCTTTTGCACCATGCTTTAATGGAGCTGACCTTCTTATTGCAGCAGATTGTACAGCTTATGCCTACAGTACATTCCACCACGATTTTATGCGTAACCACATAACACTTATCGGATGTCCAAAGCTTGATATGATTGACTATTCTGAGAAATTAACCGAGATATTCAAGAATAATAACATAAAGAGCATAACTGTAACACGTATGACTGTACCTTGCTGTGGTGGATTGCAGTATGCAGTTGAAAAGGCTGTAGCTGACAGCGGCAAGACAATTCCTGTAAGAGTTGTAACTATTGGTACTGATGGCAACCGTGTTAATTGATTTTTCTGTAATGCTTAGTGATATAGTACAACTATAAAAATACAGGTGACGGCTATATCATTTTCCCATATCAATAAAATATATTAACCATAACTCTGCCTCTGCAAATGTATAATATCGAAATGCTTTTCCAGGTTTATAATATAAGATTGTCACACGAAACTTATATTTTAATATGCTGACATTACTCAGGACTTTTATATTTCTATGTTCTATATAATGCCAGCATATAATTTCTTGTAACAGTCTTTAATTATTTTTTATTCTCCTATATTCCCAATTATATCCCTCAATGGCACATTTTCTGCCTCACATATGCTCTTAATAGTTTCATATTCAGGATATCTCTTAACTTTGCCATTAGGAAGCGTACACACCTTTACGTCAATTTCACCATATGGTGTACTGACTTTTTCAATTTTTCTTGGAAGAATTGTTCTCTTCATTGCACAACGTCTTATTCCTATTGTCGTTGTTTCCTCAAATATGATATTTTCCATAGTCGTAATATCTTCCTTGCAGCATATTACAACAAGCTCATATGCAGGTCTGTTCTTTTTCATATATATAGGAAGAAAATGCACTTCTCTTGCACCCGCCTTATACAGGCGCTCCATAGTGTATCCTAATATCTCTGACGAACAGTCATCAATATCCGTTTCCAGCTTATATATTAAGTCAGCATTTTCGTCTAAGCTTTCACTATTACTCTCAATAAGCATTGCCCTTAATACTCCCGGAAGCTCATACTCTCTCTTGCCTGCACCATATCCAGTCTTCTTTATTGTAAAATGCTGTGGAAGTGCTGTATCTGTTCTTACAGCCGCTACAATCGCCGCTCCCGTTGGCGTTACAAGTTCGCCTTTAATATTGGTATTGCTTAATTCTATATTATAAGCTGATGTTATATTAAGAACCGCTGGCACTGGTACTGGAATTATTCCGTGCTGGCACCTTATTGTTCCAGTTCCCTCGCTGATACCTGGAACATACACCCTGTCTATATGCAGGTTATCGAAGCATACAGCAAACGCCACTATATCCACAATCGAGTCTACTGCCCCAACCTCGTGAAAATGAACATTTTCAATATCTGTAGCGTGTGCCTTGGCTTCTGCTTCTGCTAATATTCTGAATATTTTCTTAGCAAGCTTTTCTGCATTCCCAGTAAGCTGTGTCTGCTCTATAATAGAATATATTTCTTTCAGCCCCCTGTGGCTGTGATGTGCTGAATGAGTATGCGAATGTACATTTTCAAAATTGTGTGTATGCCCTTCGCCATTAAGATGTCCATACAGATATTCCATATCGTGGTCGTGGTTTTCGTGTCCGCTGTCCAGCACTACATTAAAATCACACGAATCTATACCATTCTTTTTAACTCTTGTTATCTTAACCTCATAACCTGTCAGAGGCATAGTTGCAAGTGTTTTTAACAAATATTCTTTATCCGCTCCGGCATCAAGAAGTGCCGCAACAGACATATCTCCGCTTATTCCTGAATAACATTCAAGATATAATTCTCTCATATATGTATAACCTCATTTCTTAGCAAATGTAGTAAAAAGGCAAGCTTCATTCATCTAGATAATAAATCTGATGCTGTGCCTGCCCTTTCCTTGTTTACGATATAATATGACTACTTCGTAGTCACTTAGAAGTTTCTTCGAAACTTCGTATGCGTTGAAAAACAACGCAGAAATTATGATATAATATGACTACTTCGTAGTCACTTAGAAGTTTCTTCGAAACTTCGTATGCGTTGAAGAACAACGCAGAAATTATGATATAATATGACTACTTCGTAGTCACTTAGAAGTTTCTTCGAAACTTCAGATGCGCTGAAAAGCTGCGCAAATAGTTAACATTTATTTACTGGCCTATGAATTCCATAACCTGTTCTTCACCTATAAAGCCTATATTAGTTGCAGCAACTTCTCCGTTCTTAAATAAAAGAAGGGTTGGTATTGAAGCTACCTTATACTGTAATGCAAGATTAAGTTCCTTATCTGTATCAATCTTACATATCTTTACATCGTCCTGCTTTGCCGCTACTTCCTCAAGGACTGGTGCAAGCATCTGGCAAGGTCCACACCATGTTGCCCAGAAATCTACAAGCACTGGCTTATCCGACTCAAGTACCTCCTGTTTAAATGTTGCTTCTGTAACGTGAATAATCTCCATAATTATCTCCTTTCGTTTTTCTTTTCAATCTCCATATGATATAATATTTTATTCAATGTCCACAACTTGTTAGTCTTAGTCATAACAGCCTTGTAATCGACATTAAGATTGTTGTTTCTGATAACAAATAAAAGCTTGTCCAGATGTTTCTGTGTAACATCACAGAATATAACTATGCTTTTATCTTTATTAATAAATGGCATAATATCATCAGTTCTGTAATCCTGACTATATGCCAGTACATTTTCTAATGTATCTGAAAGCTTAGTATTGTCAATAACTATGCTTTTTATTCGCATATTAGCAGCCATTGTTATAATCTTTCTGGCATCAGCTACATTATATATTATAATCTTTTCCATATACAATCCTCATTATCCAAACATTTTATTTAATTAATACAATTCCTAAAATCACCAGCAGCCCGGAACTCACATTAAAATCACTTAATCATTCTCTTAATTTCATTCAGTTCTTCCTCGTGCTTTCTTGAAATAGCACCCGGATTACGTTTCATAATTCTGAATACGCTCTTGTAGTTTCTTCCAGTATCAGCCTTAAGATTTACCTTTTCATTTTCAAGTGTTTCTAAAAGCTGGTTAGCCGCCTTCTCGTCCATAATCTTATTCTTAAGACTCTCTTTAACAGCCTCTGTCATTCTCTGTAAGGTTGCAAGCTTAACACCTTTTCTTTCATTCATATCATTCTCGAATGAAATTCTACCCTTAAGCTTACTCACTGAACCTGCCTTATTCATAACACTTGCTTTACCTTCAGCGAATTTTTCTTTCATTTTATTATAATCATCTTCAACAAATGCTGAGGCAACCTCAAGTCTTTTGGCAAGAATTCTTATCTGTTCATTACTATTAGCAAGCTTTTCAATTGCAGCCTTCAAATCCATAGCTTCATTGAATGACTGTGTAAAGTCAACTGCCATAGCTATTGTCAAGACAAATGCTATTATGTCCGTAATTGTATCTGGAAGCATATATACAATGCCCTCTATAGGTCTGTGTACAATTCTTACAAGAAGAACAGAGAACACACCCCAGCCTAATGATACGAACAGACATATATGTCCCATTAAATTTAATGGCTGATTACTGTAATCCCAGTATCTTACGCCGAACATTTTCTCCATACAATATCCTGTAACAAATTCAAGTATTGTTGATGATATCATTCCAAACAGGAATATTAAAGCTATATTATCCCTTACTCCTATAGTACTTACCAATATTACCATTGCACCTGAACCATATATTGGAAGTGCTGGTCCATGAAGAAATCCCCTGTTTACCCACTTTCCTTTTCTGGCTGATACATAACAACATTCCCATACCCAACCAAAGAAACAATATATATAAAAGAATAATAACCACTGCGATACAGTATATGCCTGCATTGTAGCCTCCATTTCTATTAATTACAACATAATAATTACAATATAAAATATGTAACATATTACCACTTATAATTATTAATTACAAACAGCCAAGCCTTAAAAAACTTGTTATTTATACTTTTTTAATATTCTGACATTCCGCTTTCTTAGGTTATATATATTTCCTGTTATATAAAAGTAAATTCCTGCCAGTACCTTATAGCACCCGACAGGAATTCACCTTTAACTTTGGTATGAATTTAGTTCCACATAAGATTTCTGAACTTTTGTTTGAATTTTTTACTACATATTAGTTCTGTTCCCTCTCTTAATATTATCGAATTAACCGTCATACTACTCACATTCATACAATTAACTATCTCCGACTCATTAATGTACTCAAACCCATATTTCCCCAATAAATTATATACATCCTTCATCTTCCCATAAAATCTATCACTGGCATTATTCGTATGAATCATAATAATTCTATTGGCACAGCTTATATAGTTGATTTCATCAATTCTGATGCGTACTACTTTAATGCTATTACCATATATTAATACTCTGGTATCCTCATTAAGAACCATCTTATATGTGTTCATATTCCGTCCCTCTCCTTATCTTTAGTGATGCGGTGAAATCGGAACTGCCATATATAATTTTATTACAATTCATATATGACGTAAACAGCCTTATATGCAATATTTATCTTATGCAAATGTATACAAGGTAAGCCACATATGATACAAGCATAACTGCACCATGCCAGTTGACAAGCTTTTTCTTTGACCACGCGAATATCCATACAACCACACTCATAACAACAAGAATAGCAATGTCGATAAGATTTTCTGTTACAAATGCTACAGGACTTATTGCCCCAGCAACACCCAATACAAGAAGAATATTAAAAATGTTAGAGCCGATGACATTTCCCAATGCCATATCCACTTCATTCTTCTTAGCCGCAACGATTGATGTAACAAGCTCTGGAAGACTTGTTCCTAGTGCAACTATTGTAAGTCCGATAAGATTCTGGCTTATACCAAATCCAGTTGCAATTGTGGAAGCTCCATCAACAACAAAATCACCACCGAACTTAATAGCTACTGCTCCACCAATAATGTATACAATACACTGCCATACTGGAAGAATTTTTATCTCTTCATCAACCTCTTCTTCAAGTTCTTTATTAAGTGCCTCGTTACGTGCATTTTTAGCTGATACAATCATCAAGCAAAGGTAAACTGCGAATATTACAAGAAATACTATTCCGTCAATTCTTCCAAGTGTCATTCCAACAGCACCAAGTGCCGCAAGAAGAATGGCACATATGATAGAAAATGGAAATTCTTTCTTTAAAGTATCTTTTGATACCGCCAATGGTGTAAATAATGCACATACACCACACACAACCATAAGGTTAAATATATTAGAACCTATTACATTACTTACAGCTAAAGCATTATTATTGTTAAGTGAAGCTGTAACACTAACTGCACATTCTGGCAGACTTGTACCCATAGCTACAATTGTAAGTCCGATTATCATTGAAGGTACTTTTAATCTTTTCGCAACTGACGAACTTCCGTCAACAAAGAAATCTGCTCCCTTTATAAGAAGCACAAAACCTATAATAAGCAGTAATAATGCCAATAACATTTCTTTCATATATTAATCCTCATTTCTTACTTAATTATAATATTATAACTAAAGTATTCCCAAACCGTCAAGTAATATCTTAATTCCTATAAGAATAAGAATAATCCCTCCACAAAGTTCTGCTTTAGACTGATATTTATCACCAAATAGACTTCCAATTTTAACACCTGCCGCTGAACAGACAAATGTAATACAGCCTATAAATAATACCGCTGGAAGAATGGCAACCTTAAGGAATGCTAATGACACGCCTACTGCAAGTGCATCAATACTTGTTGCAATTGCAAGTAATAACATACTCTTAAATCCCATATCATTGCTGACATTTTCTTCTTCCCCTAATGACTCCTTAATCATATTACCACCAATTGCAAGAAGAAGTGCAAATGCAACCCAGTGTGAATATCTGGTAACCATATCGGCAAACAGACTTCCGAGATAATAGCCAATAAGCGGCATCAATGCCTGAAATCCACCAAACCACGCACCGGCAATGCACATATGCTTAGGCTTTATCTTTCCAAGCGACAAGCCCTTACATATAGATACAGCAAAAGCATCCATTGAAAGTCCTACTGCCAGTATAAATAATTCAACAATACTCATTTCTTAATTGTCCTCATTTCTATATTTTATCTGTTGCTCCAAGAAAGATTATAACCAATTGTCATATCATATATAATAATTGATGTTTTAACGAAAACGAATTCCAGTTATATAAAAAAGACCCGCAGACAGTACTGATACTGTTCACGAGTCTCATCATTTAAAGTAATACCGGGCTTATAAGCCATTATGTCGATATAACTGCATATATAAATATGCCGATTACTCCCTCTAGGAATTAGCTTATTGATAATTTATCATCAATAGTCTGATTTTGCAATGTTTTTTTTCGCATACATATTTATCAGAGTTATAAAATTCCAGCAATAATATATGTAATTAATGCCGCAATCCATGCTACAACACACTGAATAACTACAACATATGCTGCCCATTTACCTCCAAGTTCTTTTTTAACTGAGGCAATTGCCGCAACACAAGGTGTATACAAAAGACAGAACACAAGAAATGACATTGCACCCGCAGCTGATATAACAGATACCATCTCTATCGTACTTCCAAATAGAATTGATATCGTAGATACTACACTTTCCTTTGCCATTACGCCTGTAAGTATAGCTGTTACAAGTCTCCAGTCTCCAAATCCTAATGGTTTAAACAACGGAGTAATCATACCTGCTAATACAGCAAGTATACTCTGTCTTGAATCTGCCACAACGTTAAGCCTTATATCAAAATTCTGCATAAACCATATAAGTATTGTTGCAATAAATATAATAGAAAATGCTTTCTGTAAGAAATCCTTTGCCTTTTCCCATAACAAATGTACCACATTCTTAGCACCAGGCATTCTGTAATTAGGAAGCTCCATAACAAATGGAACTGGTTCTCCCTTAAATAATGTCTTTTTAAATATAAACGCCATAATTATTCCAACAATAATTCCTATAAAATACATACCTATCATAACAAGCGCTGCATAATGTGGGAAAAATGCTGCTGAGAAAAAGGCATATATAGGTACTTTTGCTGAACAACTCATAAATGGTGTTAAAAGAACTGTCATCCTACGGTCTCTTTCAGATGAAAGTGTACGGCTTGCCATAACTCCTGGAACACTACATCCAAAACCAATTAACATAGGCACTATACTTCTTCCTGATAATCCAAGTTTACGTAAGAGCTTATCCATAATAAATGCGACTCTTGCCATATAACCGCTATCTTCAAGAATTGATAAAAAGAAGAATAATGTTACGATTATCGGAAGAAAGCTTAATACACTACCAACCCCATTGAATATTCCATCTATGATAAGTGCATGCAATACCGAATTAACATTCATTGCTGTCAGAAGATTATCAACCCCATTTGTAACAAATGTAATTAAAATATCAAGTACATTGGAGAGTGCCGCACCTATAACATTAAATGTAAGATAAAACACAAGTCCCATAATTGCTATAAACATTGGGATACCTGTATATTTACCAGTAAGAAGCTTATCAATCTTCTGGCTTCGTATTCTTTCCTTACTTTCTCTTGGCTTTACAACCGTATTCTTACAGACATCTTCAATATAGGCAAATCTCATATCTGCTATAGCTGAGGCTCTATCCATTCCACATTCTTCTTCCATCTGTACTATAATGTGTTCAATCATTTCTTTTTCATTCTGCTCAAGTTCAAGATGCTTAAGTACAAGTGAATCCCCCTCAACAACCTTGGAGGCTGCAAATCTTTCAGGGTATCCTGCTTTGTCTGCATGGTCACTTATAAGCGACATAATGCCATGTATACATCTATGAACCGCACTGTCCTTGGAACAAAAATCTGATATCTGTGGTTTTTCCTGATATTTTGCAACGTGAATGGCATGACTTACCAGTTCTTCTATGCCCTCACCTTTAGCCGCTGATATTGGTATAACCGGAACTCCAAGCAATTCCTCAATTGCGTTAATTCTTACAGAACCTCCATTGACTCTTACCTCATCCATCATATTAAGTGCAATTACCATAGGAATTCCTAATTCCATAAGCTGCATTGACAGATAAAGGTTTCTTTCAATATTAGTAGCATCTAATATATTAATAATACCTTTAGGTTTGTCCATAAGCAGAAATTCCCTTGTTACTATTTCTTCACTGCTATATGGTGACATTGAATATATTCCTGGCAAATCTGTTATAAGTGTATCAGGATAACCTTTTATAACTCCGTCTTTTCTATCAACTGTAACACCTGGAAAATTACCTATATGCTGATTGGAGCCTGTTAATACATTAAAAAGGGTTGTTTTTCCACAATTCTGGTTGCCTACAAGTGCAAATGTCAGCTTTTCATCATCTGGAAGAGGATTTTCATTTTCCTTATCGTGATACCTGCCTCCTTCACCAAATCCCGGATGTTCCTTTACTATACTATTCATTTTAACATTTTCCACAGCTTTATTATCAATACAATAAGGCTCACTTACCTCTATCTGTTCTGCATCTGAAAGTCTTATGGTAAGCTCATAGCTATGAATTCTTAATTCAACAGGGTCACCCATAGGAGCATATTTTATAACTGTAACTTCTGCACCCTGAATAAGTCCCATATCCAGAAAATGTTGTCTTAATGCACCATCTCCACCTACTTTTAATATTGTAGCACTTTTACCTGCTGGCAAATCTTTTATTGTCACAATCGTACCTCCTGTTATATATTCGAAATGTATCTTATTCGGCTAAATATTATCTTTAACTTGTTAAATTTGTATTATCCTGCCTGCTTATTACGTCACTTCTATGTGTAATTCCTGTTATTCTGTCATATAGCATATTTCTTGTGCTGCTAAACAGACACAATAATAAATCAAATGCCATATATATTGTAATTAAAATACATATCACACATCCTGCTGTAACTGCCCATAATTTTACCCCTTCAAGTTCAATCGCCATACGATAAAAGTTATACGCATATAGTAATGAGGGTACACTTATTGTATATATTATAAAATATCTTATAAACAGCTTATACATTTTTATATGTGGAACTTTATTAATAACCATATCTTTGCAGTCTATAAGACGTATATTAACCAGTGACTTGCCTATTGTCCGCCCTCTTGTAAGCTTTGTCGTAAGTGTGAACACAATAACGATATACAGCGATAAAATAACTACATATCTCACATCATATACCGAACCCAGCACCATTTTCCTGGTAATTATATGCTCGTGCCAAAGCAACAGCATAGCCGCCAGCACTGGAATCATTATAATTACCATATCAATTATCCACGCAACACCTCTCCTGAATTCAGATACAATCTGTCCTCTCTTATATGCAGCCTCATCAAGTCTATCCCTTTTCGGAAGCATAAAAACTATAAGCGGTGTGCATACATAACCTAATACTCCACCTAATGTATTACATATAAGGTCATCAACCTCAAAATACCTATATGGATATCTGTATATTCCATACAGTCCTGAAATCTGTGTCAATTCAAAGAACAGGCTGTACCCAAATGAAAATATAAGCACCTGCCACCAGGGTCTTTTAAAATAATATCTAAGATATACTCCAAACGGAAATAACAGCAGTATATTAAATGCAGCCTGCCAGAAATCAAAACATTTAAACAGGTTAACATATGTAGATGGCTGTGACAAAGTGACATTAGCTGTAGCTATAATTCTCCTTATTGCATCAAACGGAACAAGCAGGACACTCGCAGTATCTGGTGTAACCGAGCTTCTTGGAGGAAGTGGAAGCACTGTCATAAAATATGATGTCAGCATATAGAATATAAATGTATATACAATCCCCGTTCTAAGTATAAGGATTGAACCATATTTGTGATACTCATATAATATGTAAGGTATTGTAAATATTACAGCAAGTATAGGAAACACATAGCAGGCTGATATTATTGGTTTTAAATATACTTCCATTAACTGACTCCTTGTTATCTTATTAAATATGCTTTAGTAATTATCAAATATCCGAATAAGTTTAACACGCATATTGGCTCTTATCAATATTTTTTATCAATAACCGGTGTAAAGTGAAATTTATAAAAATTTGTTGTAAATTAGATAATTCACAGTTGACAGTATCTCTATGCAATGAGAGAATACTAACTGAAACAGAATTATAATCACAACATATTATTAATTCTAAGAAAAAATAAAGTGAACGGATATAAGAATTTTACAGATTTTTTATACATATATTTATGATACAATATCCGTATCCGATTGGAGGAATAATGTTAGAGATTTTAAAAGCGATACTTTTTGGTATTGTCGAAGGTATCACTGAATGGCTTCCTATAAGCAGCACAGGACATATGATACTTTTAAATGAAATTATGCCATTAAAAGTATCTGATGCATTCTATAGTATGTTTGAGGTAGTTATCCAGCTTGGTGCTATTATGGCAGTTGTTATACTATTCTGGAACAAGTTATGGCCATTTGGAAAGAACAATAATAAAGAACCACTCTCATCTGAGGGTGCAGGTGCTTATATCAAGTGTGATATATTCAAGCTCTGGTTTCACATTCTTGTTTCGTGCATACCTGCCGCAATTGTCGGCGTATTATTTGATGAAAAGCTTGAAGAACTTTTCTATAACTACACAACTGTAGCTATTATGCTTATACTCTTTGGTATTGCATTTATTATTGTAGAGACTATGCACCACGGCAAGAAAGCCAAGGTCAGAACTATTGAAGGCATTGATTATAAGCTTGCTGCATATATAGGTCTTTTTCAGCTTATCGCTGCTATATTCCCTGGAACATCACGTTCAGGTGCAACTATTGTCGGTGCTCTAATTCTTGGTGTTTCAAGAACTGTTGCTGCTGAGTATACATTTTTCCTTGCAGTACCTGTTATGTTCGGAGCAAGCCTTCTTAAGGGTGTTAAGTTCCTTCTTCATAACTCAATGACTTCACAGGAAGGAATAATTCTCCTTGTTGGTATGCTTGTAGCTTTCGTTGTATCTCTTTTCGTTATCAGATTTCTTATGGGATACATTAAGAAACACGATTTCAAGGTGTTCGGCTGGTACAGAATTGTACTTGGTATAATCGTGCTGATATGCGGATTTGTAGGCGTTATTGGTTAATCAGACGCTTATAATACTTATTATATAATTTCAATTAATAAAATCTGGATTTTATGATTAACTCACATAACGGTATGTTAATCGTAAAACCCAGATTTTTTTATTCACAGTCCTATATTATATCTATACTTTTTTAACATATTACTTCTTTAATCTTCATATTCACCCTGTAAATATACCATATCTTGTATAAAGAATATAAAGCACGATTATCTGAATAACAAGTATAACTGGTACACCCAGTGTGAATTTAATATGCCTTGTCTTATGTCTTATTGTATACATAGCAAGTAGTGCCGCTGGAGAACCACCTATAATTGCTAAGAATATAAGCGTCTTTTCAGGTATTCTCCAAAGATGATGTACTGCTTTATATTTATCCAGTGCATATATAACAAATGTTATTATATTGATTAAAATAAGCCATTCTATAAATGTATCTCTCATAGCTTAAGATGCTTCTGCCTCCTCAAACTGTGAGTTATAAAGGTCAGCATAGAAACCACCCTTAGCAAGTAATTCTTCGTGATTGCCCTGCTCTACGATATCTCCTTCTTTCATAACAAGTATAATATCAGCATCCTTTATAGTTGATAATCTGTGGGCAATTACGAAGCTCGTTCTGCCCTTCATAAGATTATCCATAGCATTCTGTATCTGAATCTCTGTTCTTGTATCTACAGAACTTGTCGCCTCATCAAGGATAAGGATTGGGTTGTCAGCAAGAATAGCTCTTGCAATAGTAAGAAGCTGCTTCTGTCCCTGTGACACATTACTTGCATCCTCATTAAGTTCCATATTATATCCACCCGGAAGAGTCTCTATAAAATGATGTGCGTGTGCTGCCTTAGCCGCAGCGATTACTTCTTCATCAGTAGCATCAAGCTTTCCATATCTGATATTTTCCATAATAGTATCTTTATAAAGCCATGTATCCTGAAGAACCATTCCAAATGCATCTCTTAATTCACGTCTGTTAAAGTCCTTGATATTATGTCCGTCAATAAGGATTTCTCCTGAATTAACATCATAAAATCTCATAAGAAGCTTAACCATTGTAGTCTTACCTGCACCAGTTGGACCAACGATAGCAACCTTCTGTCCTGGCTTAACATTGGCACAGAAATCCTTAATAATAATCTGGTCTTCCTTATATCCGAACTTAACGTGCTTAAACTCAACTTCACCTCTGATATTATCTGTAGGTACTGGATTGGCAGCTATCTGTTCTTCTTCCTCTTCTTCAAGGAATTCAAATACTCTCTCAGAAGCTGCTGCCATAGACTGTACCTGATTAATAACCTGTGCAATCTGTGTTATTGGCTGTGTGAAGTTCTTAACATACTGTATAAATGCCTGAATATCACCAATTGTGATAACTCCATTGATAGCAAGCATACCACCTGAAAGTGCAACACCTGCATAACCAAGGTTACCAACAAACATCATAATAGGCTGCATCATTCCTGAGAAGAACTGTGACTTCCAGGCTGATGAATATAATACAGCATTAGTCTTGTCAAATGTATCCACCATATCCTTCTCTTTATTGAACGACTTAACAACCATATGTCCGCCATATGTTTCTTCTATCTGTCCATTAATATGTCCAAGATATTCCTGCTGTGTCTTAAAGTAACTCTGTGACTTCTTAACAACAAATGATACAAGACCAACGGATATTGGAAGAATAACTATCGCAATAATTGTCATAAGTGGTGAAATGCTTAACATCATTACAAGAACACCTATCATTGTAGCAACTGATGTAATAATTGTTGTTATACTCTGGTTAAGACCCATTCCTAATGTATCAACATCGTTAGTTATTCTTGAAAGAACTTCTCCGTATGTCCTGCTCTCAAAATACTTCATAGGCATACGGTTAATCTTCTCTGATATCTCTTTACGAAGTCTGTAGCACACCTTCTGTGAAACACCTGTCATTATCCAGCCCTGAATAAAGCTGAATATTGCACTGCACGCATACAGACAGAGTACAATTATAAGAATTCTTCCAATATATGAGAAATCAATTCCACCAGTTCCTGTAATCTTTTTCATAAGGCCTTCTGAAAGACCTGTTGTTGCCTTACCTAATACCTTAGGTCCTATTACTGTAAATACTGTAGAAGCCGCCGCCATAATCATAACTGCCAATATAGCAATCTTATATCTGCCAATATACTGCATAAGCTTGCTTATTGAGCCTTTAAAATTCTTGGCTTTTTCTGCAGGAGCCATACCGCCTCCTGGACCTCTTCGTCTTGGAGTCTGCTTATATGAGTTATTATCTGCCATAATTATGCTTCCTCCTTTCCGTCAATTCCCAGTTCCTTAGCTGACATCTGAGATTTGGCTATCTGCTGGTATACCTCACAATTCTTCAGAAGTTCCTCGTGAGTACCCTTTCCTACTATCTTACCTTCATCCATAACTAAAATCTGGTCCGCGTGAAGTATTGTGCTTATTCTCTGTGCAACTATGATAACTGTACTGTCTGTAACCTTAGAAGCAAGTGCCTTTCTAAGTGCCGCATCTGTCTTTAAATCGAGTGCTGAAAAGCTGTCATCAAATATAAATATCTTAGGATTCTTAGCAATAGCCCTTGCAATTGAAAGTCTTTGCTTCTGTCCACCAGATACATTAGTTCCACCCTGTGCGATTGGACTTTCATATTTTGCTGACTTAGTTTCAATAAATTCAGTTGCCTGTGCAATCTCAGCTGCTTCCTTTACTATATCCATGGAAGCCTCTGGTGCACCGAATTTGATATTAGACTCAATAGTACCTGAGAATAATATTCCCTTCTGTGGTACATAACCAAGTTCATCTCTTAATTCCTTCATTGAGATATTCTTGATATTCTCACCATCAAGAGTTATTGAACCTTCTGTTGCATCATAAAGTCTTGGAATAAGATTAACAAGTGTAGACTTTCCACATCCTGTACTTCCTATAATAGCTGTTGTCTTCCCCGGTTCAGCCACAAAATTGATATCTTCAAGAGCATTTTCATTAGCACCCGGATACTTAAAGTTAACGTGGTCAAATACTAAAAGTCCTTTAGGATTGCTTATACTCTTAGGTGACTCTGCATCTGTTATTGATGACTTTGTATTAATAACTTCATCTATACGGTCTGCTGCTACAATCGCTCTTGGAAGCATAATTGACAACATTGTAAGCATAAGGAATGACATTACAATCTGCATAGCATATGTAATAAATGCTGTCATTGAACCTACCTGCATAACACCGCTGTCAATTCTGTGAGCTCCTACCCATACAATACCTACTGAGAGACAGTTCATTATAAGCATCATAACCGGCATCATAAATGTCATTACCCTGTTAGTAAAAAGCATTGTCTTTGTAAGCTCTTTATTAGCCTTATCAAATCTTTCTTCTTCCTTCTTCTCTCTACCGAATGCACGGATAACAGAAAGACCTGTAAGTATCTCTCTTGATACAAGATTGACATTATCAACAAGCTTCTGCATAAGCTTGAACTTAGGCATTGCAACTGCCATAAGTAAAAGTACAAAGCCAATAATTACAAGAACTGCAAGGGCTATTACCCATTCCATTCCAGCACCTGTTGACATTACCTTTATAACTCCACCGATACCAATAATAGGTGCATAAAGAACCATTCTTAATATAAGAACACATACGAGCTGTATCTGCTGTACATCATTAGTTGTACGTGTGATAAGTGAAGCTGTTGAGAACTTATCAAGCTCTGCATTAGAAAAGCTCATTACATTCTTATATACTTTTCCTCTTAAATCACGTCCAACTCCAGCACCAACCCTTGATGCAAAGAATGCAACACATACAGTACATACCGCAATAAGAAGTGCCATTCCTACCATCTTAGCACCAGATATCCAAAGGTATCTTTTCTGTATGGCCTTCATATCCATTCCAGCCTTTGCATCCATTGACTTAGCGTAAGCCTTTCCCATTGAAGATATAAGGGTTGAACCCATTGTATCAAATGTTGACTGGAATTCATCTCTCATAGATATAAACGTATCTTTAGACATTGCACCATTATCATACATTGCCTTGAATATAATTCTCATATCTACACATTCTGTTGGAACTTCATTACCATCAGCATCTTCAATATCCTTAGTAAATGTTTCAAGTTCCACACCCATTCTCTTTCCAAGGTCTGCAACTGAAACATTCTCAAGTTCAGATACATCAACGCCCATCTGTGCCGCCATCTGCTGTTTGAACTGTGTGACTGTAACTGATGACATCTGATTATTAATAATCAGTGCCATAGCAAGTGTATCATCATATTCATCTAACCTTTTATCATTATTTTCTGTACGGACATATAAGTCATCCTGTTCCTCAAAACATTTCTCCCATATGCTTATCTCTTCGTCCGTCATAAACATCTTCGCTATATCATATTCATCTTTAGTAATCTTCTCTGGAATACTATGTCCTATACCACCATTCTGGATACCAACATCAATAATATTCGATGTGTACTGTGGAAGTGCAAGATCACAATTCGCCTGCAACACAAGTAACAACAGAATAATTATTATTGATTTCCAGTATGGGGCAATACTTTTCAATATTCTGCTCATAATTCTTCCTTTCTATTAAACTCTTCATAAACTATATCTCTTCAAATCAGGCAATAACATAAAGTAGTCTGCCACGATATTTTCTTATTTTATCATTATTGAGAAAATATGTAAATTAAGGAAATAAGAAGCATTTATTAATACTTTATAAACATTGTATACAATTTTATCCAATCTATGTATTGCCCTGTATTATCAAGTATGATATTATACGCGTGAGCGTTATTCGGATGAAAATGTATCAGCTGCCAGTAATTATTATCACCTGTAATCATTGGTATTTATAGTTTATAATTATTGGATTATTTATTTAATTATTTCAAGGAAGTTTTTTAATGGTAGAAGAAAGAATTGATGTGCGACCTCAATTGGCGTGTAACAAGATTTTATTCTGAACTTTTACTTTTAAATATGCTGAATTAATATTCTGATTTCATTTTGATTGATATACAATATAGTATATCAATTTATACCAGTCTGTATATCTACATTATTTATGTACTTACACTAATATGAGATATTTTTGGTATCTGTATACACTTATTCGTGTTTATCCCATCTGTCATAACGCTACAATTAAAAATGTCTGAAAGACAGGATTGCCGTTTTATCAGACGAAAAGGAGATTTTATGAATAACAACCAGACAAGTGCAGTTAATAATACTGCCAACAAAACTTTTACAACCAAATATATGGTTGAACTTGCCGCTATGATAGCGATTATTATCATTATGGCTTTTACTCCACTTGGATACATTAAACTTCCAGGTCTTACTATCACATTTTTGACAATTCCAGTAGCTGTTGGTGCTATAATTCTTGGCCCTGTTGGCGGACTTATATGTGGTCTTACTTTCGGTCTTACAAGCCTCTATCAGGCAGTAACTGGCGGCTCTGTATTTACATTTGCATTATTTAATATCAGCCCTGTATTCACTATTATTCTTACAGTTGTTCCAAGAACACTTGAGGGACTTCTTACAGGACTTATATTCAAGGTACTTCATAATATCCGCAGTGTACAGAAGGTATCTTACTACATCGCAAGCCTTGCCTGCCCACTTCTTAACACACTGCTCTTTATGAGTACACTTGTTGCACTTTTCTATAGAACTGATTTTATTCAGACTTATGTAACTAAATTCGCTGCAAGCAATCCATTTACTTTCGTTATCGCATTTGTCGGAACACAGGGTGCAATTGAAGCTGTTGTATGCTTTGTTGTCGCAAGTATTCTTTCAAGAACACTTTATGCTGTACTTGTAAAAAATGCTTAAAACTATATAAACCAAGGGAGTTATAGGAATAATATTCCTATAACTCCCTTATTACATATGTATTCTTTCCATTAATCTTAGCATCATACATTGCATTATCTGCTTCTTTTAACAGCTTGGCATAATCAAAGCTTCCACCTATCGCAGTTACAATACCTATACTACAAGGAACAGACATATTCTTTAGCAAATCGCCTCTTGTATAACCCTTGTTAAGAATATCATAGACCTTCTTTACTTTCCTATCAAGTTCCTCTTTACTTATATCCCCTTCATAACCAAATACAAATTCATCTCCGCCATTTCGTCCAACTTCACCTTTAAAATTCTCCTTTAATGTATTGGCAACAAATTTGATTACATTATCGCCTTCCTGATGTCCATAATTAGTATTGTAATCTTTAAAATCATCAATATCAAGAAATCCAACACTTATACGCACTTTTTTATCAGTTGCACTCTGAACCATAGCAAGCATTTTCTGCTCAATCGCTTTTTTATTATTAATTCCAGTAAGCGGATCACACTCAGCAAGTTCTCTTAAATGTCTTTGCCTTTCCTTTTCCTGAATATTCTCATCTTCTATATGTGTGAGAAGTCCATTAATTTCATCGGAAAGCTGGTTCATCTCAACACTATTTGATTTAGGCAGTCTCTTTGAATAGTCCTGTGTAGCCTTGATATCATTAAACACATTCATTATCTGTTCTATTGGTGCTAATACATTCTTTGTAATAAATATCTGCACAATAAATATAGCAAGGACAAAGAATACAAACGCAAGACATAACATAACTGTGTATGACCTGCCTGTCTGCCTCTGTGCACTCAGATTCTCAGTAAGTCTCATTCCCCAATTAGTGTTATCAACATCAGAATAATAAGTTACATAACTATCACCCCTGTATTTATAATATATTTTACCAACCGGGTTACTGTTATGGTCAACCTCATCCCAGGCTTTCTGGAAACTGTTACGTTCAGAGCTGTCAGTCACAAAATGTGAAAGACTTTTCTTCTGTTTTGTATCACCTGCCTCATAACTTTCACTTGAGGCTACTACCCTGAAATCCTTGTCCAATATAGATATACTTGCAACAAACACTCCATATTTCTTTCGTTCCTTCAACACATTGTTAATATACTCTAAATCAACTTTACCTGCATCATAAGGACTTGGCTCTCCTACACTTTCTTTGATTGCCGCCTGTGTCATAGCATAATTAGCAACCATCTCCATTTCGGACTTCCTGTCCTCACAGAAATTCTTAATATTAATTCTCTGATTCTCACTCACCGTCGCAAGATTGCACTCTGTCATATCGTCAATCTTCCTATTCGTCTGGTAAATTGAAAATCCACCAAAAATGCTTAGTGGAAGCAGGATAAACAAAAGTAATATTCCTAATATTCTGTTCTTTAATTTCATCATCATTGGTATCACCCCTTAACACTGGTTAATAACCAGACAGACATATTATCATTACTTTCAATATACCCTTGACAGATGATAAAATCAATTAATTTGTTATTTTTCAAGCTCACGGGAAAGATTTACCATCTCAATAGCACCCTCTGCACATTCAAATCCCTTATTACCTGCCTTTGTTCCTGCTCTCTCAATTGCCTGTTCAATTGTATCTGTAGTAAGCACTCCGAACATCACTGGAATATCTGTATTAAGTGATACATTAGCTATTCCTTTAGAAACCTCCGCACAAACATAATCATAATGGCTTGTAGCTCCTCTTATAACTGCACCAAGACATATCACTGCATCATATTTTCCGCTCTTTGCCATTTTAGAAGCAATAAGTGGTATTTCAAATGCACCAGGAACCCACGCAAGGTCTATATTGTCATCGCTTACTCCGTGTCTTATAAGTCCGTCCTGTGCACCTGCAACCAGCTTTGATACAATAAATTCATTAAATCTTGCCGCTACAATACCTACTCTTGTTCCATTGTCTACTAATTTTCCTTCTAATACTCTCATAACTATTAATCTCCTCGTCTTTTTAATTTAATTTCATTACAATTTTCATAAATCATCAATACTGCTATATGTCGGATTTTTTCAACTTTCAATCATATGAAATCTATAACATATGACCCATTCTTATCTTCTTAGTGTTAAGATAAAATCCATCATAAGCTGTCTTTTCCATTTTAATTGGAACTCTTTCACTTATCTTCATTCCAAAATCAGATAACTGGTATACCTTATCCGGATTGTTGGTAAGCAGACGTAATGTCTTAGCACCCAGATCCTTTAATATCTGTGCTCCAATGTAGTATTCTCTCATATCTCCTGGAAATCCAAGGGCAAGATTAGCATCAAGCGTATCCATTCCTTCGTCCTGAAGTGCATATGCCTTAAGCTTATTAACAAGACCTATGCCTCTGCCTTCCTGCCGCATATATAGCAGTATTCCTCTGCCTTCCTCATTAATCTGTGTCATAGCCGCCGCAAACTGCTGTCCGCAGTCACATTTTAATGAACCAAAAGCATCACCTGTAAGACACTCTGAATGAACCCTGCACAAAAGGTCTTCTCCATTACCAACATCACCTTTTACTAAAGCAACGTGATGTTCTCCATTTAATTTATTAATGTAACAATGTGCAACAAATTCTCCATATTTTGTAGGCATTTTAGTTACTGCCACACACTCTACAAGCTTTTCGTTGCATTTTCTGTATTCCTGAATTGCCTTTATTGTTATGAATTTTAAATTCCATTTTCTGGCAAGTTCAATGAGGTCGTTCTTTCTCATCATTGTGCCATCATCTTTCATAATCTCACAGCATAAGCCACATTCTTTAAGTCCTGCAATCCTCATCAAATCAACTGTTGCTTCTGTGTGTCCGTTTCTTTCAAGAACTCCATTCTTCCTTGCAATAAGTGGAAAATTGTGTCCCGGTCTTCTAAAGTCCTCCGGCTTGGCATCATCACTTACTACCATTCTTGTTGTATAGGCTCTTTCTTTTGCAGATATCCCTGTAGTTGTATCAACATGGTCTATTGATACTGTAAATGCTGTTTCGTGGTTATCTGTATTGTCTGCTACCATATGTGGGAAATATAGCTTTTTGCTTATCTCCTCACTCATTGGCATACATATAAGACCTTTTCCATATGTTGCCATAAAATTAACATTTTCTGTTGTTGCAAACTCAGCGGCACATATGAAATCACCTTCATTCTCCCTGTCCTCATCATCTGTGACAAGTATAATCTTACCTGCTTTTAAATCTTCAACTGCTTCTTCTACTGTATTAAACTCAAACATATATCCTCCTTTTTAAAATCCATATTTACCAAGAAACTCTCTTGTTATCCCTGATGTATTCTGTCTTTGTGATGACTGTGCTTTTACTGACACATCCTGCCTTGTGGATATCTCGCCCAGTCCATCCGCTGTTACATCAAGACTTTCGCCTGTCTGTAACAATCTTTTTATGTATTTCCCTACAATATCATTCTCAAGATTGACACAATCGTTGATTCTACGCTGTGATAATGTTGTCACCTGCCTTGTATGGGGAATTACAGATACTTTAAAACTATCATCATTAACCCCTGCTACAGTAAGGCTTATTCCATCAATTGTTATTGAACCTTTTGGAACTATTAACTGCATAATCTCTTTACCTGCATTAATTGTGTACCAGACAGCGTTATCATCCTTGCTTATCTTTGTTATTCTGCCAACACCATCTATATGTCCACTTACTATATGTCCGCCAAATCTGCCATTAGCTGGCATTGCTCTTTCAAGATTAACAGCCATTCCTGCCCGCAGATTTCCAAGTGATGACTTATTAATAGTTTCGTGCATAACATCTGCACTGAACTGTTTACTGCCAATTGACGTTACTGTCAGGCACACGCCATTAACTGCTATACTGTCACCTATATTGGTTCCCCCAAGAATATCTGATGCACTTATAGTTATAATCTGAGAAAATGCGTGTCTTTGAACAGATACTATATGTCCGATTTCTTCAACAATTCCTGTAAACAATTATATACACCTCACTTTCCCCTCAATTAATATATCCTTTCCCAATCTTGTAACCGTATAATCATCAAGCTCATATGCTTTATCGGGAGTATCAACACCAATTCCACCTACTGGTGAAAGAGCATTTACACCACCCAATACTTTAGGTGCTATATAAGCCTGTATTCTGTCTACCATACCACTTGCCAGAACACTCCAGTTAAGTGTCGCTCCACCCTCGCACACAATACTGTCTATGCCAAGCTGTCCTAGCTTTATTATCAGTTCTTTAATATCTATATGAGAATTATTATCATTATCATTTTTATTGACATATATAAGTTTACAGCCTGCCTCAGTGTATTTCCTGCACTTATCATCGTCTTTGCAGCTTGTAGCTATATATGTTGTGTACAGCTTCGCACTCCGTACAATATTGCAATCAAGCGGTGTCCTGAGATTAGTATCACATATTACTCTTGCCGGCTGGTTGATATTAACAATATCTTTACTGCGGCACGTCAACATAGGATTGTCCTTTATAACAGTTTCAACACCAACCATTACGGCTGAATATCTATGCCTGTCCATATGAACTTTATTTCTTGCTGTTTCCCCTGTTATCCACTGTGACAATCCTGTATGCGTTGCAATCTTTCCGTCCAGGGACTGTGCATACTTTAATATCACATATGGCTTTTTTTCTTTTATGTAATTAAAAAATACATAATTAAGGCTTTTACATTCCTCACTACACACAAGCTTGTCATCAACAGTTATGTTATGTTCTCTTAAAATATCCACGCCTTTCCCTGCAACTAATGGGTTAGGGTCATAAGAACCTATCACCACTCTTTTTATTCCCGCCTCAATAATTGCATTAACACAGGGTGGCTGTTTACCATAATGACAGCATGGCTCAAGTGTCACATATATCGTTGCACCACTCACATCCTCATTTGCACTGGCAAGTGCTTCTCTCTCTGCGTGAAGTCCACCATATTTCTTATGGTACCCTTCTCCTATTATCCTGCCGCCTTTAACAATAACTGCACCGACAAGCGGATTAGGATTAGTCCAGCCTGTTCCTTTCTTAGCCAGCTCAACAGCCCTTAGCATATATTCTTCATCTGTCATTGCCATAATATTACCCGCCTTCTTTCTCTAATAAATGTATATAATGGGTTTTCATTCTTAAAATATCAATAAAAAAGCCCTGAGAATAATCTTCCCAGGGCTTAAATAACTATATAATACATATTCTGCAAATATCAATAGCTAATACAGTTATAATAGCTTAATAATATTATTATCATAATACATTATCTTAATATATGCTTAACAACGATTATCTAATTAAATATATCAACTTTACTTCTTCCATCCAGACTGTAACTGTCGGCACTGGAATTCCACCAGTTCGTGCATAATGCTCGCGGGCTTTACCGCCGGTAGGGAATGACACCCTGCCCTGAAGTATTATTTAATTCTTTTATAAAATAGCACAATAGAACTAATAATTCAATAGTCTTTTGAACATTAATTTACAACATTTAATTTATAACATTAATTTTACAGCTTATATTTTATAATTTAAAATCTCTGCTGTCTAACACAATAGTGAATGGTCCGTCATTTTCAAGACTTACTTTCATATCCGCACCGAATTCACCCGTTTCTACCTTTGCAACTCTTTCCCTGCACAATGCTACGAATTTCTCGTATAACTCATTGGCAAGATCCGGCTCACAGGCGTGTACAAAGCTTGGTCTGTTGCCTTTCCTGCAATCTGCATATAATGTAAACTGGCTTACAATAAGCATTTCTCCACCTACATCATTAATTGAGAGATTAGTCTTTCCATTCTCATCTGCGAATATTCTCATTTTGCATATTTTATCAGCAAATGGCACAAGCATATCCTCTGTGTCACCCTCGCCTGCACCAAACAGTATAAGATAGCCTTTGCCTATGCTTCCTATAACATTACCATCAACTTTTACACTTGCTGAATTAACTCTTTGTATAACAAATTTCATTATATCTCTCCATTTTAACAGTACTTAACCGTATTTCTAAAATATTATTTTTATATTTGCTAAACATCCGCTTAACCATACGATCTGTTCTATTTAACTCTGTACTTTCTCTTATCCGCTAACATTTCCTTTATTACCACTGGATGAAATAATAATAACATTGGAAATAATTCAAGTCGTCCTGCAAGCATATCAAATATAATAACTATCTTGCTTAATATGCCGAAATGTCCAAAGTTATGTGTTGGACCTGCAAGTTCAAGACCTGGTCCAATGTTATTAATTGTAGCCGCTACCGCTGTAAAGTTAGTTGTCAGATCTTTTCCTTCTAATGAAACAAGGAATACTGATACAACAAATGTTAATATAAATGTTATCATATACACATTTACAGAACGTATAACCTCGTGTTCAACCGGTTTTCCTTCAACCTTAATCTTCTTTACGCTTCTAGGGTGGATATAAGAGTTAAGCTCTTTAATAATTGTCTTAATAAGTATTACAAATCTTGAAACCTTAATACCACCGCCTGTACTTCCCGCACATGCACCAACAAACATAAGCAATACAAGTATTGTTTTTGATGTCTGTGGCCACAAGTTAAAGTCTGTCGTTGAAAATCCTGTTGTCGTTATAATTGAACCAACCTGAAATGCCGACTTGGTAATTGCATCCCATACACCAGAACACATAGAATAAATATTAATTGTGACAGCTGTAATTGCTGCTAATATAATTCCAAAATATGCCCTTACTTCTTCCATACTAAGTGCTTTCTTAATACTTCCAAAGAACAGCAGATAGTAAGCATTAAAGTTCACACCAAACAGTATCATAAATATCGTGACAATCCACTGTATAGCCACAGAATAACTGCCTATACTGTCATTTTTAATACCAAAACCACCTGTACCAGCTGTTGCAAATGATGTATTAACCGCATCAAACACCGGCATCTTAGCCATAACAAGTATTATAAATTCCAGTAATGTAAGTCCAAAATATATAATATAAAGTATTCTTGCTGTATGTCTTACCTTAGGTACAAGCTTGCCAACTGATGGTCCCGGACTTTCTGCCCTCATAAGATTAATATTAGAACCACCACTGAGTGGCACAATCGCAATAATAAATACAAGAACACCCATACCACCTATCCAGTGTGTAAAGCTTCTCCACATAATACTGCAATGTGACAGGCTCTCAACGTCACTTAATATACTAGCACCAGTCGTTGTAAAACCTGAAACTGTTTCAAATAAAGCATCAATAAACGATGGAATCTCTCCAGCTATCATAAATGGAAATGAACCTACAATTCCCATAAGTATCCAGCTTAAAGATGTCGCTATGCAGCCCTCTTTAAGATATATAATATAATCTTTAGGCTTCCTTATTGTCAGAAGCATACCTGCAATAAGACTTAATACTGCTACAATTACATACGCAATTCCCTGACTTTCGTGATATATAAGTGCAACAAGACAAGGAAGTGCCATAAGCACTCCCTCTGTTTTAAGTATGCAACCCAGAATGTATATAATCATTGTTCTATTCATATCTATTTTACCTGCTTACACCTATCTTACAATATCATCAATACCTGTAAATCCTGTATTCTTAGTTACTATCATTACTGTATCGCCGTCTTCAATCTCATCATTACCTGTAGGAATGATAATATGTCCATTGTGGTTGATAAATGAGATAAGGACATCTTTCTTTAACTTCAGATCCTTAATAGGTACTCCAGATACCTTTGAATTCTCCTCAACAATGAATTCAATTGCCTCAACCCTTGAATCAAACATATGATAAAGAGTCTCTATATTACTGCCCATTGAATTCTTCTTGGCTCTTACATATGCAATAATTGCTTCTGATGTAATATATTTAGGATATACAAGGCTTCCAAGATCAAGATTATTAATAACCTGCTTATAATTAACCCTGTTAATCTTAGTTACAACCTTAGCCTTTGATACCTGCTTTGCATAAAGTGTCAGCATAATATTTTCTTCATCTATTCCTGTAAGTGGAATGAATGACTGAACTGTTTCTATACCTTCTTCCTTCAATATATCCGGGTCTGTGCCGTCACCATTAATAATTATAGCTTTAGGAAGCTTAACACTTAAGCTTTCACAGTTCTCTTTTTCCTTTTCAATAATCTTTACTGAGATGCCCATATTAAGAAGTTCTTTAGCAAGATAATATGCTGCCTTGCTTGCACCTATAATCATAGTATCCTTAACCTGCCTGGTTGCTAAGCCTATCTGCTTAAGAAAATCTCTTGCAATATGACGTTCTGAAACAAATGAAACTACATCGCCTGACTGAAGCACGAAATCACCGTTAGGCATATATACTTCTCCGTTTCTTTCAACTGCGCATATAAGAATATCATTAGTAATATTCTTACCAAGATAAGCTAAGCTAAGCCCATTCAGAAGATTACCCTCTGGTACTTTGAATTTGACAAGCTCTGCCTGTCCATGTGCAAATGAATTAACCTCAAGTGCAGTTGGAAGATATAATATACGTGCAACCTCTCTTGCCGCTTCAAGCTCAGGATTTATTATAAGGGCAAGACCTAACTGCTCTCTTAAATAGCCTGTTTCCTCACTGTAATCCGGTGTACGGACTCTTGCTATTGCTGCACATTTGCCAACTCTCTTGGCTACTGTACAACATAAAAGGTTAAGCTCGTCCGAATCTGTAACCGCAATAATAAGATCTGTTTCTTCAATACCAGCTTCCATCTGTGTTGAATAGCTTGCTCCGTTACCCACAAGTCCCATAACATCATAGGTATTGGTAATATCCTGTATCTTCTCTGCTTTCTTATCTATAACAGTTATATCATGTCCTTCTTTACTTAACTGGTCAACAAGGTTCGCACCTACCTTGCCACAGCCTACTATTATGATTTTTAAGCCATTTTCCTTCTTACTTAATCCAAACATAATATCTCCATTCGTGCCTTTTCAAAGTACGCCCATCATGGCTAAGCACTTATCTCCATTCTCTAATTATAAAGCCTTCTTTATTGCCTCAAAGAGGTCATCATATTCTTCAAATGCTTCAAGCTGTGGATAATCTGCCTTAATCTGGTCAGTTGTTCTGAATAGGAAACCTGCCTTACTAGCCTGAATCATACCTAAATCGTTGTGGCTGTCACCACTGGCAATTGTTTCAAAGCCAACAGACTGAAGTGCTTTAACTGTTGAAAGCTTAGACTGTTCACAACGCATTTTAAAGCCTGTTATTGTTCCGTCCTTAGCTACTTCAAGAGTATTACAGAATATAGTAGGCCAGCCGAGCTTCTTCATAAGAGGTGCTGCAAACTGTGTAAATGTATCACTAATAATAATAACCTGTGTTGTTTCTCTTAACTTATCAAGGAATTCCTTAGCTCCTGGAAGTGGATCTATCTTTGCAATAGTTTCCTGTATCTCTTTAAGTCCAAGACCATGTTCCTTAAGAATTCCAAGTCTCCAGTTCATAAGCTTATCATAATCTGGTTCGTCTCTTGTTGTTCTTGTAAGCTCTGGAATACCGCTTTCCTTTGCAAATGCAATCCAGATTTCTGGAACTAATACTCCTTCAAGATCTAAACATACTATATTCATACTCATATTTGCCCTCATTTCCGTGTAGTATACACATTTTCTAAATAATATCAAGATTGGATTATAACACAATAATCTTAATTGGTGAACACCTTTTAACATATAAGCTTACAATATAAGCTTTATTTGGCTAGTTTTGCTATAAGCTCAAGATTGTCCGGTATATGTATGTGCTGTGGACAATTCTTCTCACATCTGTGACATTTAATGCAGTCTGAAGCCTTTCCCTTATTATATATAAGCCTCTGATAATACATATTGGAAAAATTGTCATTAATGCAATAATTATTATAAAGTGCAAACAGTCCTGGAATATTAATATTCTTAGGACATACCTCCATACAATATCCACAGGAAGTACAAGGAATTGCTGTTCTTTTGTTAATTATTGCTACAACCTCTTTAAGAAGCTCCTTTTCCTTATCGTTAAGCGGCTGAGGTCTTGCCATAATCTTAGTATTGTCAAGCACCTGCTCACAATTGCTCATTCCACTAAGCACCATAAACACACCATCAAGATTAGCTGCAAACCTTAAAGCATACGAAGCTGGCGAGGCTTCCTTGTTATATTCCCTTAAAATATTCTCTGCTTCCTTTGGAAGATTCGCCAGTGTCCCGCCCTTAACAGACTCCATTACAGCTATTGGCTTATTATGCCTTCTTGCTGTTTCATAACATAACCTTGACTGGATAATATCATTTTCCCAATCAAGATAATTAATCTGAAGCTGAACAAAATCAACTTCCGGGTGATTGGTTAATATCATATCAAGGAACTGTGCATCATCGTGAAATGAGAATCCGAAATTCTTAATCTTACCCTCGGCTTTCATCTTCTTAGCGAATTCAAATCCACCCCACTTGTCCGTATTATAATATCTGTCCCTGCCCATATTGTGCATAAGGTAGTAATCAAAATATCCAACGCCTGTCTTTTCAAGCTGTTTATTAAAATATAACGGATACTCCTCACCTGATTTTATAAGCACTGTAGGCATTTTATCGGCAAATACATACTTGTCCCTGTCATATCTGTCAACCAAAGCTTCCTTTAACGCTGTTTCTGACATCTGGTCGTGATACGGAAATGCAGTATCAAAATATGTAAATCCTGCTTCCATATATATATCAACCATACGCTTTAACTCGTCCATATCAATTGACTGTTTATCATCTGGATTGATTAACGGAAGCCTCATCGCTCCAAATCCGAATCTATTCATTGTAATTCTCTCCTGATTGTTAATTCTCTTTTGATATTTTATTTTCTTATACTATTTATCTTTTCTTATTTTACTTAATTCTATTGTGCTGTTATTGCTATAAATAACCGTATATACAACCACAATGTTAGTCAACTCTCTTATTGCCCCAGAAGAATAATGCAACTGTTCCAGGTCCTGTGTGGCTTCCTATTGTTGTACCTATATTATTAATCTCCACCCTGCCGTTAAGCTTAGGGAATTTTTCCTCTATAAGCTTTGCAACGGCTTCTGCATCTTTTCTGCACGCTGACATTGATATGTAGCATTTCCCATCATAATCAAGTCCATTTTCGGCATTATTAATCATCTTCTCAACAGTTGCTGCAATAACCTTCTTCTTAGTACGGATTTTTTCTCTAGGTATAAGCTTTCCCTCAAAATTAACATTGAGCAGTGGGCATATATTAAGAAGATTACCCACGAAACCTGACACCTTTGACACTCTTCCACCTTTTATAAAAAATGTAAGATCTGTCGTAAAGAACCAGTGATTAACCTTTAATCTGTTCTCAATAACCCAGTCCTTTAACTCATCTATACCCATACCTTCATCTTTTAAATCAGCAACCTTATCCATAAGAAGTCCGTATCCGGATGAAGCCGCAAGAGAATCAATTACATATATCTTTCTGTCTGGATATTTCTCTTTAAGTGTTTCCGCCGCTATATTAGCAGAATTAATTGTTCCGGATATGCCTGATGAAAGTGTAAGATGAAGTATATCTTTTCCTTCTTTTAAGAATTCTTCAAAATATGCCTCATATTCCTCCGCATTTATCTGTGATGTTTTAGTATCAGCACCTTCTGACATAGCCTTATAGAAATCATCCAAATTCATTGTCTTCCCTAAATCATCCATATAAGCTGCTCCGTCCAGCTCATAATGGAAGCATATGTAATGTATATCTCTCTTATTAAAATGTTCCTCTGTTAAATCTGCTGTAGAACAACACGATATAATATAATCACTCATAACTAAGCCTCCATACATATTATAAATATTTGTATACACAGTAATTTTATTATATATCATATCTTATGTCCATTGATTTATTATAATTAATCTGATATTATTATTCTTAATAAACATTTGATTAATTATATGGTCAGCAACCATAAACCTGCCTTATTTAACGAGGATAAATATATGCTTACATATTCTTTTAATAATAGAAACAAAAAAAGCCTTTACGAATACCTGTACACCTGTATTAAAGATGATATTATATCCGGCAAATTAACACCCGATACAAAGCTCCCTTCCAAAAGAGATTTTGCCAAAAATCACGGAATAAGCGTCGTAACTGTTGAAAATGCCTACGGACAGCTTCTTGCAGAAGGCTACATATATTCACTTCCTAAGAAGGGATTTTATGTATCGGAGATTAATAATAATTACAATACCACAGGTAATCATTCTTTTAAGAATACCGCTTTCAATAATATTTCAAGCAGTAACCAGCCTTACAATGTGAATAATAATGCTGGTGCTTCCCTGGAAAATACTGGTGCTCCCCTGGAAAATGCAGCTGTCAACCTTGTATACAGCCACACCCCTAAAGATAATTTTCCATTTTCAGTATGGGCAAAACTTATGCGTCAGGTACTTACATATGAGGGCGATGATGCACTCAATGTTCCACCCACAGGTGGCGTTATGAAACTGCGCCGTGCCATTGCACATCATCTATATGAATTCAGGGGAATTACAGTAAATCCTGAGCAGATTATTATTGGTGCTGGAACTGAATATTTATATGGGCTTATCGTTCAGCTTCTTGGACGTGACCTTGCCTACGGACTTGAAAATCCAAGTTCCAGAAAAATCGTAAATATATACCGCTCATTAGGTGTCAAGGTCAACGCACTTGATATGGATGATGAAGGTGTAATACCTGACAGCATTGGACTTGCGAATTCCCAGATAATACAGATATCTCCGTCACACCATTTTCCTACTGGTATAGTTACATCTATAAGCAGAAGATATGGTCTGTTACAATGGGCTAACAACTCGCACGGCAGATACATAATAGAGGACGACTACGACAGTGAATTCCGACTTCAGGGAAAGCCAATACCATCACTCTTTTCAATCGATGCCACAGACAAGGTAATATATTTTAATACATTTACAAAAAGCCTTGCCTCAACTATAAGAATTAGTTATATGGTTCTTCCTGTGCCGCTCCTTGAACGCTTCAAACAGCAGCTTGGCTTCTATGCCTGTACAGTATCTAACTTTGAACAATATACTCTGGCACATTTTATTGAAGACGGCTTTCTTGATAAACACATTAACCGTATGCGCAATCACTACCGTGACATAAGGGATAATCTTATAGGTCTGCTTATGAAAAGCAGTATCAAAGACCGTATTAATATATACGAGGAAAATTCGGGACTGCATTTTCTCCTAAAATACGACACAGAATTAACTGATGAGCAGCTAAAGCAAAAAGCCAGCAAGAAAGGACTTCTCATATCATTTCTTTCTGACTATATAACTGGAAACAGCTATTCACCTGATAATTATTCGCATATAGCAATTGTCAACTACTCTGGAATATCTATGGACGATGTCGCTATTACGGCAAAATTGCTTGAGGAAATATGCTTATAAATAATTACTTAATGCAATACATATTGGTGGAAGAAATCTAATAATAATAAATATTCTCTTATAAAAATAATGGTGTCACACGAATGAACTATTCACTGCCTTACTAACATTAAATAATTCATTTTATGTGACACCTTGTTATTATTCAGAATAAAACCTATAACATCCACGTCCCGAGTTCTTGGCTTCATATAACGCTTTATCTGCACACTGGTACATATTATAATAATGCAAACCACAATTAACAGATAAGCTTATTCCCATACTTACGCTTATCTTATAACCATCGTACTCATCTGTTACATAATTAAATATTCTCTTCACGATATCTTCGATATTATCGCTGTCTTTATATTCAATATATACAACGAACTCATCGCCTCCATACCTTATCGCTATATCCTGATCTTCCCTTGTACATTCTGCTAATCTCTTGGCAACATATTGTATAACACAGTCGCCAAAATAATGACCATATGTATCATTAACTAATTTAAACGAGTCTATATCAAATATAACAAATGCCGAATACATATGGGCGCTGTTATCAATCCTGCTCTTTATAAGCAATTCTCCAGTAACGTGATTATAAAGACCTGTAAGCAGGTCAAGTGATGCCTGCTTTTCCAGACGTTGTTTCAAATATTCCTGTCTATATCTTTCTGTAACATTTCTTAAGCTTATAATTCCTAAAATATCATCTGTAAGCTTGTCCTTTGACAGATATATAGACTTATCAATCCACATCTCCGTATCCTGTGTATCCATTGTCCTGTAATCAATAGATACAATAGTATTACCATTATTAAATAGTTCAATAATCTTCTTTGACGTTGCAAGCTTTAAATAATCTTCAATTGTATCCTTGGAAACCCTTTTCTGCCACCTTCTGCAATATTCATCATAAGAACTAGATGTACTAATACCTACTGTATCGAGTGCGCTATACATTTTATTATTCTTTCGCTGATATATGCCATTTTCTATTGTATCTTTTGAAAAATTAACCTGATACATAACAATTGACTCTGACATAAGTGCGTCTTTATACTGCTCTGTTGTCTGCAAAAGCTTTCTAAGTTCAGCATTTTTACGCTTTATTATCTCATAATATTCATATCTGTGTGATACATCACGTTCTGTCACTGTTATCTGGTTAAATGTCTTATCATACATAAGTGTCACTAATATCCACTTATATTTACCATCATACATAAGTCTTACATCAAGCTTTTTCTTAAATTCATCGTTACTGCCAAAGCCTTTAACTGCCTCTACTGATATTAAATCTAACAGCCTGCCTCTGTCCTCATAATGACATCTGTCAACCATTCTCTGAACCCACTGTTCTAACTCTACATTACCGTCTTTCTTAAACTTATTACCCCTATTATAAATACACAGAACACTATCATTATCAATATCAATCTGATAAATCCCCTCATATTGGGTTGACAGCATTGTAAGTATTCTGTCTTCCAGCTCTAAATCATTCTCCATTGAAGTTCTCCATTCCAGCACTGTACACCAACAGCACTTGTTTAACTTGCAAAAAACAAGCTTTTATTCTTCATTATTATTCGACCATTTTCTACGAAACTCTTAATTGAATATACAATATCACATATTGGAGAAAATGTCACGCTGGCATTTAATGTTTTAATGGGACTTACTATAGAATTTTATAACATTAAATTTCCTATTATATAAAAACTGCCGCCAGTGTAATACTGACGGCAGTAATAATACCTTATTAATCTATTGATTAATATAAGCTATCCAATTAACTGTACCATTAATTCTGATACTGTATACTACTCATATACCAGCTTATGATTAACCGAAGTATCTCTTTAAAAGACCTTCAAAGGCCTTACCATGTCTAGCCTCATCCCTAGCCATCTCATGAACTGTGTCGTGGATTGCATCAAGATTAGCAGCCTTAGCTCTCTTAGCAAGGTCAACCTTACCTGCTGTAGCTCCATTTTCAGCTTCTACTCTCATCTCAAGGTTCTTCTTAGTGCTGTCTGTTACAACTTCACCGAGAAGCTCTGCGAACTTAGCTGCGTGTTCAGCTTCTTCCCAAGCTGCCTTTTCATAGTAAAGACCTACTTCTGGATAACCTTCTCTGTGAGCAACTCTAGCCATAGCAAGATACATACCAACCTCTGAACATTCACCATTGAAGTTAGCTCTTAAATCTTCAATAATATCTTCGCTTACTCCCTTAGCAACTCCTACAACGTGCTCAGCAGCCCATACCTTGTCATCTCCCTGAGCTAAGAACTTGTCTGCTGGTGCCTTACATACTGGACAGACATAATCTGCTGGAAGTGACTCTCCTTCATAAACATAACCGCATACTGTACATACATACTTCATAATCTTAATCTCCTTTTCTTGTTTAATTTATTAAAAATAGTAATTATTACTGTTTTGTGAGTTTAATATAACACTCCTTATTTCATTTGTCAAGCAAAATAGCAATAATTCCTATTAATATATTTACTTATCTGTACACTCAGAACATTCTCCATAGAAGAATGTCACATTTCCCCGGATTGTACCATCAAAATTCTTTGCCGCCGCTTCATTAAAATTCTTCTCAACTTCCCGTGAGTCAAAGTTCAAATCCATAACTTTGCCACAATTGACACATTGAAAATGGTAGTGTGGGTTCACGTTGCCGTCAAAATGCACCGAACCATCACTACACGGCACTTTCATAGCCATTCCATTGTCTACAAGGAATGTAAGATTTCTGTATACAGTTCCAAGACTTATGTTAGGAAACTCTTTACTGACATTATCATACACAACCTCTGCCGTAGGGTGGTCTTTTCTTGACATCAAAAAGCTCCTGATTGCATCTCTTTGTCTGCTTCTTTTTACTGTTGCCATATTGTAACTCCTCTATTCAAATTACATTAAATTAATATTGTCATTATATACTGTTACTTGTTTAATATTTTCTATAGTGCACAATATCCATTTGATAAATCACGCTCATTATTGGTTTTAAATCAAAAATGATACACCAATAATAGTAACTACTACTAATATTAGTGTATCATTTTCTATCAAAAAGTCAACTTATTTTTACTATATTATTTTTATAATATTATTATGCAGGCTTTGTTTTTATTTATGCCTTCATCATTCCAGACATAATACAGCTTCCCTTTGCACCACACTCTTGTACTTCCTGCCTGCGGCTGCCATCTATGTTAATCCCACCAATGGCATATACCGGAATATTAACATTTTCGCATACTGCTTTCAGAAATTCCAGGCCTCTTGGTGGAACACCTCTTTTACAATCAGTACTATATATATGTCCTGCCGTAATGTAAGAAGCACCAAGTTCTGCCGCTTCGACAGCTTCCTGAACGGAATGGATTGAACAACCTTTTATAGCTACATTACTATCTTTAAGCTGACTATGATATTTTCTTAGATTATCAATTGACAAATGTATAGCATTAATGCCAGTCTTTTCTGCCACTGCAACATAAGTATGCAATATCAGTCTTACGTTATATTTCTTACAGACCGAATACACATCTGCAGCAAGTGCAGCATATTCAGCATCACTTAGATCCTTCTCTCTTAGAATAACAGCTGCTGGATAAAGCTTGCATACTCTTTCTATCTGTTCTAAAAATGGTCTGTCACAAAGCCTGCGGTTAGTAATTGCAATCACGTCCTGCATAATTTCTAATCTCCTTAATCCTAATCAACCACAGTATATATAATCACTCATAACTGGCTGAAGTCCGATTTTTACAAGGTCATCATATACCTGCTTAACATCTCTTCCGTCTGATATTTCAAACTGCTCATCGCCTCTGTCTTTTTCTTCAATATCTTCTGAATGGCTTCCTATGCCCGTGCTTACACCTGCTGATATTTTAGTTGCCGCTATATTCATAAGATTATCACGCACACGGGCACACTCTCTTGTAGATACTGTTATACTGGCAAATGGCATAAATAATCTGTATGCTGTTACGACCTGCAATAACTGTGCTTCGTGTACATCTTTAGGATTAATTCTGTCATTATTGATTATTGGACGTAATCTTGGACAAGAAAATGCTATCTCTGCCTGTGGATATTTGCGTTGTAACAAATATGCGTGCATACCTGTAGCAAAAGCATCTTTTCTAAAATCATCAAGTCCTAAAAGTGCAGCAAAACCAACTCCTCTCATACCGCCCTTTAATGCACGCTCCTGTGCATTAAGCCTGTATGGAAATACTCTCTTGTGTCCTGCAAGATGAAGTGTCTCATATTTGTCTGAATTGTAGGTTTCCTGAAATACAGTTACATAGTCAGCACCACATTTATGAAGATAAGCATACTCATCTGAATTCATGGGATATACTTCAAGTCCAACAACCTTGAAATATTTTCTTGCTATTTTACAGGCTTCTCCTATGTATTCCACACTTGACATTTTCTTGCTTTCACCTGTAAGAATAAGTATCTCCTGCAAGCCTGACCTTGCAATTGCTTCCATTTCTTCCTCTATTTCCTGTGCATTAAGCTTGGCTCTCTTAATCTTGTTGTGGCAGTTAAAACCACAATATATACAATAATTCTCACAGTAATTAGCAATATATATAGGTGTAAAAAAACATATGGAATTACCAAAATGTCTTTCTTTCTCATCCTTGGCCGCCTGTGCCATCTGTTCAAGATACGGAAGTGCAGCTGGTGATAAAAGAGCAGCAAAATCCTCTGGTGTCCTGTTGCTTTTATTGATAGCATTAAGAACATCCTTTGCTGTATATTTATCGTAGTCATAATTGTTCATAGCATCTATAACTTTTTGCTGTATATCTGACTCAAGTACTTCCATATCTGGAAGATATTCCATATGGTTAGTTCTGTTTTTCTTCAAATCTTCTCTTATTTCATCACTCAATATACTTTCATTGATGTGCATATCTTTGCTGTCGCTCATAATTATCCTCGTTTCTGTAATCTATTGCATTATTATTCGTGTATATAGCCTGTTAATGGAGATGATGCACTTGCACCGTCCTTCTTTACTCTTCCAAGGCCTGAAAGATAAGCTTCACGTCCTGCATTTATTGCATTCTTAAATGCTGATGCCATCGCTGGAATATCTCCTGCTGTCGCTATAGCTGTATTAGCCATCACCGCAGCTGCACCCATTTCCATAACTTCACATGCCTGTGATGGACGACCTATACCTGCATCTACAATAATTGGAAGGTCAATTTCGTCAATAAGTATCTGTATAAAATCTTTAGTGCATACACCTCTGTTAGAACCAATTGGTGCTGCAAGCGGCATAATACAGGCAGCTCCTGCATTCTGCATATCTCTTGCTGCATTAAGGTCTGGATACATATATGGCATTACTACAAAGCCTTCTTTGGCAAGTATCTCTGTTGCTTTAGCTGTTTCGTAGTTGTCTGGAAGAAGATATTTAGTATCTCTTATAACTTCTATCTTAACCATATCACTGTGGCATAATTCTCTTGAAAGTCTTGCAATTCTTACAGCTTCTTCTGCGTTTCTTGCACCTGATGTGTTAGGGAGAAGCTTTACATTTTCTGGAATATAATCAAGAATATTGGCAATTCCGCCATCGTTGGCTCTTCTTAGTGCAAGTGTTACTATCTGTGCTTCTGCCTGTTTTACAGCAGCATCTATTAATTCAAGGGAATATTTTCCTGAACCTAAGATGAATCTTGATGTGAATTCGTATTTTCCTAATTTGAATGTGTCGTTGTTGTTCATTGTTTTGTCCTCTTTTCTTTTTGGTTATTTATTGGTAAGGGTTGTTGGGTGGGGTGGGGTTAATAACGGAAGGTTATTGACCGCCGCCCATAAATGTCAGGATTTCTAAGGTGTCATCGGGTGACAGGGTTGTGGTGGGGTAGGAGTCTTTCGGGATTATGACCTCGTTGAGTTCGACTACTACATGGATCGGGTTGTAGTTGTGGGTGGTGAGGAAGGTGGTGATTGGGGTTGATGTAGGGATTTGGGTGGGTTTGCCGTTGAATTTTATTGTTATCATTGCTGGTCCTTCTTTCTTTGGGGATTGAGAGAGTGAATTTTTTTTGGGAGGACGGACGACATTTGGAAGCCTTGCTTCCTCTGTCTGGGAGTTGCTGACTGAGGGAGGGGGAATTAGCCTTGTCGGACGACATTTGGAAGCTTTGCTTCCTCTGTCTGCAGGTCGCTGACGTGGGAAGGGGAATTAGCTTTGTCGGACGACACTTGGAAGCTTCGCTTCCTCTGTCTGGGAGTTGCTGACTGAGGGGATAAGGTTTGCTGGGTGGCGTCCCTCCACTGTTTTTGCGTGAGTAGCGCGTTCCAGAGCTTCGCTCTGTCACTGTCGCGGTGCTCCTCGAATACGCTAACAAAGCCTCTTGCTCACTTCTGCAAGCAGAGTTCGGCAAGTGTCTTTGTTAGTGTATTCTCATCGCTACTCACGCAAAAAAGAGTTCACGAAAGGAAGCGCCGGTGGTGGTGCTCCCCTTCGTGAACTCTTTGAAATTCACTCTATTTGTTTTTTATTTAATTGTTTATTACTATATCACTTGTTGGAATATTTTGCAACATTAATCTTCTTTGTTGGTGATTTCGTCTATTAATTCTATGGACTCTTTTATCATATTATCGCAATGTTCCTTCTTTACTCCGCCTTTCCGGGCGTTGTTTCTTAGAAGGTCTACGCAATCTGTTAAGCCATCGTGGTTGGCGGCTATTCTTTTTCTGAATTCTGTTATTACGGCAGGGGAGTCTATTCCTTTTGCACCTAATACCATAAGAGCACTTGTTATTGCTCCACAAGTGCCGCCGCATTTCATTCCGCCACCAAAGTTACAGCCTATTGCTGCTGCCTGCTGTTCGGTCATTCCTAATTCATCGGCATAGGCTCTCATTATTGTCTGGGCACAGTTGCTTACCATCGGGGTTTCATTTCTTAACTGCATTGCTTTATCTATATGTCTATTCATTGATTGTCCTCCAATTACATTTTAGAATATTTAGTAAGTATTTCCTCAATCTGCATATTTATGCTTTCAGGAAATGTTCCTGAATTATTATCAGAAATTTTTATCCAAAAGTCAAGATTCTTGTATTTCACATTGTGTCTTGTGTTGTTCTTATCCTGCCTGGTGGCAATCTGGACTTTTACCTGTGCTCTTTTTTGTTCAAGAAGTGGAATTATTATGTAATATAGCCTGTCGTCCCTGAATGATATATAGCCTGCGGCATTTCCCGATTTGGTCTTTAAATATAGGCGGTGATTTTTAAGTGACTGTGGGTATAGTGTCATACCTGCCCGTAGGAATGGGGCATTGGCTGGCATTTCAAGCATTGAGTCTATATAAAATATCTGTGCATTATCGTGCTTTACTGGTGTAATAAGATCACTAAGTGTGTAGGTTGCATCTATATACTGCTGGGCTAAAAGGTATGCAAGCTGTGCTTTTATAACTGCCCTTCTTGTATCCGATATGCTTCCTTTCCTTCTGTTATCTATACCTGATAACAGCTTATCACTGCTTTCTGATATACTCTTTATGAATAATGTAAAATCTTCTTCTATCGTCCAGATATATTTGCCTTTTGCTATAACAATGCTTCCAGTAATATTTCCTCTTGCACCTTCTGCATAATGATATATATTACGGCTTGTATACGCATTATCATTAACAGGTGCATCCCAATTACCGCCATCGGAAGCATATGAATTATAGTCCTGATAATATTCTCCATCATATGTGTACTCTGATGAATAATTATCATCGCTGGAATTATTGAAATAACCGGACATTTTATTATCAGATAAATTCTTAATAATAATTGAATATGCCTCATTAATCTCCTGCGCACTATATTGATATGTATTCTTCCCTGACTTTAATGAATCGGGATGCACCTTTAACATCAGTTTTCTATATTTTTTCTTAATCGCTTTTATATCAGCAGACCGGGGTACTGCTAATATTTTATATGCCTGTTCTACACTCATCTTCATAGGGTTATCCTGATATGCTCTTTCTATTGGTTACATTTATTAACTCATTAAATTAACTATTGTAAGCCATAAATGTTTAGATTACGCATATGATAACACATACTTAGTCAAGCGTATATGTTTTTAAATCAAATTTCTTCTGAATAAAATCCACAAGATACTCAGCTGTACCCTCAACGCCCAGAGAGCTGCTGTCTATCATTATAGTCTTGTGCTTAGGGTCTGATGGAAGAAATCCTGCATAGTGCATATGGTAATTATCTCTTGCCTCATCTACTGACCTTATCATCTTCTTGGCTTCTTCTTCGCTTAAATGCAGATCATTCACACAGTTCTTAACTCTCTGTTCATATGGAGCATAAATGTATATATGCACCGCATTTTCTTCATCAGAAAGGACAAAATCTGAACAACGTCCAACTATTATACAGCTTTCTCTCTCAACTAAGAATTTCATAATATTCTGCTGGGCTTCAAATATTCTGTCCTGCTCTGTGCTTGACTGTGTTCCAAGAGGATACATCATTCTCTTATATGAATTAGTTGATGTCTTCTTAACCTTTTCTTCAAGTTCATCTATCTGTGATACTGGAAGATTAAGCTTCTTAGCTGCCTGCTCCACTATATCCCTGTCATAATATTCAACTCCAAGCTTCTTACTCATAAGCTTGGCTATTGGACGTCCAAGGCTGCCAAACTGCCTTGCTATTGTAACAACATATTTCTTATCACTCATAACTGCCTCCATTCTGAAATTATTCTTATAATTCCTATATACATTTTATAAAACTAACACATTTTACATAACAAATCCTAATACAAGGAAACCAATTATACTTATTCCAGCTCCTATAAGTACATATGGAAGCTGTGATACCGCGTGGTCAAAGTTATCAATACCTGAACCCTGTGAAGCAAGAACTGTTGTGTCACAGTAGAAGCAGGCGTGATTACCAAATGCACAACCTGAAAGAATTGCTGCCATTATAAGTATTGCATTGGCTCCTACACTTGCACCAAGTGGAAGAAGAACTGGTGCAACAAGTGTACATACGCCCCACGCATTGGCTATCATAAATGCTAATATACCAGTAATGATAAATGCAAGCATTGGGAAAATCTTTGCTGATAATATTGGCTGTGTAATATCTATGAAGAACTCTGTCATCTGCATCTGGTTTGCAATTGTCTGGAATGTAAGTGCTGCTATAAGGAGAATTATAATAGGAAGCATATCTGCAAATCCTTTTACGAAATTATCCCAGTATTCTGTAAATGTCATCAGCTTTTCTGCAAGATATATAACAAGTGTTACTGCAAGACATATAATCTGTGCTACTACAAGGTTCCCTGTAACACAGGCTACAACTACAAGTACAAGCATTGGAACAAGGAAATTGAATATGTTGCCGTCCTGTTCGCCTTCGCCATCGTCCATATTGTACTTCTTACTTGCATCACTGTAAACCTTACCTGTTGTTGCAACTCTTTCATAAGCCTTCTTCATTCCGCCAAGCTTAGGAAATACACCTGCTGAGAAAAGAATTACAATAAGTAATGCAACTATTGGATATATACAAAATGGAATTGCTTTAATATAAGCTCCCATCCAGGTCTTTGCACCAAGTGCCTGAACACTCTCCTGTGCGAAGAAGATAGCTCCAAAATATGCTGCCCAAGATGAGAATGGGAACATAACACAGACTGGTGAACCTGTACTATCAAGAAGATATGCAAGTGCTTCTCTTGGTACTTTTACTTTATCATATACCTTCTTCATTGCTGTACCTATTGATAATACATTAAGATAATCATCAATAAATATAATTACACCTAATATAAATGTTGTGAATAAAGTCTTTCTTTCGCTGTTACATATCTTTGAAACAATCTTTGCAAATCCAAAATGTCCCTTAGAGGCTGTAAGAAGTGCTATTATACTTCCAAACAAACCACATACAAGTATTAAGTATGCTTCATCACTCATAACACCTTCAAGTGTATTAACCCATTCGGTTATAAAATCCTGCTTATATAAAAATATTGCTCCTATAATTGAACCGCCTATAAGAAATGGCTCACATTTCTTAGTAGCTATAGCACCTATGACAATACCGATTACAATTATTACTGCTATAAGACCGTAGCTCATAATCATTTCCTCCTGTTATATAAATATTTATTAATATCTGACGCGTCCAGCGGTACATTTTATATACCGCAAGATAAACAATGAATGTGCTTTAGTAATTTCTATTTCAGCCTTTACTGCCAGTTAGATTAACATTTTTACTAATACACAAAAAGGGGCTTCCGCTAATATTACCATTAGCAGAAGCCCCTTTGCTTCTTGTCTATGTTCAAGAATATATCACTAAGACATATATACTTCAACATTCTTTTATAAATATTTTATTGTTATGACTTCTAATAACAATCTTGTATTACTTCATTTGTTCTCACAGCACAAATGTCTATCTTACCTCAAGACATATCAAAGCATTCATAAACTCCAGACGTGTCATCGCATCATCAAAATTCCTGCCCGTAAGCTCAGTTATTCTCTGTATTCTGTACTTTACTGTATTACGATGCGTAAATAACTGTTCAGAAGCGTGAAGCAGGCTGTTATTGTTCCAAAGGTACGCTTTTAACGTCTGTAAAAGATTCGTATTATTCTCCTTATCATAGTCAATAATTATGCCTAATGTACTGTCAACAAAGTCCTGTATAAGCTTTTTATCTCCAAATTCAGAGAACAGGTTATATATTCCCATTTCTTCATACCAGAACACACTTCCATTAAGCTGTATCTTCTCCGAAAGGATTACACACCTTGAAGCCTCCGTAAAACTTTTCTGCAAATGTGATATTCCATTATATTCACGTCCAATTCCCATAACAAGCTTTATATCCGTATACCTGCCCTGCACATATTCAGATAATGCTTCGTAAGATTGATTAATAAGACCGTGTGTATCATCAGCATTTTCCAAACAATTAAAACAGCCAACTATGTTATTAGCATATCTTGATAAAATCAGACTTCCATTATTCTGTGCAAAACTGTCCCTCAGCTTATTCATAATGAAATCATAATCAAAATTCTCTATCTTATTATCTGAATGAATATTAATCATAAACATACGGTTATTACCATTGATGTCATAGCCAGCTTCTTCAAATTTAATAGAAAATGCTTCTATATTGATGTCCTTTCCAAATATAATTCCTGAAAGAATATCATCACTTAATACATCTGAGTCTTTATTATACGCAATAGCGTGTCCGATTTCTTCAAAAATGTCAACAAGAGGAATTTCACCTGATATGACAAATATCGGAAAATCGTTAAGATTGGAATAGGATATTATTGTACTGTCTATACTGGCAATGTACTTATCACCAACAAGAAGCAATGCACCTGCCATATCAAGCTTCTTAGCTTTCTTAATAACTGCTTGCAGGTCAAAATCCTTACTCTGTATAACAGGCGTGCTTATAATCAAAAGCTCCTGTCCCTTTACCCACTTCGCAAAATTCATATTCTCAGGCTTATATACCCACCTTATTCTATTAGACAAACCACTCTTTCCTGCTATTATTCTGGCTTTCGCCATTGAGGGGAGAGTGAGAAGATCTTTACATTGAAACATATTGCTGCTCCTATATTGTATGTTGTAATTATTATTTACATATTATTATAATTATTTATAGTGCCATAAGGAACTTTTAAGATGAGCACTTTTGTGCTCATTATATCATATGCCCTGCGTTGCTTTTTCACGCATCCGAAGTTTCGAAGAAACTTCTAAGTGACTACGAAGTAGTCATATTATATCATAATTCACTCTTTATCTACGCCATAAATTCACTCAAAGCCTCGAAAGCCACTGGTGCTTTCTTAAACAGATATTCACCATTACGGACACTTGCAACAACATCGGCTCTTTCGCATACTGCCTCGAATTCGCTCCTGGCATCGACAACAATAAAGTTAGCTGGCTTGCCTGCCTCAATTCCATATATGTCTGATATGTTCATAGTCTTAGCACCATTAACAGTTATAAGGTCAAGGCAGTTATCCATTTCCTCAAATGACATCATCTGGGCTATATGTATACCATTATCAAGCACATTCATAAGATTGCCATTGCCTGCCGGATACCAAGGATCCTGAATTGAATCCTGTGCAAAGCATACATTTATTCCATTTTCATATAATTCCTTAACTCTTGTAAGACCTCTTCTCTTAGGATATGTATCCTGTCTGCCCTGAAGATATATATTCTCTGTTGGGCAGGAAATGAAGTTAAGTCCTGCTTTCTTGAAATTCTTCATCATTCTGAATGCGTAACTGTTATCTACTGAACCTAATGAACAGGTATGGCTTGCTGTTGTCTTAGGTCCGATTCCTTCAACAATTGAAAGTGCAGTAAGAAGCTCCACAAACCTGCTCATTGGGTCATCACTCTCATCACAGTGTACATCAATAAGCTTGTCATACTTCACAGCTAATTCAACAACCTTATGAATTGATTTCTCACCAAATTCCCTGCAATACTCAAAATGTGGAATACCACCTACACAATCAGCACCCATTTTAAGTCCTTCTTCAACAAGCTTGTCGCCATCTTTGTAAGAATACATTCCTTCCTGTGGAAATGATACAATCTGGATTGTTACAATATCTTTTAATTCTTCCTTTAATTCAAGAAGTGCCTTTAAGGCTGTGAGGTTAGGGTCAGTTACATCAGCGTGTGTTCTTATGAACTGGACACCGTGTGACACCTCCATTTTAACTGCCTTTATTGCTCTTGCCTTTATCTCATCAATTGTTAAATCTGATTTAGTTTCACTCCACCTTTGAATTCCTTCAAATAATGTTCCTGTTCCGTTAGTTGCGCCCTGCTTTCTTGCTGTGAATACATAATCAAGATGAATATGTGGGTCAACATATGGTGGCAGTGTAAGCTTGCCTCCCAAATCCTCAATTTCACAATCACTATCTACATCTATATGTGGTGCAATTGCCTTAAATACTCCGTCCTCAACAAGTATTTCCTGTAATTCATTATATCCTTTTAACTTTGCGTTAATAAATTTCTTTCCAGCCATATTATACCTCTTTTCCTGCCTAAGATATTAACACTGAATTCAAATATCAAATGGCATTGATTAATATGGTCTGACTATAACAATCAATATAACAAACAACAAGCATTTGTTCCAAAGTAACAAGCATTTTATGCTGTTTTAACAACATTTTATAATTATATTTGTGCTGGGGATACATACCCATCATAACTTTTAATATAAATCCCTTAACAGCACAAAAAGAACACAAAAGGGATTTGGAAGGTGTATCCCAAATCCCTTTTATTTTAACTTTATTCTCTGTTATTATGATACATCTCTTTCTCCATATACATAAGCTTATCTGCCGCCTTTAATAATTCTTCTAAATCGTCAACATACTCTCTCCACAGAACTCCTATGGATATGCTTACTTGTTTATCCTGCATTATATTTTTCAAGGCTGTAATTCTTTCTTCATATTTATCACGCTCAATATTCTGCTCTATAATTACAAATTCATCCCCACCTATCCTGTAAGAATTATCCGGGAATACCATTTTGAATGTGTCTGCTGCTGTACATATGAGCTTATCACCATTAGAGTGTCCATAATTATCATTAATTGCTTTCAGACCATTAAGATCTATGTAAGCAACTCCGACATTTTTAAGTATCTGGTCTTTAGCCGCTTTAACAATGCTTATATATTTGTTACGATTGTACAAACCTGTAAGCATATCCCTGTAACTTAAATAACGCATCCTATCCTGCTGCACACGCTTTTCAAGACTATTAGTAACAAAGTATTGTATAGAACACAACAATGCCATATCCTCGTAATGATTAACCGGATTGTCCACTCCAAGAAATCCAATTATATTTCCATCTCTTTTTAATGGCACTGCAAGAAGTCTGTCTACATTCTGTTCATGCAACATATTGTATACAGGTTCTTCCTTTTGCTTGCTGACATCTGCTATATAATATGGCTTTTCCTCTTTAAAATTCTCCATCCATAAACTTACAATATTCATTGAAAGCTTTTGAAGCTTATCCTTCTTTGCTGTAATACTATCACCAACATACTCATAGGTGTTATCCATTGTATTATCATCGTAATTATTTTCAAAAATATAACATCTGTCCGCACCAAAATAATTATTAATAATTGCAAGAAGATTATGTATAGCTATGTTAATATCCGCTTCAGTTGTCAGTTCTGCTATACACTGGTTAAGCACCATAGATATTTCAAGTTCAGCCTCTGTCTTAATCTGCTTCTGTTCCAGATTGTTAAGTTTCCTGTCCTGTTCACCAATAACAGTTATATACATAACTATCATTGAATTACATACAGCTATATCAATCAACGAAATTTCATAAAAGTAGAACTGTATTATTGCCGCTACAATTGGAAGAATAATATATGAACCAAGTGAAGAAATTGTAATATTGCTTAATTTCTTTCTGTATTCTATCAAAAATGACATCTCTACCATCATTCCTGTTACAGGTATAAAAATAGATATTATAAAACCTTCACTTCTATGATATACATTCTGTGCATCATAATAGTAATACAAATCTGTAAACTGTGAAATAATAACCAGAGCTACTGCCACGGCACACAGTATATTTATAAATGTTGCTCTTTTTAAAGTTCTTTCTTCCTGTTCCGTAAAAATAAAACTGCACACATACCTGTGGAACAAATATAATATTATATTATTGTCAAGAAATACTATAAAATTACTTATCCTTACAATCCAATATCCAAATATCCCCGTCCAACCTCTGAATATACAGGCGGTTGCATCACTGAGCAACAGAACAACTGTTGCAAACTGCAAAAGTATCATCCACAGCCTCTTACGGCGGTCAAAATTCTTACTTAAAATCATTCCCACCCCTGCTATTAAGCAGAATACACAACCCCAGACCAACATAGCAATATTAACATATTGCACATCAAAATATGACCTATTATTTCCAATCGTAATGCTTAACAGCCTGTTAATGCTATACATAATATCTTCCACTTTGTCCACCTGATATACTTTAATTCATTAAATTACCCAATATGAAAAATATTATCACATTCTGGCGGCATTGTCATTATGAAATATTGTATTTAACAGTTTATTACACGTCCTGTTCTTGCCGTAACCCTGTGTGATATTGATATAACTGTTCTGTTTTCAGATACACCTTTAAGTGCTGTAAGAACATCTCTTTCTGTATTGGCATCAAGATTGGCTGTTATCTCATCAAGTAAAAGCAGCTCCGGGTTGGCAGCTGTAGCTCTTGCTATGGATAACAACTGCCATTGTCCCTGCGAGAATAATTCCTGCGTACACTGGGTATCGTATCCATTTTCAAAGTTCATAATTGTATCGTGAAGTCCTGTAAGCTTTGCCGCTTTGATAACAGCTTCGTCAGATATGGACTTGTCATAAAGTGTTATCTGGTCTTTAACTGTTCCAGGAACAATATGGAATGACTGCTCAACATAACCGAATATTTTTCTCTTTCTGTTATCTGGTATCGCGGCTGAATTCATATCATTTATAAGGATAGAACCTTTCTGTGGATTATACAGACCTAAAAGCAGCTTGAATATTGTACTCTTACCTGCACCTGTCCTTCCTGATAGTGTAACCTGCTCTCCTCTATTTACAACAAATGTCTTATCAGCTATTACAGTGTGGTCAGCCTCATATCCGAACGTTACATCATTGAACTGGACATAAGGTGTATCATTTTTACTATCAAATGTCTTTTCTGCCTGTAATTCTTCATTATTATCTAGTACTGGAAGTTCAAAGAATTCATTTATTCTTCTCACGCCCGCAATTGCTGACTGTATCGTCTGGATTTCCATTCCAAGACTTTCAACCGGTGAGAATATCTGTGATATATAGTTAATAACTGCTACTGCTGTACCTGCTGACATACCAAAAAGTGTAAGGACTTTGGCATTGCCTGAGGCTGAAAACAACATAACCACCGCCACTACAACTGCATTTAATATAAGAATAACCGGTGAATATACGGCATCGTAGAAGTTGGTCTTTTCCATAGCTTTGTAGCTGTCGCTTATATATTCATCGTATCTTTTCTCCATATACTTCTCCTTGCCGAGATTATGGATCGTACGGATATTGTGAAGTGTTTCAGGTACATGTCCTGAAGCACGGCTGACTGCTCGTCTATTTTTTAACTGGGCATCAAGCATATTCTTCTGTATATGTCTTGTAAACCAGAATAAAAATGGAAGAAGCACCATAAGCACTGTTGCAAGTCCTTTATTTCTGAACCAGATAACTGCAAGAATACTTATTATCTTACACGCATCTGCAAACATACTTACAATTCCCGATGTAAAAAGGTTCTCAACTGTATCAACATCACCTACAAACCTTGATACAACAGCACCTGACTCCTGCTTATTAAGTGAGTCAGTAGAAAGTCTTACAAAATGCTCCATAAGTCCACTTCTAAGTGCGTGTGTTATCTTCTGCCCAAATACTGTAAGAAGCCCTTCTCTTGTGGCTTCCATAAGACCTGTAATAACTGTAAATGCCATATAAAGAAATACAAGATATACAGGCATCTGACTTCCTGTTGTGAGTGTATCTACTATTTTTCCAAGTACAAGTGGTGGATAAAGAGCTGTTATAACCGCACCACATACTGAAATTATAATTCCAAGAGAAAGCCATTTTCTCTTTATTATAGTATGTAATATTATTGAAACTACGTTGTGTGAATTCTTGTTATTCATTTTCTTATTATCAACGTTATTAATATTATAATTATTGGCTTCTGTGCTGTTTACATTATTACTACTCAATATTATCCAACTCCTTTTTCTTATTTTCGTTGGTATTTTTATTTTGTAATGTACCTTTTTCTGTATGTTCAGCCACGTCTACCTCATCTGTGTGCTGACATTTTCATACAACTTCCTGTACTGCGGACACTGTAACATAATCTCTTCGTGTGTTCCAACTATTGCCTTTCCATTATCCATCCATATAACCTTATCCATCTTAGGGAACATATACAGACGATGTGTCATAATAATTACAATATTATTCTTTGCTATATCACAAAGGTTGTTATATATCTTTTTCTCAGTGCTTATATCCAGTGCTGAAAATGGATCATCAAGCACAAGTACCGACTTCTTATGACAAAGCGTTCTGGCAAGTGCTATTCTTTGTGCCTGTCCACCTGACAGTCTTACACCACCATTACCAATAAGTGTGTCAACTCCATTTTCCATCTGTGCAACTTCTTTATCGATACATACGTCCTTGAGGTATTCTGATACATTGCAATCATCACCAAGAAGCACGTTATTCTTAATAGAGTCATTAAAAAGCTCTGTGTCGTGTCCAAGATAACTTATTATTCCCGACCTTACATTATCAGCAACACTGCTTAATTCATTTCCATTATACTTAATACTTCCCTTATATGGACATTCGCAAAGGAAGGTCTTTCCAAATGTTGACTTACCGCAGGCAACCGGACCCGTAACGCCTATAATCTCCCCCGGCTCTGCAGTAAAGAAAATATCATTATATACAGTTTTTCCATCTGGATATGTAAAACTTAAGTTTTTTACTTCAAGCTTTCCTGATGTCTGATTTTTACAATCTGTATCTTTATCCTGAATAACCATAAGCGATTTAATACGTTTCCACGAAACCTGTGCCTTATGAACTGCATTAAACAGCTTTGCCGCCTTTGAAGACTTATCCGATAACTTTATAAAACAGGCAAGGAATGTCGTAAATGCCGCGATATCCCAGCTTTTCCACCCCGTTCCAAGTACATTTTTACTGCCGAAATATAATATAAATATTATACCTGTCATTGATATAATCCTGTATAAGGGTGTCATTGAAGAATTCCATATATTTGCCATGATAGCAGCTTTCTCATATGATGAAAGATTATCTTCGTATGCAATTCTTCTGTCCTCTTCCCTTCCGTATACCCTGTAAGTTATGGCATTAGAAGCTCTGTCTAGTGTGGCATTGCTTAATATTCCTGACTGTCTTTTATATTCTGCACCTGTTCTCTGTACGATAATCTTCATCTTTTCTGCAAGCAGATAAGATATCGGTAGAAATATCATTGCAATGAGTGCCAGCCTTACATCATATACAAGCAGCATTCCTGCATATGCAGCCAGTGCTACTCCTGTATCAAACACCTCTGTTGTGAACTTTCTCATGCCCTCAGCACAATCATCAACATCAAGGATTGCCTTTGTCATAATATCGCCCATACCTTCACTTTCAAGTTCTGTCTTGCTCTTTAACACAAGCGTCCCATACAATATCTTCTTCATTCTTCTGTTGACATTATTCGCAAATCTTCTCACATAGAAACGCTTTATATATCTTGATATCTGAACAACTGCAATAGATACAATATATGACACTACAAGTATAAACATATCCTTGTATACAGCATTTTGGCTTAATATATCTATAAGACATCCTGTCATCTTACCCTCAAACCAAGGGCCAAACAAAAGTCCAAAGTTATATATAAGACCTGAAACTGTTATTATAAGCAGTACCTTCCACTCTTCTTTAAAATATGATAGTATTCTGTCGGCTGCAAATTTCTTGTTTGCGGTCACATTTTTGTTATCTGAAAGATTTACTCCATTATTTCTTAATTTAAAATCCAATCTCATCTGGTGCCACAGGACATTTCCATGAGTAGATTTATCTGTTATCCCCTCATCAACAAATCCAAACTTGGAATAATATGGAACAAGGCTTTCTTTACAGGTTAATACAAGTCCTTTCCTGTTCTGTTCTCTGGCATCTAAGATGGCCTTCTTAATCAGCTCTTTCGCATATCCGCATCTGCGATATTCAGGACGAGTATTTACGCCAAAAATCATCTGCCATGCACCATTCTCATTATGCATTGATGCATTTTCATACATCTCATCTGTAAGATTGGCCTCATCCGTAACAAAACCATCTACAAACGCAATGAGTTTACCCTCATCAAACATAAGCCAGAAGTGATTTCCAAAATACTTTATTCTTTGCTCAAATTCTTCTTTAGTTGCTGCCTCTAAAACAGGAAAGCACTCGGATTCAACCGATACAATATCATCTAAATCAGACATTGTTGCATATCTTATATTCACAATCGTTCCTTCTTTACTATGATTTTTTCATTATAGCTTGCTGTAAGGTAGATAATGCTCATTATATGTGCATATCTAATACTTTCTACTCAATCACATACTCATACATTCTAAACTGCCTGTTTCCAACCACCTCATAAAATATGTTTTCAGTACTTACATATTTAAAGCCAGCTCTGATATATAACTTGTCAGCTAGTGTGTTCTTATCTATTACATCAAGATGAATGGCTTCAATGTTTTCTAACTTAGCATATGATATTAAGTTTTTTACAAATTGAGTAGCAAGACCCATACCGCGGTACTCATATCGCACTGCGAGAGCATGGATTATCCATACATTATTATCTCTTTCATTTACTTTCCACGCTACCTTTTTATACTCTTTATTAGAATTACTGTTAACTATGGCACACGCCTTAATTATTCCTTCATCTCTTAATACGAACAACTCTTTCTTAACAATACCAGCCATTAAAAAATCTGCTGAAGGATGTACACCCTTTTCCCAGTCAGGAAAAGAAGGTTCTTCTTTGCTTTTATCTATTAAATCCCAATAGAGATTTTCTATCTCATTAAAATCCTCCAGGCATGCTAATTCAAAATTCATATATCTGTCTCCTAATTTTTATTTAACTCCAGCTCTTCCAGACATCCGGCTGGTATCCAAGTGTTGATACTTTTCCACTAGTCTCTCAAAAGAGGCTTCAAAGTTTAAATCATCCTTATCACTTCTTTTTCTTGGACCTTTCATGTGGTTTTTACTGCTTGCCCGCCTTGCCTTCTTACTTATATGTCTTTCCATTAACATAAGATCAATATTTTCGTTTGTATACCATTTCCCGGACTGATGAATGGCATATGCACCCTTACTTAATGCCATGGCAGCAACACCATAATCCTGCGTAACTACTAAATCTCCTTTTTCACAAAGGCTTATTAACTTAAAATCAACCGCATCAGCTCCGGCACCCACATATACCACTTCTGAATAGTCTGATGTAAGATAATGATTAGTATCACACAAAAGCGTTACGGCAATATTATGACTCTTAGCTATTCTTTCAACTATCCCAATCACAGGGCATGCGTCAGCATCTACATATATATGCATACTCTTATCTCTTTCATTTACAATCAATTGTTATATACATTTAGGAACAGTCTCTATTTCATTCCCACAGATAACTTATACCAGCGTTTTATGTATGGATCATCAAAAAGCTCAAGGTCGTTTTCTATAAGTCTCACGAAAAGATCGGTAAGCCCGTCATACTCATTAATGTCTCCTGCAGGATACAGTTTCCAGTTTAGCTGCTCTAATGTCCAGTTACTCTTAACTGAATTGTGAAGCATAGACGTTGTCGCATAATTAGACGGATTATCCTCTCCTCCAATGGCAATAGGAATGATGTGGTCAATTGTTGGGACCAGTTCCCAGTAGGCACTGTGACATTCTTCCATCTTCCAATGGCTCTGATATGGAAATGCATCCGGCATGTAATATGATAACACCTTTAACAATCCCGGATTAACAAGCTTTTCCCCGGTATATCTGTCTATAAATCCGTCTCTTACAAACTGCTCATACTTTTCCTTATCTGTATAGCTTCTTCCCTCCGGTTTTAACTTCTTAAATGGATATTCCTTATTTATAAGATTCTTTGCCGATTCGATATTACCTGTGAGAATACTCTTAGCACTTTGTTTGATTGTTGTAATCTTATCCATAAAAACACACCTGCTTTCCTTTATCAGTTTTATAAACAGGAAGTTACCGAGTTATGCTTTCAATTATTTCTTTTGCAACACTATCAATGCTCATGTTAGACGTATCTATTATGCTTGCATCATAATAGTGATTACTTAAATACTGTGTTGCCTCTGGCATATAGGTTACTGCCAAATCGATGTCTCGATTTTCTTGGTTATTTATGCGTTGATGTAGGATTTCCGTCTTGGCCGTTAATATAAAATGGTGACTCTCAATATTTGCGAAGCCATCTATAAGTTTCTGATTGCAATAATCATTAATCAATGCAACTGGAATGACTAAACAGTTGCAACCTCCTTCTTGTATTATTTCTGTTATTTCATCAACGAGAGCATCAACCAAATATTTTTTAGCTTCTGGATATCTTCTCCCAAAACGATCAGAATCTGAAGTTGGCTTATATTTTTCTTGCAATGCATCGAATTCAAGCAGATGTGCCTGTGGTATTTTCTTAACAATCGCAGCAGCAACAGCAGACTTTCCAATTCCAAAAGTACCATCTATCCAAATGATCTTCATATTCTTCTCCTGTAAATTCCGATTTTCTTAATTCTACAAACTGGAAATTGTCGATTTCTTTACATCGATAAAGTTCAATTTATCTCTCGATTCATAATTTTCTCTTCAAGTAAATTACCCACATGCTGTGTTTCAAAAAACATTTCTTTATTTATAACAACAATTATAATTGCCGCAATAACAACAAAAATAGTTTGTATACATTTTGTTTCAGGAGTCATGTTTATCTTTTCCTGCATAATATTTATAAACAAATGAAAAATAATTGTTGCAAGCATACTTCTGTTATTCTTTACATATACCCATGTCTGAAGGAAATCAAGTGGTATCACGCTAAGAAGAAAGTTAATCACATACATGATTCCCATCTCTTTAAGTCCATACTGGTACGTTCCAGGTATCCAGAATAATGGCAAATGCCACAAAGACCAGATACATCCAAAGATGATAGACTCCTTAAACCAGCTGTTGTATGCACCAACAGCATCCTCTCCATAACCTCTCCAACCTAACTCCTCTATGCAGGATGCCAACAAAATTGTAAGAAATGCAGACGTACCACCTATAGAAAATGAAAAGTCTTCTGTAAATGATAACTGATTTATACTGCCGCCAAATAATACTGATGTACCGATTGAAGCCGTCACTATCACAGCAAATATCAGCACTGCAATTAATATATATTTAGGTTTTATTCTATAAAACCCAATCAGCTTCTTCTTAAAGTCATTAATGAGTGCTTTATTCTTAGATGTAAATACAGTTACTACGGCAACTACGGCAGGTGAAACCAAGCCAAGAAACATTCCAAGATAAAGCCCTGTCCCTTCATTAAGTAAAATTGCAAATAGCCACCAGAACCAAGTGCAGGCAAATGTAATCAAATAGAATCTGACCGGTCGATATATATACTTTTCCATGACTACACCTCAGCCTCTACAATCACAAGCTCACTCTTTATACCATTGAGCTCGATGTAATTGTCTGCTTCGGCATCTGAAAAGTCATCAACCTTTTTGCCCTGTCTCTCATAATAAATATGAGTTGCTATTCCCTTTTTTGTGCTTCTAAATCTATAATCTGCAGGAATTGTAAGTCTTGATGTTGCTGACAACTGATTAATCTCAATCGCACCCTCATGTGATAAAACACTGATCTGCATATCAAGATTTGAATCTATCTCAATTTCACTTTTATTTCCCTGAAGGGTAACTTCGCTAATTTTGCCATTTACCTCAATATGTTCATTTTCTATGTCAGTAATATTCAGTGTCCTTGCATTAACTGATAACTCGATTTTTCCAATATATTTTACTGGAATAAAAATAGTAATGACCAAACTCTCCTTTGCATCTGCTTCACTGGCTTCATTAAATCTGTTAAGATCAATATCGATTCGGTTTTTTATATCATCAATCTTAACTTTATAATCTGCCAGAAGATTCTTATAGACATTTGAAAACATTGCGACTTCAATTTTTTCTCCATGATATGCCTTTAAATCTACAGCATATGCTCCACCAAGCTTGATATCAAAATTCTTCTTACCATCAATATCGTATTCAGTACGACTTTCATAGATGTAATTAGACTGCTTTTTCTCTGATTTCTCATTCGAAAGTAATTCATCTACTGATATCTGGAAGAGATCTGCTATTGCCATCAGATTTGCAATATCCGGTGTTCCGGTTCCATTTTCCCACTTTGTAATGGCTTGTCTTGATACACCGATTTTCTCAGCCATCTTCTCCTGTGAAAGTCCAGCCTGTTTTCTGTAATGTTTAATTTTTTCTTCTAAAGTCATTTTTCTACCTCCGTTTTCGGTTTGTTTTACTTCCTTCACAGATTAGTAAATTAACCTTTACCAAACAAGAAACATTAGCTGTCATTTCACTATTTTTCTGCTACTTTCCGTAGCAACGCCCTAAAATAAAGGTTTTTACAACGAAAACTAAATTTATCCAATCGCCAAATTCCGATTGAGATTTCACCTGTTTTAAGAGATTTAATAACTGTTATATTTTGTTATTAAATTTTCCGCAAACCCTTGAAAACACTGAATTTGTCGCAGGTGAGCTTTCCCTTATTGTTTCCCTTATGTTATATCGTTCCACCAGTGTTTACAAACTCTGATAAGGGCAAATACAAGGGCAAGAAAAATCTATAAAACAGTATAACACAAAATAAAAGTGACATGGTGAGCTGATTGAAATGCTTCTGATTTTTGTAACGAATGACTGATTGAATAATAAGGAGATTCTATACGATGAGAACAATATTTGCAGAATACAATCCACACAGAAACAGCATTGATATTTATACTTCTGCTGGTTATATGCTCCGCATTGACTGTTGGGAAGCCGAAAAGGATTTAAAAACCACACCCGGATCAGACTGTGCATTGAACGCACTTGCCATTGATAAACCACTTGAATATGCAAAATTATATCTTGATGGAACAATGCAGATATGGGTAGATGCAGAAGATTCATTAGAACTATGGTGATTTTTTCAACAGCACTAAGATTACTTTTTCCCAATCTCATTTATTGAGAATCGTCTTTTTACCGTGCATATATATTCAATATCTTTTTATCTATTATAATAAAATCAAGGGCTGGCCTAATGCCAGCCCTACAAAAATGAAAATTCACATAGAAAATAAATTTACAATTTTTCCGATATAAACCTGTTATCAACAAATACAAACATAATTTATATTATCGTATCTATTGATATGATATGTATTTCAAAGAGTTACCAGAAGTTTTTGAAAACTTTTCCCTTGTGATATTATCTAAAGCTCCTAATTTTATACTTTTCCCATGATTGAGCAGCTTATTTGACCGTATCTCTAGCACCAAAGATGTTGTATTCTATACTGATACATCAATAGAATTACGAACTAACCTATTACCATTTTTGACAAGAGTAGATTCCACTGATTCTCTTTTGACATTATCAAGAATGCTTGTATCAAACTTTTGTCCCGGTTTCCAATTTGGATTAGCTGATTTCACTGCTGCATACATAGCGGCTCTATACTGTCCTTCGTATTGCTCTAAAGTCCATGTGCCACTTAGCCGTTTGTCTTTGTTTACACTTAACTGATAATCTTTGAAAATATCTGAACGCTTCGTTGTATCACCATTTGAAAGACCATTTTCCTGAATAAATTCCTTCTTCACATTATCAAACATCTTTTGACGATATTCCTCAGATACACTCGTGAGTTGCTGCCACGACGTACCCTTGCCGGTAACATCCATTCCTGCCACCCCATTTGCATTTAGCAAATCACCATCCGAATCAAATTGCTTCATCAGATTCTTAATAATGGTATCTCTTCCACCGAATGTTTCATATATAATTCTTTCTTCTGGTGACATCATGGCTTCATTTTGCATAATACCAGATAACCAGCCTTTTTCTTTCAAAGCCTTATATTGTTTGCTATTTGTATTGATGCCATTATAGGTATTGCCTAATCCGCTGATATTCATTGCCATATAAAAACCTCCTTGTAAATAAATTCAAAATCCGTTTAGAATTAACTCAATGTTATATGGCATATATCGTCATAAATCTCCAAGAAATAAAGGAACCCACTTTATTAAGTATTTTTGTTTTTAGCATATTTCTAAAGCACAGAATACCATTGTCTGTTCATACGATCAGCTTCATACTGGTATGTAATCAGCTGGTTCATGTCCTTTAAACCGCTCTTTCCATATAAAATGCTTAAAGTCATATCTGGCACATTGTTCCATCCTCTGGTCGATATCGTTGAAACCAGGTCATGTATCCAATTCTTCATTTGCTGATTAAACTCTTTCGGAACTTTTCCGGAACTTTCAACTGCACTATCCACTAAGTCTAATATATTCTCTCCCGACTCCGTATAATATGTCCCATTTTTTTCCTCAAGTTTGTCTAATCCATATCCTGTATAACTATAAACCTGATGATATGCTTCGTATTTCATCTTTGATTCCTCTGTTACTTGAGAACTCTCACAGCCATCTTGTGTTGAGCAATAATAGATATGCTTATAGAGATTTTTCCCATTATTACCTACATTTAAAGCATTCTGCATCAACACCTTTGTTTCTTCATCCACGCCATCTACCGTTATCTCGTAACTGTATGGATCGACAGTAAAAGTACAATCTTTCGTAATAGAAGATGTATCGACACCAGCCTGCTTTAAAATATTTGAAATCTGCGAATTTACCAATGCTCTTTCAAATTGGATTTTATCCGAATCTACACTGTCGCCGTCCACTTCAATTCCCCTGAACAAAGAATCCTGATAATTTACACCATTTATTTTTCCTGTCCGGCACATCTGCATCTCATAATTATATGCAATCCTACGTTCTGTATCAGTCAGATTCGTCTCGTAATACTCTGAACTCTTATCAAAATACTTGGAATGAATATAATTTTCAGGGTTAGAATGTGTTTTTGCTTCTGCAACAAGCTTAGAATACTTTTCCGTTAATGCTGCCCTAAATGCTTTACCTGTACTCATATATTCACTTGTTTTCGCATTAATCTGTGTTCCTGCATTCTCGATGAGCTCTTGATTCGTTTTTTTTGCTGAAGCTATATAGGACTTTAAGTCAATGCTACTATCAATACTTGTATTATGTGTCCTTCCACTTGTACTTTTTGTCAATTTTTCCTTTCCCGATGCACTTATCGTTAAAGTATCTCTTGTGCCTCTACAACCAGTGTTTTGACTGCTTGCCGCTTTTTGCTGTTGACCAAACAAAACATTAAGCAACGACTGATTAGCATTAATTCGGCTGTTAAAAAATATATTCATAATATCACCAACCTTCTTATTATATATCGTAGTATCCTAATCTTTCACTATCTTAAATAATCACCGAATCTGTCATTGATTCCTGTTTCATACGAATACCATCGTGTAAATACAGACATATTTCTCAGGAAATTTTTGACTTTAGAATTGTCTTTAGTATCCGAATAATAATCTTCCATTAAATCCCATACATTACGGATTTCGCCTTCCGAGCCGGTGCGTAATGTCTGAAATGGGACGTTTAAATCGTAATTGCTCTTTCCGATTGTTATTTTCAGATTACCATTAAATTTATTTTCCTCTGTAAAAGACGTTACCTGTTCCTTTAAAAACATCTTAAAATTCTCAGGCGGTATCGTTGATTCCTTTGCCAGACTGCTCCTTCCGACCTGATTTCTGAAATCCGAATTCCATATACTGTTAAAATCAAAACCACCGTCTAACGTAAGGCTAGAATTTGCTTCGATTTCATCACAGTCAATCCCGTCCAATTCCCATTTTTCCGTCATCTTCCGGACAGATTCTCTCAATGCCGCATTGGTGTCATTGCATTGATAGTAATAATCCGAATTATAATAAGTCCAATCACTGTGACCATCAGAATAGTATTTTTCATTCCATGCTTTGCCTTCCTGATAGTTCGCCTGACCTGCCGCCCTTGCATTTTCTTTCGCAAAAACCTCATACATCTCACTTACAATCTGTGTATTATCTGCTTCATTGGTTCCGTATGTCTGATGCTGCCCCGTCCGGTAAGTACGCATGGAAGTACAGCATTTCTCAAAATAAGAATCAAGATCCTCTCTGCTCACCTTTCCAGCATAAAAATCCTGCATATAATCCGAAATCTCTTTCTGCATTGCATAGCCAAAAGAATCTCCGAATGTGCTTTTCGGCATGCCTGTCACTACATTAAATTTTTGATAGCAGTCACATACATATACCAGTGGTTCTGTCATTTTCTCAAAGGTGTCTTTCCGGGTTTGAAGTTCTTTTTCCAACTCCTTTACTTTTTCTTTGTATTCATCATATTTACTTGTATCATTTACAATATTATTTACATTGTTTGAAGCAAGAGTTCCAATGTGAAGGGTACTATCACTCATATGTTATCTCCTAAATAATTTTATATATGTCTCATCGTTGTCATTTTCCGTTTCTGTTCCAGTCAATTATAACTTTTCCAATCTTTCCAGAAATGCAACATAGAATTCTCTCTCTTTCATACAAGCCCTCTGAACTTCTATGCTTTTCGGAACATATTCCAGTGGATGGTCTAAATTATATAAAGCCTGTTTCGTTGCCTGAATTGCAGATTCTGTTGTGTTGCCCAAAATGTCGATGTTATCCACATCGCCCTCTCCCTTCATCTGCTTATTCAGCCTTTGTACCATCATCTGTGATATATGGCTCAACATTCCATTTTTCTTTATTCCCATACCATTCGCATTTACTTCCTTCGCTGCTTCCATCCATGCACCTTTTACATCCTGCGGAACATTCGGACCAATCATATCAAATGCTTTTTCGTTAAAATCCGTATCTTCCATATATGGATTTATACTCTCATTTTCCTGTTCAGCACGTTCTGTACTAAATTGAGGAATATCATTCTGTCTGCGTCTGTTTTCATATGGCACACCATTCATAGAATAGTTGGAACTAATCTGCATATATCAATACTCCTTTTTATTTGAATTGCATTATTATCATTAGGCTTTCGCTTCAAAAACTGGTCTTTTCTCCAGATAATCCGGTAGTTCTTTTAATTCAGAATTCATACCATTCTTTACGGCATTATATTCCTTCCAGTAAATGGAATAGAATTCATCTTTTTTTGTAAGTTCTGCCGGAGTCATTTCATACCCCCAGCCGGCACCAGTATTTAACAATACATTCACACCCTGACTCTGAATTTGAACACCATAACCACCTGATGTTAAAATAGTGAAATTTAATGTTCCGCCTCCTGCCAGTACAATCTGCTTATCTGCAAGATTCTGATTCTTTCCTTCTGCCTGTTCCAAAAAATCCAGTAAGGTTAATTCTCCTATACCTTTACATTTTTGATTGGTATTTTGATTTTTCATTGCACTTTTTGCCTGCTGGTACAACTGCTTTCTATCCGGTGCAACCTCTGACAAATATTCTGCCCTTAACTGCAATACCTGCCTTGAAATAGCGTCTTGTTCTGTCTTATCAGGAGCATTGGCAGCCTTTTGTGCCAGTTTCTTAATCTCACTCACAAATTCAGTCTGCGTTTTCGTACTTTTTCCTTTCGACGGAATATAAGACCAGTTTGGTTCTCCATTACTACCAGAAGTAATTAACTGTTCCCTTCCAACTGTTCCTATATTTGAAAAAGAGATTCCCATAAATCCACCCCACGGTTCATAAATAAATCTATCTATAACTTTATATCTACTGACTTTCTGCCACTCTACTCTCTGGTGATGCCATCCTATGCACCAATTAGATATTTTTCTTTTATCAAATCCTCTTATGCCTTAATATCAAAACTTGATCTATCAGGTGCAGAAATACTCACAGATTCTGCTACAAGGCTCTGTGTCATACTTTTTACATCATTACCAGTTATGGATAAGGTATAATCACCCGTTTCTTTTCTTTCTGCCGATTTTTCTGCACGTTGCTTTGCAGCTTTTTCTTCCTCTGCTTTTTTAGCAGCTCTTTTTTCTTTTACCTTTTCCTCTTTTTCTCTGTTCTCTTTTACTTTTCGTTCAGCATTCTCTTTCGCTATTTTCCCATCTGGATCATTTGTACCAGATATTGCCACCGAAATATTTCCGTTTTCATCAACCTTATAACTCAGATTTGTCAAAGTGCCCAAACATCCATTAACCGCACTTTTGGCACAATCTGGAATGGCTGCTAAGTTTTCCTCCAGATACTTTGCTTTTTCCGGATCATTCATACACTTCTGTAAAAATGCACTTGAAACGGATACTGTTGTCGGAACCCCTTGCATTGAAGTCGTTCCCGTATTCACATAATGGTATTTTTCCTGCAAGTATTTTGAATAATCATTTACATTACTATACCCTGTCTTAATCTGCTCTGTTTTTGTCACACCGGGACGTGATGTTTTTAATTCAACTGTACTTGTTGTCACGTTGCCGTCTTTTGTATTTGTACTATCCTTTTCACTATCTGTTTTTTTTACAGTATTCTTATAATTTGAAGCATAATACGATGTGTAACTGCTGTTATTGATACCCGTAATTGCCATAATCCTACCTCCCTGTTATTGAAACTTAAAATAATTTCTATTATATTGAACGACTTGGATATTTAATTTCCGTTGATGTAAATTCATCTTCTGCCGAAACATTGATATGCCCACTGCTGTCAATAGCATACTCTTTACCATAAACGGAAAACGTATCTCCTTCTTTATATCCGATTTCTATCCAGTTTATATCATTTAACTGTTTTATCTTTGCGTCAACATTTATGGTCTTTCCTGATTCCTGCAATAAATAAGTGTGTTTTCCTGCTCCCGCATCTATAGAAAAGAATCCCGGAGAAATCCCGACTTTCTCACAGACGGACAATACCTCCTCATTGCTGTAGAGATACCCCCACACACTCTTTCCCTGTGCCAGATCAGACAGGATATTGCCTGCCTTACACATTTCCCACTTATAATTTGTTCCTTTTTGATTTGTATTCTCTGCAAGCAACGATTCCGAGGCTGCCCAGCCTATTCTTCCATTATTGACCGTCCATGTATATTTACCGCCACTTGATGTTGTCCATGCATAATAACTTTTATTACTTAGTACCAGAGAATTATTCGCAGCACAAATGCCTGACATGGTGCTTGTATTCATTTTCGGTACTGCATAATTAGGTACTACCTGTCTGCTCCCATTAAGGTCAAAGGAAATAACCCCGTACTCCTTAAAATCAGAATTATATCCACAGGAAACATTCTTCCCAAAATTGATTGCATCCAAAATAGCACTTGAATTATTATAGTTTGCAAAATAATAAGCTAATTCACTGTTAGAAATATTCGCATTTTTATCTATCAGTGCAGCTATGGATTGCTTTGAAAAGCCTCGTGCAGCATCAGAAATACTTAAACTGTCCTGTTTTTTATTATTTCCTGCTCCAAGCAACATCTGTATTGCTTTTTGGTGTATTCCTGCCTCTGCCTGCTTTGAATATGTCAATAGCTGGTTTACTGTGTTTACATC